>JADHNT010000061.1 GCA_016779385.1 Pseudomonadales bacterium
CTCCTGCTCGTAGTGGGCCGCGGCCCTATCAAGCATGTCATCCACGGCCCCGGCCTGCTCGCCGATGAGCACCATCTGCTGAATCATGCTGGGCCAGCGCGGATTGGCGTTCATGGCCTCGGCTAGGGCCATGCCTGTTGTGACCTCCTTTCCCAGGGTCAGCGTGGCTTCCCGGAAGACTGCATTGCCCGTGGCGCCGGCGGTGAAGCGTAGCCCCTCTACGAGCGGCACGCCGGCCCCGAAGGTGGTGGCCAGGGCGCGGGCAAAGCGCTCCACCGCGGCCCGTTCAAGGATCGACCCCAGCACCGGGAGGCGCAGGAGAAAGCGGTCGAGTCCATCGCGAAAGGCCGGGGACTGGCCATGAGCATAGCGCAGACCGAAGCAGCCAACCGTCAGCCCGACCAGCACGGCGAGGTAGTGGGCTTGAGCCCATTTGGAAAGGGCGATCACCAACTGGGTGAAGGGGGGTAGGGCTGCCCCGAAGCCGGCAAAAACATCTTCAAACTGGGGCACGATCTTAATAAGGAGTAGGCCCGTGACCACCAGCGCAATCACCAGAACGGCGACGGGGTAGGTCAGCGCCTTGCGAATCTTCCCGCGCAGGGCTTCGCTTTTCTCCCGATAGGTGGCGAGGCGATCGAGCATGGTTTCCAGGGCGCCGGCTTGTTCCCCAGCGTCCACGAGATTGCAGTACAGCGCGTCGAAGATTTTCGGATGGCTGCGCAGGGCCGAGGCGAAAGCCGTGCCGCTGGCGACCTGATCTTGAAGGGCGAGCACCAGGCTTTTCATGGCCGGGTTGCTCAGCCCGCTAGCCACGATGCCAAAGGACTGCACGAGGGGCACCCCGGCGCGCATCATGGTGGCCAGCTGACGCGTGAAGAGGGCGAGGTCGCCGCTTTTGATGCGCCCGCCGCGGCTTTTCGAGGCGCGCTGGGGCGTGAGCTTCTCCGCGAGGATGCCTTTACGCCGGAGACTGGCCTGCACCGTCTCCGGGCTTGCGCCCTCCACCACGCCGCGGACCCGCTTGCCGAGACGATCGCGGCCTTGATAGCGAAAGGCGGAGCTGCTCATCTGCTCGCCGCCGTCACCCGACTGACCTCAAGGAGGCTGGTGATGCCGGCCTTGGCTTTTAGCACGCCGGCGCGCCGGAGATTTAAGAAGCCTTCGGCTCGAGCCGCTTTGGCCAGGGCCAGGGCGTTGCCGTCCTCCAGGATGAGGGCCTGGAGCCTGGGGGTAATGCGGACCACCTCATAAAGCCCCACCCGGCCGCTATACCCCTGATGACAGTGCTCGCAGCCTTGAGTCTTCGCTTCATTGAGGGTGAAGGGTTCCTGAAAATCATCCGCTTCGAAGCCGAGCTCGAGGAGGGCAGCCTGGGGCACGGTGTGGGGCACCTTGCAGAGGTTGCAGAGGCGCCGGGCGAGGCGCTGGGCGATGATCAGGCTGACCGAAGTAGCGACGTTAAAGCTGGGGACGCCCATGTTCCGCAGCCGGGTGAGCGTTTCGGGGGCGGAGTTTGTGTGTAGGGTGGAGAGTACGAGGTGCCCCGTTTGGGCGGCCTTGACGGCCACCTCGGCCGTTTCCAGATCCCGCACCTCCCCCACCATCACCACGTCCGGGTCTTGGCGGAGGAAGGCCCGGAGGGCTGCGGCAAAGTCGAGGCCGACGCGGGGGTTTACGTTGACCTGGTTGATCCCCTCAAGGTTGATCTCTACCGGATCCTCCGCGGTGGCGATGTTGCGCTCCGCGGTGTTGAGGATATTGAGCCCGGTATATAAGGAGACGGTTTTCCCGGATCCCGTGGGGCCCGTCACCAAAATCATGCCCTGAGGCTGGGCGAGAGCGTCGAGGAAGAGGGCCTTTTGCTCCGGTTCGTAGCCGAGGGCATCGATACCAAGCTTGGCCGAACTGGGATCCAAGATCCGCAGCACCACCTTTTCTCCGTAGAGGGTTGGTAGGGTGTTCACCCGGAAGTCGATAGCCTGGTCCTGGCTGAACCTCAGCTTGATGCGCCCATCTTGGGGCACGCGCCGTTCCGATATGTCCATGCGTGACATCACCTTTAGCCGCGCGGCGAGGCGCTGGCCAAGATTCGCCGGCGGGGAAGCGACTTCTCGCAGCATGCCGTCGGTGCGGAAGCGTACCCGGTAGCGCTGCTCGTAGGGCTCGAAGTGAATATCCGAGGCGCCGCTGCGAATGGCGTCCACGAGGACCTTGTTGATGAAGCGCACCACCGGCGCCTCCTCGGGGTTTTGGGCGCTGTCGAGCGCCGACCCTTCCCCGGGCGCCTCTTCCTTGCTGAGCACCTCCAGGGGGTCCTCTTCGAGCCCCGCCAGCAGGGCCTCGCTGTTCTCAGAGAGGAAGGTCTCGAGGCCCCGCCGTAGCTGGCGCAGCTCGACTACTACCGGTGCAAGGGTTAGCCCTGAATGAAACTGCCCTTCGCTGAGGCCCTGGTGCTCGCTAGGGTCGGCCATGGCGACAAAGAGTGTCGTGCCTCGGCGAAGGAGGGGCAGAAGCTGATGCTTGCGGAGGAAGGTCTCCTTTAGCAGGCCCCGGGGCGCATGACGAAGGTCAAAGGCGCTGAGGTCAAAGAGCGGAAGGCCAAAGGCTTCGGAGGCCGCTTCCGCGAAGGCTTGCGTGTCTAGGCCCTCCTGGGCCAGGAGCGCTGCGCCCAGGGAGAGGCCTTGCTGCTGGGCACGGTGCTTTGCCGCGACCAGCAGGGTCTCGTCGAGCTGCCCCTCTGCTTGAAGGCGTGCGGCAACGCCGCCCTGGCTCTGGCTATTCATCATTCCCCGGACCTTTTAGCGGACCGCCAAGGGTAGCGAAGGGGAAAGAGTCTAGCTGCCTCTCTTTGGATCCGCGATGTGGGCGCCTGCCGGCGGCTTACGCCAGCCAAGGCTGCGCCCTTCCAGACGCTTGCGCAAACGCGTTATCTTCTGAACGCCGGTGGTGAAGCCGGCATGTCCTGAGGAGGGAGTATGAAAGCGCAAATGCAACGGGGTTTTACGCTTATTGAGCTGATGATCGTGGTGGCTATCATCGGCATTCTGGCAGCGGTGGCGCTGCCGGCCTATAATGATTACATCGATAGCGCGAATGCCACGAAGGCGCGAGAAAACTTCTCCGCGGCGCGGCGTTTTGTCGCCAATGAGGTCGCAAAAGCTCAATCTCAGGCGGCCCTGTCCGGATCCGCCCTGACGCCGCCGGAGGCGGCTTCCATTATCTCGACTTTGAACGCCTCTGGAGCGAAGGCGCCGGGTGGCGGCGACGCCTACGCGGGATCGGCCAGCGATGCCAGTGGCGCCGTGGGTATTGCCCTATCCTCTTCTGGCACTTACACCATTACCCTGCCGGCCTATAAGGGTCTCACTGCAGAGTCGGCTACGGTCAATTAACCGCGGATTACAGGGTTGGATGCATGGCGCGAGGATTTACGCTCCTAGAGCTGATGGTGGTGATCGCCATCGTCGGTTTCCTCATGGCCCTCGCCCTGCCGAGCTACCAGGGCTATGAAGAACAGGCGCGGCACGCGACGCTGCGTAGCGCGGCCCAGTCCATGGCTGTGCGCCAAGCGCTCTATCGCGCCGAGGAAGGCACCTACTCCGGCGAAGGCTGGTCCCCGGGCGACGACCCCACGGAGACGGGCTGGGCGCCCTCCGATGGGGCCGATGCCTTCACCTATGCCATCAACGCCAGCAGCGACGGCTATGCCGTCACCGTGACCGATCCCGCCTCCGACGAAGAATTGGTCGTCAGCTATGGCAATCCGCCAACGGTCCAAACCCAGCAGTGAGACGCGGGCGCAGGGCAGCGGCGTAAAGCCCCGGCCCCGTTGCAAAAAGAGGAGGAGGACGAAGAGCAGCATATCTTCCTGCTGCCCCCGGAGCCGAGTTGGGGGTTATCTTGCGCTTGCTCCGAGGCATCGTTAGGATTCGCGCCCTCAAAGCCGAAATAGCTCAGTCGGTAGAGCAACTGATTCGTAATCAGTAGGTCCGCGGTTCGATTCCGCGTTTCGGCACCATCTTCCTGAAGAACCCCGCGCTCGCGGGGTTTTTTATGCCTGAAGGGTTCGCTACTAGAGGTCTCGGATGCAGAGCACCGCTGCCTTTTGCCGGGGCGCCGGGGGTAGGCATTCGCTCGCGTAGAGGTTCATGACCTGAAGCCCATTTTCATCCTCGATGGCGTAGTAGCGGGAGGGGTCAAAGCCTACCCCGGTGAAATAGGGGCCGAAGGCGGCGCCGAGGGTCATCTCGAGCCGCGTGGGCAGCCGAGCGCCTTGGGCAGCGCAGACGGCCTGCGCTTGGGTCGTTAGTACGTCCTGTACGGCTAGGGTGGCGGGGAGGGGCACCCACTCCGTCCTCGGCATAGGGTCGACGAACTCCGCAAGCTCCGGCCTCTGAAATGCATCGAAAAAGTGCTGAGCCACGGCGGCGGACACCTGGGTTAGGGGAGCAATCGCGCTGAAGCTCCGTTGCTCCGCCGTATCCGTGCGCAGCACCGAGATGGTGAGGCGCAGCTGCTGAGCGCTGACGACGGTGTATTGCCCGTAAAGAACGTAGTTGGGGGCATCCTCTTCGGGCTTGGCTAGGGCCGGGTGGCTGTAGCTAAAGCGAATGCGGCGCAGGGGCACTGGGTTTCGGGCGTAGAGATCTTCCACAGCGCTCAGAAAGCCATCGGCGAGGGCTTGGCCAATGCCCTGATCGGCGCTGTTCACCATGGTGTCATGCATGTTGTTTAGAAACCGGAATAGGGGCTGTAGAGCCTCCGGGTCCACCGGGCCGCCGGGGATTGCCAAAAGCCGTTCCGCAATGTTCGCGTAGGTGGCGATGGTGTTTTGCCGAGCAATTTGATTCGTTGCCAGAAAATCGGGAACGTTCCCGGCCTTCAGTATGGGAAGGCGAGCTGAGACCAGCACGGGACTTTGCGGCGGCCCGCAGAAGCGGCCCTCCTCGGCGCCAAGAGCCGGCGCATGTAGCCCTAGGGTTAGCAGCAGCGCAAACAGCGGGGTGGCGCGGCGCAGGCGCAGGAGAAAACGGGCCATGGGGAGGCTTCCTCTCGTGCTGGGTTAGTAGGTGCTGAGCAAAAAAGGCTAGCACGATCCCTTTGACCCGGGACAGGCGCACCGGCGTCTTGGCCGCCGGGCTAGACGGCGTTACAAGCCGAGCACTTGAACGTTAATGGCTGCGGAAATCCCGGCCAGCAGCACCAGCACCACAATTACCACTCCCAGCAGGCGCCAGCCATGGAACTGCTTTTGTTTTTTATCGCTGGGTTTGGGGGATTCGTCTGTCACGAGGCTCTCCTAGTTGGCGGCGCTGTCCTGGCTGGGGGCTAGGCGCGCTCGGCGCGCAGCGAGAGATCAAGCGCGCGGACGTGCTTGGTAAGGGCGCCAAGGCTCACGTAATCCACTCCGAGGGCGGCGAGACCTTGAAGGCGGGCTGGATCCACATTTCCCGAAACCTCGATTTTGGTGTCGCCCCGGGGGCGGGCGAGAGCGGCTTTGAGGGACGGCTCATCAAACTCGTCAAGCATCACGATGTCAGCCCCCGCCGCCAGGGCCTCGTCCAGTTCTTCGAGCGTCTCCACCTCGATCTCCACGGGCTTTCCCGGGCCCGTGCGCCGGGCCGCAGCGATGGCTTCGGAAATGGAGCCGGCAGCGGCGATGTGATTTTCCTTGATGAGGAAGGCGTCAAAGAGCCCCATGCGATGGTTCGCGCCGCCGCCACAGAGCACGGCGTATTTTTGCGCGGTGCGGAGTCCAGGCAGTGTTTTACGCGTGTCTAGGAGCATCAACCCGGTGTCTTTGAGGGGGGTACTCCATTGCCGGGTGACCGTGGCCGTGGCGGACAGGGTCTGCATGAAGTTCAGGGCGCAGCGCTCTCCGGTGAGGATGGCCCGGGCCGGCCCTTCCAGGGTGAGCAGCGTCTGTTCCGCAGCAATGGGATCCCCGTCGGAGACGGCCCAGGTCAGGGTGACCGCAGGGTCCAGGTAGGCAAAGATCTCGTTCACCCAGGGGCGGCCACAAAAAATGCCTGCTTCTCGGGTGATCACCTGCGCCCGAAGTCGCTGGGCCGGATCAATCAGCGCCGCATTGAGATCGCCGGCTCCAACGTCTTCCGCCAGGGCAGCCTGAACCTGGCGCGTGATGCTGGCAGGGTCCAGTGGGTGCTGAAACATGGGCTATCCTTTTCGTTCATGACGGCGCGACCTTTGCGGCGCATAATAGGCGCGCCCGCGGGGGAAGCCCAGGGCTCAGGGAGGGAGGAGCACGGTGAGCCTAGGGCGCACCGAAGCATTGATTTGCGATAGCGCCCGTTGGGGCGGTGTATACGGCGGCTGGCTCCGTCGGGTGCGTCGTTGTCCCTCTCCTTTCTTTGATGCCCGCCCCAGGCTGATGCCCCTTGGGCTCCTGGTGGTGCACGCCATCTCCCTTCCTGAGGGCATCTTCGGCACGGGCTACCCTGAGGCGCTCTTTCAGGGTCGCCTCGACTGCCAGGCCCATGACAGCTTCGCGGATCTTGAAGAGGTTAAGGTCTCGGCTCATGTTCTGATTGATCGCGCCGGCACTCTGACCCAATTCGTGCCCTTTCATGGCCGGGCTTGGCACGCCGGGGTGTCCCAGTGGAAGGGGCGGGAACGTTGCAACGATTTCTCCATCGGTATCGAGCTTGAGGGGGATGGGCAGACGCCCTTTACCTGGGCTCAGTACCTGAGCCTTGCGGCGCTGGCGCGCCTCCTACGGGTCGTTTATGGACTTTCCCCGGAAGCCTTGGCCTGCCATAGCGAGATCGCCCCGGGGCGCAAGACCGATCCCGGTCCCTACTTCTCCCGCGCCGTGCTCGCTGAAGCGGAAGCGAGTCTGTGAGGGGCCTGGGTCGGGCCCTTGGCCTTGGGCTCTTCGCCCTGGGGCTTGCCCTTGGGGGGGCGGCTCGCGCCGAAACATCGCTCCGCGCCGTGGACAGCACGGGTGCAGAGCTCTCCCTCGAAAAACCGCCCCAACGCATTGCGGCCCTGGCGCCCCATGTTGTGGAAATGCTCTACGCCCTAGGTCTTGGAGATCGCATCGTCGCCACCGTGGCCTTTGCGGACTATCCCCCGGCGGCTGCGGCTATCCCGTCCATCGGCGACGCCTTCAACCTGTCCCAGGAAGCCGTGTGGGCTGCGCAACCCGATCTCATTGTGCTGTGGGGCGATGCGGCCTCCCCGAGCCTTCGGCAAAGTTTGGCGCGCCGGGCGCCGGTTTTTGTGTCCGCCCCTCGGGGGTTAGAAGGGGTCTCGGAGGAGATTCGCCAGCTGGCGAAGCTTGCGCCGGAGCGCGCAGCCACGCCGCTGGAGGCGCTAGAAGCAGACTGGGCCAAGCCCCTTGCCCCGCGGGCCGCCTCCGGGCCGCGCGTGCTGCCCCTGGTGTCCCTAAGCCCGCCGACGGCCCTGGGGCCGGAACACTTTTTTACGGAGTTGCTGTCTAACTGCGGCGCTCGCCATGCGCTGCCGGCCCTGCCCGGCATCGCCCCGGCGGTGAGCCGGGAAGTCCTTCTTGCGGAGGCCCGAGGGGTCTCGCCGCCGCTGGTCGTGCTCATGAGCGTCGAGCCCGAGGCCGCGTCGGAAAGCTTGCCTGCAGGGTTGACCGTCCTGCGCTTAAATCCTGATCTGGGCACCCGCCCGGGCCCGCGGCTGTTCGAGGGTCAGCGCCGCCTATGCGAGCTGCTGCAGAAGGCGGAGCGCTCATGAAGCACCTAGGGCTGGATCTTGGGGGCACGAAGCTCGCGGCGATGGTGCTGGATGAGGCGGGAGCGCCGCTTTGGGAAGATCGCTGGCCGGCGCCGCAGGGCAGCTATGAGCAAACCCTTGAGGCCCTGGCCGACGCGGTGGCTTCCGCGGAACGGACCCTCGGCGCGATCGATTCGGTGGGTTTGGGAACGCCCGGATCCGTCGTTGCGCGCACGGGCCTGCTGCACAATTGCAACGCCGTCTGGCTGAACGATCGGCCCCTCGGCGCGGACTTTTCCCGACGCCTGGGGCGCCCGGTGCGCTTGGCGAACGATGCCAACTGCTTTGCCCTGTCCGAGGCCACCGATGGGACTGGCGCCGGGGCCGCGAGCGTCTTCGGCATTATTCTGGGTACGGGCGTCGGCGGTGGTCTCGTGCTTCGCGGTAAGATTCACAGCGGGGTGCATGGCATTGCAGGGGAATGGGGCCATCTACCGCTTCCCCCGGAGGCGCCGGGGCCGGAGAGTCTGGGGAATCGACGCTGCTGGTGCGGGCGTCAAAATTGCCTCGAGCAGTGGTTGAGTGGCCCCGGACTGGTGCAGAGCTGGCGAGATCTGTCCCCGGTAGCGCCCCCGCTTGCTGCGCAATCGGGGCCGGGCGTGGTGCAGGCCGGGGAAAAGGGCGATCGGGCGGCTCAAGAGGCCCTAAGTTTGCATGCAAAACAGTTAGCCCAAGCGCTTGCTTACCTCGTGAACATTTTAGACCCGGAGGTGCTGGTGCTTGGGGGCGGGCTCTCCCAGCTCGCATCGCTGTACACGGAAGTGCCCAAGTATTGGGGCGACGGCTTTCTTACGGCTTCCGTGCGAACGGCGCTTCGTCCTCCTCGCCATGGCGATGCCTCGGGGGTTCGGGGAGCGGCCTGGCTCGGGGCTGGGGAACACCCAGGGTGAGTAGCAGTCTAAGCGGCGTACGGTAGTGACAGGCAACGGAAAAGGGCGACGGTCCGCAGAGGGGGCGCAAAGCAGTATGGCGAAGCCAATCAGCAGTTTGGATCAGGATCCGCAGGAAACGCGGGAGTGGCTGGAGGCGCTGGAGGGGGTGCTTGACCATCAGGGCATGGATCGGGCCCGCTATCTGCTGGCGCGCCTTTCGGCCCGCATGACGGAGACGGGGGAGTCCCTGCCGTACACCGTTACCACCCCCTACCGAAACACCATCCCCGTGAGCCGAGAAGCCCGCATGCCTGGGGATCTGTTCATGGAGCGCCAGCTTCGCTCCCTTATTCGCTGGAATGCGCTCGCTATGGTGATGCGCGCTAACGCCGACGATTCCGGGGTGGGGGGGCACATCGCGAGCTTTGCCTCTTCAGCCACCCTTTATGATGTGGGCTTTAACTACTTTTGGCGGGCGCCAACGGACGACAACCCCGGGGATCTCATCTATATCCAGGGCCACAGCTCTCCGGGGATTTATGCCCGCTCCTTCCTCGAAGGGCGGCTCCAGGAAGAGGACCTCGACCGCTTCCGCCGGGAAGCGGACGGCCAGGGCCTGTCCTCCTATCCCCACCCCTGGCTCATGCGTGACTATTGGCAGTTCCCCACCGTTTCCATGGGCCTGGGGCCGCTCCAGGCAATCTACCAAGCGCACGTCATGAAGTACCTCGACAGCCGGGGTCAGCTGTCCATGGGAGACCGGAAAATCTGGGCCTTCCTAGGCGACGGGGAGTGCGACGAGCCTGAGACCCTCGGCAGTATCGCGCTAGCGGGCCGGGAGTCCCTCGACAATCTCATCTTCGTGGTGAACTGCAATCTCCAGCGCCTCGATGGCCCGGTGCGGGGCAACGGCAAGATAATCCAGGAGCTCGAGGGGGTATTCCGGGGCGCTGGCTGGAACGTCATCAAGGTCATCTGGGGCCGGCACTGGGATCCCATCCTCGAAGCCGACGATCAGGGCATGCTCCAGCAGCGCATGGACGAGGTGGTCGACGGCGAGTATCAAAACTACAAGGCGAAGGGCGGGGCTTATACCCGGGAGCACTTCTTCGGCAAGCACCCGGAACTCAGGGCCATGGTCGATCACCTCTCCGATGACGACATTATGCGTCTGAACCGGGGCGGCCATGATCCCTACAAAATCTACGCGGCCTACCATGCGGCGGTGAACCACACCGGTCAGCCCACGGTCATTCTTGCGAAGACCGTAAAGGGTTACGGCATGGGCGACTCCATCGAGAGCGAAAACACGGCGCACCAAACCAAGAAGCTTAACGTGGCGTCCTTACGTCGCTTCCGGGACCGCTTCGATGTGCCGCTCAGCGACGCTGATCTAGAACAAATGCCCTACTACCGGCCGAAGGCGGACAGCCCGGAGCTACGCTACATGAAGCGGCAGCGGGATGCCCTAGGGGGCCCCATGCCCCAGCGCCGGGTAGCCCCGGAGGGCCTGCCGACTCCGCCCCTAGAGACCTTCAAGGCCGTGCTCGAGGGATCGGGTGAGCGCTCCATTTCAACGACCATGGCTTTTGTGCGCATTCTTTCGACCCTGCTCCGGGATAAGGCGCTGAAGGAGCGCATCGTGCCCATCGTCCCAGACGAGGCGCGCACCTTTGGCATGGAAGGGATGTTCCGGCAGCTCGGGATCTACTCCTCCGAGGGTCAGCTCTACGAGCCGGAGGATTCCGGCGAACTGGCCCCCTATAAGGAGTCGAAAGACGGGCAGGTGCTTGAGGAAGGCATCACGGAAGCCGGGGCGTTCTCCGCCTGGCTCGCGGCGGCGACCTCCTACAGCGTCAACCAGCACCCCCTGGTGCCCTTCTACATCTTCTACTCCATGTTCGGCTTCCAGCGCGTCGGCGATCTCGCTTGGGCCGCGGGGGATGCCCAGGCTCGGGGCTTCCTCCTGGGGGCCACGGCGGGGCGCACCACGCTCAATGGAGAGGGGCTGCAGCACCAGGATGGTCACAGCCATCTGCTGGCGAGCACGGTCCCCAACTGCGTGGCCTACGACCCGGCTTACGGCTATGAGCTGGCTGTCATTATTCAGGATGGGCTGCGGCGCATGATTCAGGAGCGGGAGTCGGTCTTCTATTACGTCACCGTGATGAACGAAAACTACGTGCAGCCGGCGATGCCCGGGGGCGTGGAGGAGGGCATCCTTCGGGGGCTCTATCTCCTGCAGCGCGCCGAAGTTCGGAAGGATACGCACGTGCGTTTGCTGGGCAGCGGCACCATCCTCCGGGAAGTCCTGGCGGCGGTCCCGCTGCTCGAAAGCTATGGCGTGAGCGCCGACGTATATAGCGTCACCAGCTTCAATGAACTGCGTCGTGATGGCCTCGCCGCTGAGCGGCACAACCTGCTCCATCCCGACGAGTCGCCGCGGCAGTCCTGGGTGGTCGAGCAGCTCGGAGACGATGCCACCCCGGTGATCGCGTCTTCCGATTACATGAAGGTCGTGGCGGAGCAGATTCGTCCCTTCCTGTCCGCGCCCTACCGTGTACTGGGCACCGATGGCTACGGCCGAAGCGACACCCGGGAAAAACTCCGGGACTTCTTCGAAGTGGATCGGCGCTGGGTCACGCTGGCCGCTCTGAAGAGCCTCGTGGATGCGCAGCAACTTCCCGTGAAGACGCTCTTGGAAGCTCGGGATGCCCTGAGCATTGATCCGCGAAAACCCGACCCGGTTACGGTTTAAGGAGCCGCTCATGATTTCCGTTACCGTGCCAGAACTGGGAGACGCCTCGGACGTCGAGGTCATTGAGCTTTGCGTGAAACCCGGCGATCGGGTCGCCGTGGACGATCCCCTTATCGTTATCGAGTCCGATAAGGCTTCCCTCGAAGTCCCCGCACCGCAGGCGGGGGTCGTCCGTGCGCTCTCCGTAGCCATTGGCGATCGGTGCCAGGAAGGGGACGTGATTGCCGAGCTCGAGACCGAGGACACGGCTGTTGATGAAGCGCCCGCGGCGGCTGTTGATGAAGCGCCTGCGGCGGCTGTTCAAAGAGAGCCCACGACGGCAGAAGCCCTGGCGCCTGCGGCGTCGGCGAGCACCACCGTACTTGAGGTGACGGTTCCCGAGCTCGGCGACGCCGCCGAGGTCGTGGTCGTGGATTTGATGGTCGCCGCGGGCGATACGGTGGAGCTAGACCAGGGGCTCCTGGCCCTTGAGTCCGATAAGGCCACCATGGAGGTGCCTGCGCCCCAGGCGGGGCGGGTGCTTGAGCTTTGCCTGGCGATCGGCGATGCGGTCACCGACGGTGCCCTAGTCGCGCGGCTGGAAGTAGCGGGGGCAGCGTCCCCGGCGCCCGCAGCTACGGAAGCCCCGGCGGCGCCGGCACAAGCTCCGATACCTGCGGCGGCAGCCTCAGTTTCCGCCGAGGAAGCCCCGGCACCGGCGGCGGGGGCGCCTGTCAGCGCCGAGGGCGACGGCGGTGCGATTTATGCGGGGCCTGCGGTGCGGCGACTGGCCCGGGAGCTTGGGGTGACCCTGGCCGGGGTCACGGGCTCGGGCAGTCGTGGGCGAATCACTAAAGAAGATTTAAAGGCCCACGTCAAAACGCAGATCACGGCCCCTGCGAGCCAGGCCGCCGGGGGTGGCGCCATTCCCCCCATTCCTCCGGTGGATTTCGAGCGCTTCGGCCCCGTTCGCCTCGAGCCCATCAGCCGCATGATGCGTGCCGGGGCGGCGAATTTACATCGCTCCTGGCTGAATATTCCTCACGTGACGCAGCACGACGAGGCGGATATCACGGCGTTGGAGTCCTTTAGGAAGAGCCTCAAGGACGATCCGGCGGCTGGTGGGATCAAGGTCACGCCCCTGGCCTTCATCCTCAAAGCCGTGGCCGGGGCGCTCAAGGCCTATCCTCGGGTGGGGGGAAGCTTCCATGCCGATGGCGAGCATTACGTGCTCAAGGATTTCATCCATATTGGCATTGCGGTGGATACGCCCGAAGGGCTCATCGTGCCCGTGCTGCGGGATGTGGATCAGAAGGGCGTGCTGGCCCTGTCGGAAGAGATCGTTAGCCTTTCCGAACGGGCCCGAGCCCGAAACCTCAAGCCCGACGAGCTTCGCGGGGGCTGCTTCTCCGTTTCGAGCCTCGGGGCCATCGGGGGGACAGGCTTCACGCCCATCATTAACCCGCCTGAGGTGGCCATCCTTGGGGTGGCGAAGCTGCGTAAAGCTCCCCTTTGGACTGGGGAGGGCTTTGAACCCCGGGACGTTTTGCCCCTGTCCCTAAGCTACGACCACCGAGCCATCAATGGCGCCGAGGCGGGCCGCTTCATGACCCACCTGTGTCATCTGCTGGCCGACGTCCGCCGTCTTATGCTGTAGGCGGGGCGTCATCCCGGGGGCGGGGGGACCACAGCACTTCGCTGCCGTCTGCCTGCCCCAGTACCCGGGCCAGGGTAAACAAGAGGTCTGACAGACGATTCAGGAAAACCCCTAAGGCGGGGTCATCGCCGCTCAGGCGGTGCACAGATCGCTCCGCGCGGCGGCACACGGTCCGAGCCACGTGGGCCCGGGCGACCGCTTCCGAGCCTCCCGGCAGTACAAAGTTGGTCAGCGGCGGCAGGGGCGCATTCAGCGTGCTTTGTAGCGTTTCCAGGGCGCCGATGGCGGCATCGTCAAAGCGCACGGTTCCCGGGAGGGAGAGGGCGCCCCCCAGGTCAAACAGGCGGTGCTGAAGGTCCAGGAGCAGGGCGTCTAGCCGCGGCCCTGGGCCGTCCTTCGGCAGCGCTACGCGCAGCAGCCCTAGGTGAGCATTCAGCTCATCCACGTCCCCCAGGGCTGAAATGCGATCGTCGGTTTTCGCAATCCGCTCCCCCGTGCCCAGCTGGGTGGTGCCGCCGTCGCCGCGGCCCGTGGTGACTCGGTTAATGCGTTCCGCCATGGGGTGGGGACTCCGTTGTCAGTGGGGTTGATTCCAGGGGATAGCGTCGCATGAGTCTCACCAGCAGGGGTAGGCCAGCGCAGGCCAGGACCGTGGTGAGCAGGAAGAACTGGTCCCAGGCGCCCCCGAGTCCATCCACCATCGCCCCAGCACTGGCGGAGAACCAAATGCGGGCCAGATTCCCCAGGGACGCCAGCAGCGCATATTGGGTCGCGGTGTAGGCCCGGTCGCAGAGGCTCGAGAGGTAGGCGACGAAGGCCACGGTGGCGAGGCCACCGGTGAAATTGTCGAGAACGACGGCGATGGTAAAGGGCAAGCTGGCCTGGCCTAAGTGAGCCAGGGCGGCGTAGCCGAGGTTCGTGGCGGCGGCGGCCAGGCCGCCGGCGAATAGCGCTCGGTAGAGCCCAAGCCGCGCCACCAGCACCCCACCGAGGGCGATGCCGACAAAGTTCGCGCTCAGCCCGTAGACTTTCGCCACAGCGGCGATTTCCCCGAGGCTGAAGCCCAGCTCCCGGTAGAACACGCTGGCCATGCGTCCTAGCAGTGCGTCCCCAAGCTTGAAGACAAAGATAAAGATGAGAATTAGGGCCCAGCCTTCGCGTCGGGTAAAAGCCTTCAGGGGCAAGAAAAAGGCGGTGCGCAGTTGATTGCCCAGGCCCTTGGCCTTGGGGCGAGGCGGCGCCGGGGGCTCGGGGCTGAGGAGCGTCAGCCCTAGAGCGGCTCCCATCACCAGGGCAAACACGCCGTAGGCGGCGCTCCAGGAAAGGGCCTCGGCGATCATGAGGCCCCCGGCCCCGCCCACCAGCGTGCCCCCCAAATGCCAGCCCCAGATGGCCGCTGCGGCCCCGGCCCCCTGCCGATCGGGGCCAAGGGATTCGATGCGAAAGGCATCGATGACCACATCCTGGGTCGCCGAAGCGGTGGCGAGGAGCAGGGCCAAAAGCGCCAGGAGACCGAGGCTTTCCGGCGCCGCCCCGGCGTCGAAGCCGCTTTGGCTCATGAGGAGGAGGGCGAGGGCCATCAGACCCTGGCACAGCACGAGCCAGCTTCGCCGCTGGCCCAGGCGGCGAAGGCCCGGCAAAGGGGCGCGATCGAGCAGGGGCGCCCAGAGGAAGTTCAGGGCGTAGGGCGTCGCCACCAAAGCAAAAAGGCCCACGTCTGTGCGACTCACCCCGCCATCTCGGAGCCAGATGGACAGGTTCGAGAAGAGCAGGGGCGAGGGCAGGCCACTGGCGAAGCCGAGCATCAGCACGCGAAGGACCGGTGCGTTTAGGTACAACCGGAGGGTTTCGCCAAGGGCGCTAAGGGAAAGGCTCACGCGTAGGGGCTCCAGGCGATGGGCGGGATGAGGCGCCAGCCCCGGTCCGTGGCTGTCAGGCGATGGCCTTCGGCCAAGAGGGCCTTGCGCTGCCGGTTTCCCGCGGATCCGGGCAGGCCGAGGAAGCCGTCACTGCGTAGCACCCGGTGCCAGGGGAGGGCCGAGCCTTGCGGTAGCCGGCGGAGCTCCCGCCCGGCCCAGCGGGCCCCCCGGGGGACGCCAGCTTGAGCCGCGAGGGCGCCGTAGCTGATGACCGTGCCTTCGGCGACCGCCGCCAGGCATAGGTAAAGGCGCGCCTTTGGCTCAAGTTCGAAGCTGTCCGTGCCGTCTGCCACCCTATTCACCGGTCTGCGCTTGAGATTTCCCGGGCCGGCCCCCATGGTTCTCCTTCGATCCTTCTGGCGCCGCGCGCCTC
>JADHNT010000002.1 GCA_016779385.1 Pseudomonadales bacterium
CCGAGGCGGCAGGGCGCTACCCGGGATGGAACTTCCATAAGTACCTCGTGGGACGCGATGGGCGGGTGGTCGCCGATTTCCCCAGCGCCATGGACCCGGAAGCTCCGGCCCTTGAGGCGGCCGTGCAGCAGGCCCTGGCGGCCCCCGTGGCCTTGCAGAGCGCGCCCTAGTGCCGGAAGGTCCGGAGATTCGCCGGGCCGCCGACGCCCTCGGCGCGGCGCTCCTTGAGCGGCCCCTCATCACCCTTTGGTTCCACCGGGCGGATCTGCGTCGCCGGGGGAAAGCGTTGGCGGGTCGGCCGATTGTGGCCGTGCGGCCCTGGGGCAAGGCCATGCTCACAGAGTTCGAGGGGGGGTGGCAGCTCTATTCCCATAATCAGCTTTACGGGCGCTGGATGATCGTCCCAAGCGGCAGCCGCCCGGAGACCAAGCGGTCCCTGCGCGTGGTGCTAGAAAACGCGGAGGAAGCCGCGCTGCTTTACAGCGCTTCGGATATATCGATCCTGGCGCCCGGGGAATGGCAGAGCCACCCCTTCCTGAGCCGCCTTGGGCCCGATATCTTCCAGGCCGACACCACCCCCGCGCGGCTGCGTGCGCGCCTTGCCGATCGGCGCTTTGCCCGGAAGCCCGTGGGGGCCCTGCTCATGCACCAGCCCTTCGTGGCGGGCCTCGGGAATTATCTGCGCAGCGAAATTCTCTTTGCCGCGCGACTCCATCCGGCTCGCCGGGCGGGTGAGCTGGACGCCGATGCCGCAGGCCGACTCTCCCGGGCCATGACCCAGCTGGCAGAGCGGGCCTACCGCACCGGCGGGGAGACGGCGCCAAAAAGTTGGGTAAAGGCACGGCGCCGCGCCGGGGAGGGGTGGCAGCAGGCTCGCCACTGGGTTTTCAACCGGGAAGAGTTGCCCTGCCCCGATTGCGAAGGGCCGATCCGCCGCATCACCTTTGACGGGCGCCGCCTTTACCTCTGTCCTCATTGCCAGCAGGAGCCCGCGTCGTGAGCGAGACCCTTCCCCCGGTCGCCAGCATCGATCCAGAAGAGCAGGCCTTCTACACCCGCCTTGCCGATCAGTGGTGGGATGAAAGCGGGCCTTTCTGGCCTCTGCACGTGCTCAATCGTCTGCGCGCGGGGTGGATCGTCGAAAAGCTCGGCCTAGGCTGGAAAACCCCAGCGCCCCTCGCGGGCCTGTCCGTGCTGGATATTGGCTGCGGGGGCGGGCTGCTGGCGGAGGCCATGGCCCGGGCCGGCGCCTCGGTCACGGCGATTGATGTGACCGCGAAGAACGTAGAGGTGGCCCGGCTCCATAACACCCAGCAGGGCCTCGCCATCGACTATCGCCACTGCGCGGCGGAAACGCTGGCGGCCGAGGGCGCCCGCTTTGACGTTGTGCTGAACATGGAGGTGGTGGAGCACGTGGCCGATCTTTCGAGCTTCCTGAATGCGGTGACGGCGCTCGTGGCACCCGAGGGGCACCTTTTCGTGGCGACCTTGAACCGCACCCTCGCGGGCTTCGTCATTGGCATTGTGGGGGCCGAGTATGTGGCCCGGGTGCTGCCCAAGGGCACGCACCAGTGGCGACGCTTTGTGAAACCGTCGGAGCTGGCAAGCCATCTTGACCGGGGCGGGCTAACGGTGATGGCCCGCACCGGGGTGCGGGTGAATCCCTGGTCCAGGCGCATGGCGCTGACCCGCTGGCTGGGGGTGAACTACATGGTGATGGCGCAGAAAAGCTCCGCGGCCTAGAGCAGCTCCAGGGTATCGAGCAGCTCCGCGGCCTTGGCCCGGGTCGCCGCCCGCTTCTCCGGCGCCATCTTTTCCAGGCTTCGATAGATCATGCCAAGGCGCGGGTTTTTCCCTAGGCGCTCGGGGTGGCGTTCCAAAAAGTCCCAGTAGAGGGCGTTAAAGGGGCAGGCCGCGGGCCCTAGCGTTTCCTTCGGGGTGTAGGTGCAGCCCTTGCAATAGTTCGACATGCGGTCGATGTATTTCCCCGAAGCGGCGTAGGGCTTGGAGGCCAGCTGCCCGCCGTCTGCAAAGAGGGCCATGCCTACCACGTTCGGCAGCTCCACCCATTCAAAGGCGTCGACGTAAACCCCCAGGTACCAGTCGGCCACTTCCTGAGGATTGAGACCTGCGAGGAGGGCGAAATTGCCCGTCACCATGAGCCGCTGGATGTGGTGGGCATAGCCGTGGGTGCGCGTGCTATGCACCGCTTCCGCCAGGCAGGCCATCTTCGTTTCCCCACTCCAGTAGAAGGCGGGGAGGGGGCGCGTGGCCTCGAGCGCATTCACCGCCTCGTAGCCGGGCATGAAGTGCCAGTAGATGCCCCGCACGAATTCCCGCCAGCCGAGGATCTGCCGGATAAAGCCTTCCACCGCATTTAGCGGCGCCTGGCCCGCGTGGTAGGCGGTCTCGGCGGCCTTGCAGCAGGCCAGGGGATCCAGGAGGCCAATGTTCAGGTAGAGGGCGATGTGGCTGTGAA
This sequence comes from Pseudomonadales bacterium, assembly GCA_016779385.1. Lineage (GTDB taxonomy): Bacteria > Pseudomonadota > Gammaproteobacteria > Pseudomonadales > Azotimanducaceae > Salivita. Next base: position 2,480 of record JADHNT010000002.1, read on the forward strand.
AGAGCCAGGGATCCCCCTCTGCCATAGCGTCTTGGTAAGTTCCGAAGTTTGCCAGCCGCGTCTCGATGAAATGGGTGAGCACGCGCTCAGCATCCTCCGCCGTGACGGCATAGCTGAAGGGTCGCAGCACGCCAAAGGCGTCGGGGCACGCCCGCTCGATCAGGGTAAGCACCGCTTCCGTGGTGGCGTCCGGGGTCACAGCATAGGGAGCAGGCACGGTGGGGCGATCCGCCGCCTTCTTAGGCCAGCCCTGCCGATTGTCCGCGTCGAAGTTCCATTGCCCCCCGACGGGCTGGTCTCCCTCCATGAGGAGTCCGGTCTTTCGCCGTAGCTCCCGGTAGAAATATTCCATGCGCAGCTGTTTGCGTCCCTTGGCCCAGCGCGCGAAATCCTCCCGGCTCGCGAGGAAGCAATCGTCCTCTTCCCAGCGTAAGGGGAGGGTGCCGCTGGTGCGCAGCGCATCGAGGGCCTCCTGCACCCGCCACTCCCCGGGGTGCGTCACCACGACCTCCTCAAAGGGGCCGAGGCGGCCGAAAGCGCGCTCGAGCTCCCCCGGGAGGCTCTGGGTGTTGGCCGCGTCATCTAGCGCGACGTAGTCGACCCGGTAGCCTGCGGTGCGGAGGCGCTCGGCGTGGTGGCGCATGGCGCTGAAGATGAGGGCGAGCTTTTTGGCGTGGTGGGGTGCATAGGCGACCTCGGCGCGCACCTCGGCCATGAGCACGGTGCAGTCTTTGGGCGCTACGCCCGCCAGGCTGGACAGATTTAGGGACAGCTGATCGCCGAGCACGAGCACCAGGCGGCGTTGATGATTCACGATGGACTCCTCGTCCCGTCGCCCCCGCCCCCGCGGCCCTCGATGAGAGGGGCGCAAGGCTAGCACAGCTCGCCCCTTGAGCCCGGGGCCCTGCGCCGCGATCATAGGCGCCGACGTCGATGAAGGAGCGCGCCGTGGCTTATTGGCTCATGAAGTCCGAACCGGAAGAATTCAGCATTGATGATCTGGAAGCGCGCCCGGAGCAGCGCGAGCCCTGGGATGGGGTGCGCAACTACCAAGCTCGGAATTTCATGCGCGATCAGATGAAGCTGAAGGATCGCATTCTGTTCTATCACTCTAACTGTGAGGTTCCGGGGATCTACGGCATCGCCGAGGTGGCCAGCGCCGCCTACCCGGACTTCACGGCGTTTGATCCGAAGGACAAGCACTTCGATCCCAAGAGCGATCCGGAGAACCCCCGATGGTTCCTTGTGGACGTGGGCTTTGTGCGGAAAACGAAGCGCCCCATCACGCTCGCGGAGCTGAAGGCCGATCCGAAGCTTGCGGCATTCCCCCTCGTCCGCCGGGGCAATCGCCTCTCCATCATGCCTGTCACCGCGGAGCAGTGGAAAATGATCATGGCCCGGGAAAAGCGATCGGCGTAAGCTCCCGGCCCGCCCGCCGCCGCCACGAGCGCTTTGACCATGGACGCCACCCCCTCCGCCTCCCGCACGGCCCTCGCCGGCGGACTCTTCGCCGTCCTGGCCTACGGCGTCTGGGGCGTGGCGCCTCTGTATTTTCGCGCCCTGGACGGGGTGGGGGCTTTCGAGATCGTGGCCCATCGTGTCCTCTGGACCGCCCTGTTGCTTATTCCCATTTTGGCTCTTACCCGGGGCTTCGGGCGTCTGAAGGCCGTGCTCACCACCCCGAAGGTGGCCCTCACGCTGCTGGTCTCCGGCATGCTTATAGGGGGCAACTGGCTAATATTCATCCTCGCCATTCTCGATGCCCGGGTGCTCGAGGCGTCCCTCGGCTACTTCATCAATCCCCTTGTAAGCCTGGCCCTGGGGATGGTGGTGCTAAAGGAGCGGCCCACGCCTCTGCAGCTCATCGCCATGGCCGTGGCCAGCCTTGGGGTGCTGAACGAAGTGGTGCGCTTCGGCGCTGTGCCCTGGCTGGGCTTGGCCCTCGCCGGCTCCTTTGCCATCTACGGGCTTTTGCGTAAGCAGCTGGCCGTGGACGCCTTTGTGGGGCTGACCGTGGAATCCTGGCTACTTTTGCCCGTGGCTGCGGCGTTTCTCCTGACCCTTCCGGAGGGGGGCGCCTTTATGAGCAACGCCGGAAACGCGGCCATGCTCATGCTCGCTGGGCCGGTGACCATGTTTCCCCTGCTGTGCTTTGCGGGGGCGGCCACGCGCCTCGCCCTGGGCACCCTTGGCTTCTTCCAGTATCTGGCTCCCTCGCTCCAGTTTGGGATGGCCATCTGGGTCTTCGAGGAACCCTTCGACCCCGCCCAGTGGTGGACCTTCGGACTGATCTGGCTGGGCCTTGCCCTCTTCACCGCGAATATGGTCCTTCGCCGTCGCGGCTAGGGATATTGTCATTTCCCCGTCATGGGGCTGCGGCAGGGTAGGCTTGCGCCCGCGGAAGCGCGGCGCCATGATCATGGCAGTCCTGTAGCACGAGCGGCTTTCTAAGCTCCGAGCGCCCAGGGCCCGCTGAGGCCGTTGGTGCCACAGGACGCACAGGGGAAGCACTATGACGGCGCCCGTTTTCCGGGAACCGGGCTCACCGGCCTTCGCTGGGGGCCGCGTGCCCCCCATCCTTCGGGTGAACGTCGCTGGCCAGCCGGTGGAGTGGCTCACCTGGCAGGAAGCGGTCTGCCTCCATGCGCGCGACCTCATCGTCTGGACCCTCGGAGAAACGGTTTGCGAAGTCCGTGGCGGCCGCTCTCGCTTAACCGGGGAAACCACCACGCTGACGCTCAACAGCATTCTCGCGTCCGATGGCGCCATTGGCCGTGCGCCCCGGGGCGTGCCCCCACTGACCAATAAGGCCCTGTTCCGCCGGGACCAGAACCACTGCCTCTACTGCGGGCAACATTTCCCCGATAGCGAACTGTCCCGGGATCACGTGGTGCCCCGGTCCCGGGGCGGGGCGGACGTATGGGAAAACGTGGTCGCGGCCTGCCGGCGCTGCAATCACTACAAGGGGGATCGGCACCTCCGGGAGCTGGGCCTTGAACTTCGGGCCCTGCCCTATGTGCCGAACTTCGCTGAGTACCTGGCTCTGATCAACTCAGGCCGGATCCTCGGCGATCAGATGGCCTTTCTTCGCGCCCAGTTCGGGCGCGATAGCCGCCTGCTTCACTAGCTACGGGGTCCTAGCCCTGGCAGCCGAGGACGCGGCGCCCCGTCTCCAGCGCATCGCCCCCGTCGTAGCGGAAGGCGTTGTCGAGCACGGCGCAACGCGCCGCTAGGGAATCAAGGCGGGGATCGGCGGCGAGATCGGCGAGCAGCCCCTCGAGCGTTTCCGCCACGGAAGTCATCTCCGGCCCCGGCGCCGTATCTAGACGCAGATGGCCCACTGCTAGGTTTTCCTCGAAGGGCTGCCAGTGCGGGCCCAGGCCGCCCCCGGTGCCGGGGTCGAGATCCCGGGCGAAGCTTGCCCAGTACCCCATCATCTGCCGCGCTAGCCTTTCCCGCCCTTCCGCATTGTCTTCGTGGTAGAGCAGGCCCGATTGGCTGCCCACGTCGAAGTGATTAAAGACAAAGGGAATCTCGAGGCCATGGGCCGCCCCTAAAAGCTGGGTGACGTTGAGGCCGAGGCGCCGCCCCTGCTCATCCCAATCCCAGCGGTAGGTCCAGATCGGAAGGCCGGCCTTGCGCCGGCGCCGCGCCGGTTCATCCACGCCCCGGAGTTTCCAGGCCCGCGCGCTGTACTCGGCCATGAGGTTGTAGCGATCGGCATCCTTCGGCCAAAGGGGCAGGCCAAAGGCCCGGGTGACCTGGCTGGGGTCGAAGGCCATGAAGATTTTGCTCTCGTCCCGGTTGGTGCCGAACATCATGGGCACGGGGGCGCTTCGCGCGGGATCGGCGAAAAGCTCAAGGAAGGGCGTCTCGGGCAGTACCGCGCCGTCGCGCAGCACCGCTGGATTATTGGGGCCGAGTACGTCGGTGCCATAGAGGGCAAAGAGTTCGGCGACGGTAAGGGCGCGGAGCCGTTGTCCGAGGGCCTCGGGGTCGGCCTCGGCCAGGCGCGCCTTGGCGCAGGCCCGGTCGCAAGCGCCATCGCCCTGGGTGACCAGCGTAAGGGCCACCTCGCCGCTGCTGCCATCCATCCCGGGTTCCGGGTCATCGATCAGATGGCTGGCCTCGGCGAGGGAGACGCTGCCGTGGCCGCCGCTTTGCTCGATGGCCGCGCGGAAAAGCCCTCGGGCGCTGGGGGCCACGAGGAGGGAGGAGATGTTTGTGCCCCCGGCCGATTCTCCGAAGATCGTGACCTTCGCGGGATCGCCCCCAAAGGCGTCGATGCGCCCCCGTACCCAGCGCAGCGCCGCGATCAGATCGAGGGTGCCGTAGTTGCCCGAGCGGTCTTCGGCGCTCTCTCCCCCAAGGGTGGGGTGATGGAACCAGCCCAGGGGCCCAAGGCGATAGTTCAGGGTGACTACCACCACTGATTCCGCTTGGGCGAGCTTCGCGCCGTCGTAAAAGCCCGAGTGGCCCGAGCTGTTGCCCCCGCCGTGGATCCACACCATGACCGGAAGGGCGTCCCCCGCCTGGGCATCGCTCGGGGCGTAGACGTTCAGAAAGAGGCAGTCTTCGTCGCCCCAGATTAGCCCCATGACGTTGTCCGGCGCGCCGCCGAGGGGGGAGGCGATCTGCGGACAGACCGAGCCAAAGGCCAGGGCTTCGCGACGGCCCTCCCAGGCCTGGGGTGCTTGGGGGGCGCGCCAGCGCAGGTCCCCGGTGGGCGGGGCGGCGTAAGGAAGGCCACGCCACACCTGGGCGCCGGAGGGCGCTATAAAACCGATGAGGTCGCCCTCGGGCACTTGGCGGATCGTGCGCGCCTCTGTGCTTGGTGGTGGCGTCTCAGGGGCCGAGCCACAGGCGCCGAGAAGGGCGAGCAGGGCGAGGGCGAGCAGGGGCCGGGCCTGGCCCGGGATGGCAATCGACATGGTCCGGTCCTTACGCAGGGCTTCGGGTGGTGGCGATGCCCAGCAGGGCATCGGCCAGATGATGGGCAGCAGTAACCAGGGGCTCGGCACCAAGATTAAGGGTGACCACAGGGTCGGCCCCAAGGGCCTCGGCTAAGGCGCGCTGCCGGTCACCCCCCGTTAGGGAGGCCTCCTCGAGGACGAGATAGGCGAGCGGCACGGTGTTCTGAGGCCAGAGGTCTTGCCCCTCTCCGGCGATGGCGCTGAGGCCCGTGATATAGGGCGCAGCGCTCTCGATAACCTGCAGGGCGAGGGTGAGGGCGTTGCCCCAGGGGAGCAGCTCGCAGCGCTGATCCAGTTCCACCAGGGCAAGGCGTACCCGAGCGTCCGCGTCCTCCGGCGGAAGGGGCGGGCCGTGGGCATCCAGCGTATCGATGGCAAAGGCCCGAACCCCAAGGGCTTCGAGCGCTGCCACGAGCGGCGCCAAGGTGTCTGCGTGATGACCCTGCGGTGCGAGGCAGAGAAAGGGCGGGAGCATCCTTAGGTTCCTTCCCCAAAGCGTTGGCGCACATCATAGCGGTAAAGGTCGTCGTCTTGACCCTGGGCCCATTCCGGGGCGAGGCGCTGGAGGAGGTGTCGGGCACCGGCCCCGGTCTTCTTTGCCAAAGACACTGGCGGGGGGGCGCTTAAGCGCGTGAGCTGGGCCTCGGCTCGGGCGTAACGGGGGCCTCGGTGATGGGCGATGCCTGCGAGAGCGACCTCGGTGGGGCGCGCATCAAAGAAGCGTGCGGCGGTCCAGGCATCCTCCAGGGCCATGGCAAGGCGTTGGCCGCCCCAAAAGGGGAGGTCATGAAGGCCCGGTCCTAGGGGGGCGTCGCTATCCACGGCGGCCCCTCGAGATAGCGATGCCCGGTGCCAAGTGAGGCCAAACGCCTCTGCTCCATAACCCTCGGCAGCAAGGGTCGCGGAGAGTACTTCCGGCGCAAGGATCCCCGGCGCTTCCCAGCGCACGCGGCCCTCGGGAAGGGGAAGGCGCGTAATGGGCCCATCGGCGCTCAGGAAGAAGCGCGCGGTGGCTGAGCCCGCCTCGGAGGTTGTCGGGCCCTCGCCCCAGGCCAGGCTTCGAGGCACGGCTCCAGCCACGTCTAGGAAGAGGCGGGGATCGTCCGGCCCGAGGGGAGCGGTTTCAACGCCTTCCGCGGCCCAGGCATCGACCAGGGCCATGTAGAGGGCACTCGGTTCCACGGCGTACCAGGGGGCGCCGTGGCGCCAGCTGCCAGGAGGGCTCTGCAAGGGAAAGGCCTGAGCGCCGGGAGGCTGCCAATGGGTAAGCGGCAGGGCGCTGCGCTTTAGCCAGGGTCCAAGGCCTAGGGCAAAGAGCGCGTGCACGGCGTTGCTCGGCAATAGGCCGCTCGCCGGCGGGGCACTTGCCCCGGGGCCCTTTTCCCAGTGCTGAGGCAGGCCAAGGCGAGCCAGGGCAAGGCTGAGGCTCAGGGCCTCGAAGCCCTGACCTAAAAGTCCGATCACCGGGCTCGGCGCCACCGCGGCCCCGTGGGCGTGTCTTCCAGCTCGATGCCGGCGCCTAGGAGTTCGTCCCGGATCCGGTCCGCCGTGGCAAAGTCCTTGGCCGCCCGGGCAGCTTGGCGCTCAGCGATCAGGGCGTCGATGGCGGCGTCGTCTAGCCCATCCGTCCCGCCTTGCGTAAACCAAGCGGCCACGGGCAACTGAAGCAGCCCCAGGGCGAGGGCGCTTTGCCGGAGCCTATGGGCAGCGGCGCGCTGGCCGTCGCCGGCCTCGGCCTTATGCACGGCGCCGGCGAGGCGATGGAGTTCGGCAAGGGCTGCAGGGGTGGCGAGGTCATCGTCTAAGGCCGCGGCCACCGCCGGATCTAGGGCGGCAAGGTCCGACGGTTCGCTAAGGACTTCTTCCAGGGCGGGATCGTCTACGGTCCGCAGCGCCGTATAGAGCCGATCCACCGCGGCCGTGGCGCTCTCGAGGAGCTGCTCGGACCAGGCCAGGGTGCTGCGGTAGTGGGCGCTCAGTAGGGCGTAGCGCAGCGTTTCCCCCGCATAGCGGTCCCGCAGCTCGGCCACGGTCACGATATTGCCCAGGGATTTAGACATCTTCTCCCCGTCGAAATTCACCATGCCGTTATGAACCCAGAAGTTCGTCAGCTCCTGGCCCCCGTGGGCGCAGCGGCTCTGCGCCGCTTCGTTTTCGTGGTGGGGAAATTTCAGATCGGCACCGCCGCCGTGAATATCAATGCGTGGCCCTAGATGACGCTCGATCATTGCCGAGCACTCGATGTGCCAGCCCGGGCGCCCTCGACCCCAGGGGCTGTCCCAGCCCGGGAGCTCGGGGCCCGAGGGTTTCCAAAGCACGAAGTCCGCCGGGTGACGCTTATAGGGCGCAACCTCCACCCGGGCTCCCGCGATCATGTCCTCGAGGGCGCGGCGGGCGAGGGTGCCGTAGGCCGCGTCCGTGGTGACCGCAAAGAGCACGTGACCTTCCGCCGCATAGGCATGGCCCGAAGCGATGAGGCTTTCGATCATGGCGATCATCTCGCCAATATGCTCGGTTGCCCGGGGCTTCACCGTGGGCTCGAGGGTGCCCAGGGCCGCCACGTCCTCGTCGTAGGCGGCGGCGTAGCGCTCCGTGAGCTCGCCGATGGAAATACCCTCGGCAGCCGCAGCAGCGTTAATTTTGTCATCCACGTCCGTGAAATTTCGGGCGTAGCGCACCACCGGGTAGTGGCGGCGAAGCGTGCGATAAAGCAGGTCAAACACCACCGCCGCGCGCCCGTTCCCAATATGAATCCGGTTGTACACCGTGGGACCGCAGACGTAGAGGGTCACCGTCTCGGGGTTTTCTGGCGTAAAGGGGCGCTGGATGCTCTGCTTGGAGTCAAAAAGGGCAAGGGCCATGGGGGCGTGCGTTCCTAAGCTTTAGGGCCGTAAAGGGTGGCGGGATCCACCACCACGGGTTCCGTGAGTTCGCTTTGCTCGGGGCCAATGCGCAGGTAAAAGCAGTGTTCCCGCCCCGTATGGCAGGCCGGTCCGCGCTGTTCCACGAGCAGGAGCACGGCATCGCCATCGCAGTCGATGCGCGCTTCCCGAAGTAATTGCTGATTGCCCGACTGCTCCCCCTTGCGCCAGAGGGCCTGACGGCTGCGGGAGTAGTAGCACACGCGTCCCGTGCGGAGGGTCTCCTCCAGCGCATCCCGGTTCATCCAAGCAAGCATGAGCACGGCTTTGCTGTCGTGGTCCTGGGCAATAGCGCTCACGAGGCCGTCACCGTTCCAGCGGAGCTGGTCCAAGAGCTCGGCGGTCGCGAGGCGTGTGCCCAGGGCAGCGCTTTCGAGGGCTTTCAACATGTTGGGCTCCGACGTGGGGCGCCATGATAGCGCGCCCGCCGCAGCCTCGCTGCCTTTGGCGCATGGCTTCTTGCAAGCGCATATTGAGTTATATTATAACATTGCGAAATTTCCAGGAGAATTCGTAATGTCCCTTCGCCTGTCCCTGCTGTCTTCCGCCATCGTCCTTGCCTCCACGGCCCAAGCTGCGCCGGCTCCGGTGCACAGCCCCGATGGAGAGGCAACGCTCGAGGAAATTCGCGTTTATGCCACCCCGGTGCGGGCGCGCTCTGATGAGGTAGCGCAGCCCGTGGAAATCCTTTCCGGGGAGGCGCTAGCGCGGCAGCTCGGGGCAAACCTTGGCGACACGGTGGCGCGGCTTCCGGGGATTCAGAGCTCCTATTTCGGTCCCGCCGTGGGCCGTCCCGTCATCCGCGGCCTCGCCGACGCTCGGGTCAAAATTCTCCAGGACGGGGTGGGGGTGCTCGACGCCTCCAGCACCAGCGGGGATCACGCCGTGGCCGTGGAGCCCTTCCTCGCCGATCAAATTGAAATCTTGAAGGGCCCCGCCACCGTGCTCTATGGCTCTGGCGCCCTCGGGGGCGTGGTGAATACGGTGACCGGTCGCCTGCCGGAGCAGGCAGGGGAGGACGGCTACGCCCTCCGCGGAGAAGTGCGCGGGGGAGACGTAGCGGACGAGCGTACGGCGCTGCTTCGCTTCGATGGCACGAAGGGCCCCTGGCAGTTCCACCTAGACGGGGTGATGCGGGATACGGAGGACTTCGACATTCCTGGCGGCACCGAATCCGCCGCCATGATCGCCGAGGAAGCCGCGGAAGCTGCCGAGGCGGGGGAAGAGCTTGATCTGGATGAGCTTGAGCGCGGTACTTTGCCGAATTCGTCCCTAGATACGGAGGCGCTGTCCGGAAGCTTGAGTTGGACCGGAGAGCGGGTGCAGCTCGGAGTGTCCATTGAGCGGTTTCAAACGGAATATGGGTTGCCCGGCGGTCATGGCCATCATCACCATGACGAAGAGGACCATGACGAAGAGGACCATGACGAAGAGGACCATGACGAAGAGGACCATGACGAAGAGGACCATGACGAAGAGGACCATGACGAAGAGGAAGAGGGGGGTGTGCGCATCAACCTCGACCAGACCCGCTTGGATGCCCATCTCGCCATGCTCGCGCCCTTTCCGGGCATCGAGAAGCTCAGGGTTCGCCTGGCAGATGTGGATTACCGCCACGTAGAGATTGAGCCGAACGGCGAGGTGGCTACGCTCTTCGAGAACGACGGGCTTGAAGCTCGCCTCGAGTTATTGAATGCACCCCTGGCAGGTTTTCAGGGCGCCTTTGGCTTCCAGGTCGAGGACCAGAGCTTTTCCGCGGTGGGTGAGGAGGCCTTTGTTGTTCCTGTCGATCGTGAAGCGCTGGCCCTCTTTGCTTATCAAGCTCGGGCCCTGGGAGAAGGACGGCTGGAGCTAGGGGCCCGCTTGGAAACCGTGGACTACGATCCTAGCCAGGGGGCGTCTCGAGATTTCGATCTCTTCTCCCTTTCTGCCGGCCTTGCCCAACCGCTGGCCGAGGGGTGGTCCTTCGCCCTCCAGGCGGATATCGCCGAACGGGCCCCGGAGCTCGAGGCGCTTTACTCAAACGGCGCCCATTTAGCGACCCAAACCTTTGAGCTGGGGGATGATTCCCTCGGGGAAGAGCGCGCCGCAAACCTATCTCTGACGATCGATGGCTCCGTGGGCGAAGTTGAGCTCCGAGCCTCTGCCTATCTCACGGAATTCAGCGATTTTCTCTATCTCCAGGACCAGGGGATCGAGGAGGACGAATTGCCGGTACGTCAGTGGGCTCAGGACGACGCCCGCTTCTACGGCGCCGAAGGGGAGGCGCTGGTGCACCTACTCGAGAGCGACGGCCTGAGCCTCGATGTGCGTCTTACCGGCGATTGGGTGCGGGCCCGCCTCGACAGCACACCGGCTGGGGGCAACAGCGAATTGCCGCGCATCCCCGCGGCGCGCCTCGGCGGGGCCCTGGAGTTCGCCACCTCGCGCTGGGGCGGGGAGCTGAGCGCCCAGCGCTACTTTGATCAGGACGACGTCCCGACCTTCGCCTTGCCTACGGACGGCTTCTGGATGGTGAACGCCTACGTGGCCCTGCACTTTGAGCGCGGGGAGCAGCACGGCGAGGTGTTCCTCCGGGGGCGCAACCTCCTGAATGAGGAGGCGCGCCTGGCCACCTCCTTTCTGAAGGACTTGGCCCCCTTGCCCGGTCGGGGCTTTGAGCTAGGGCTGCGCTTCGCGCTTTAAAGCCCTCTAGGCGTCTTCGAGGGCCTCCGGATCCTCGAACTGGAGGCGGTGCATGCGGGCGTAAGTTGGACTGTCCGTGAGCACCGCTGCGAGGGGCCCGAGGGCCTCCTGGGTCCCGTTCACCAGCACCAGCACCTGATCCGCATCCACAATGGTCGCCAGGCGATGGGCAATGATAACCGTGGTTCGATCGGCCCGTAGGCGCTTCAGCGCCGCCTGGATCTCCGCTTCCGTTTCCGAGTCGATGCTCGCCGTGGCTTCATCAAGCACGAGGATTTCCGGATCCGTGGCGAGCACTCGGGCAAAGGCCAGCAACTGGCGCTGCCCCTGGGAAAGGTTCCTGCCCCGCTCCGCGAGTACGGTATCGAAGCCCTGAGGCAGGGCGTTGATGAAGCCGTCGGCGCCAACCGTGGCCGCGGCGGCCTCCGCCTTTTCTCGGGTGATTGCCGGGTCCCCGAGGGTGATGTTGTCGAGTACCGTCCCCGCAAAGACGTGAAAATCCTGGAGCACCACGCCGATACGGCGGCGCAGCTCCCGGCTGTGAATCTCAGTCACATCGACGTCGTCGATGAAGAGCTGCCCCGGATTGACCGTGTAGAGGCGGGAGAGGAGGCGGATAAGCGTGCTCTTGCCTGAGCCCGTGGGGCCCACGATGGCCAGCGTGCTTCGGGCCGGTACGCACAGGGTGAGGTCCTTCAGCACCGGCGTGCCCGGGTCGTAGGCAAAGCTCAGGTGTTCAAAACGCAGGGCGCCGGCCAGGCGAGGCGGCAGAGCCGCCGGCGTTTCTGGCTCCTTTTGCAGCGAAGGCCAGTCCAGGGCCTGGAAAATGCGCTCCCCGCTCGCCATGGCGCGGAAAAGCAGGTTGTACTGCTCCCCCAGGGCCGCTAGCGGCTGGAAGAGCAGATCGATGTAGCGCGTGAACAGCACCACGGTGCCGAGGGTGAGGCCATCGGCCTCGGCGCCGAGGGCTCGGGCGCCGAGGAAGAGGGTAAGGGCCAGAGCGAGGTTCGATAGGCTGTCCGTCAGGGCCCCGTAGAAGGTTTCGAGGGCCAGGGCCCGCATTTCGTCCCGACGGTTTTCCCCGTTCGTGGCTTGGTAGCGAGACAGGTTTTCCGCCTCCCGGCCGTAGAGCTGCACCACGGTCAGCCCCGCGAGGTTCTCCTGCATCTGCTGGTTCAGCCAGGACAGGCTCTCCCGGGCCCGGCGGTAGACGTTGCGCATGGCCCGGCGGAAAGCCAGGGACAGGGCGCCGAGGATCGGCGCGAAGGCCAGCAGGGCAAGGGTGAGGGGCACGTCTGCGGAGAGCATGATGCCCAGGGCCACGAAGAAGGGCACGATTTCCCCGAGGAAGGTGCCGAGGCTCCGCAGCAATTCGTAGAGCGCCTCCACGTCGTTGGTGACCCGGGTGGTGACCCGGCCCACGGAGACCTTGTCCCAAAAGGCGGCGGGTTGGCGGAGCAGCTTTAGGAACACCGCTTCCCGAAGCCGCGCGAGGGCGCTCACCACGGCGCTAATGAGCAGCATGCGATGGCCGTGGCCGGCGATGCCGATGGCGAGTTGGCAGGTGGCGTAGAGCGCGCAGGCCATGAGCAGGGGGCTCGCCCCCGTGGCCCCAGCAAGGCTTTCCGTAAGCGCGATGAGCCCTAAGTCCGGGGCCGCGGGGCTGACCTCCCCCAGCAGCAGATGGTCAATGACCACCACGGAGAGAATCACCGGCAGGATGACCTGGAAGAAGGCGGTGACCAGCACAAGGAGGCCGCTGAGGGCCAGGCCCCGGCGCTCCGGCACGAGCCAGCCGAGGAGCCGGCGCAACAGCCCTAAATCGACCCGTTGCCCGGCGATGGCGTCCTCGAAGGCGGGGGGCGGCCGGCCGCTCATGCCGTGCCCTGCCGCATTGCGAGGCGGGCGTACCACCCGTCCCCTTGGGCCAGGACGGCGTGCGTACCCAGGGCCGTGAGGGCGCCGTCCTCGAGCACGGCGATGCGGTCCGCCCGCTGCGCCGTTGCGCTGCGGTGAGTGACAAAAATCGTCGTTTTGCCTTGGCGGGCGTCAAAGAGCCCGTCGAGGATCTGCGCCTCCGTATGTGTATCTACGGCGGCGAAGCAGTCATCCAGCAGAAGCACGGGGGCCTCCCGGATGAGTCCCCGGGTGAGGGTCGCGCGCTGGCGTTGGCCCCCAGACAGGGTCAGGCCCCGCTCCCCCACCCGTGTGTCGAGGCCTTCGGGCAGGCGCTCCACCGTTTGCCGAAAGGCGGCGGCGCCTGCGGCTTGGAGGATCGTGGGTTCGGGCCGGTCGGGCTGGTCGTAGGACAGATTCTCCCCCAGCTCATCGGCGAAGAGGAAGGCATCCTGGGGCACGAGGGCCAGGGCCTGACGAAGCCTGACCAGGGGCCAGTCCGCCAGGGCCGTTCCATCGAGGGTGATCGTCCCGGCGCTCGGTTCTAAAAGCCGGGGCAGGAGGGCCAGGAGCGTGCTCTTGCCGGCGCCTACGGGCCCCATGAGGGCGATGACTTCCCCCGGCGCGACGGTCAGCTCAAGGTCGCAAAGGGCGGGCTGGGGCGCACGGGCGTAGCGCGTGGTGACGGCGCCGAAGTGCAGGGCGCCGTCGATCCGCGGGGTCTGGTGTGTGCCCGTGTCGGCAATTTCATCGGGGAGATCGAGAATCTCGAAGAGGCGCTGGGCGCTCACCCGACCCCGCTGCACCATATTCACCAGGGTGCCCGCGGAGCGCATGGGCTGGATCACCATGGCCACGTAGGCGAAGAAGGCCACGAGGCTCCCGGGGGAGAGGGCCCCCTGCTGCACGAGAGATCCGCCGTAGCCGAGAACGATCAGCGTCCCGATGGCGGCGAGGCTCGGCATGATCGCGGTCATAAGGGAGTTGATCCGGGCCTGGTTCAAAAAGGCCTGGATATAGGCCCGGTTGGCGTCCCCGAAGCGCGCCTCCACGAAGGGCTCCCGGGCCATGGCCTGGAGCGTGCGGATGCCCCCGAAGGTTTCCTGGGCCCGCTCCGTCACCACACCCAGCGTTTCCTGTGTGGCTTCGGAGGCGGCGCGCATGCTCCGGGCGGCGAAAAGCGCGTAAACGGCGATGAAGGGCAGGGGAGGGAAGACCAGCCAGGCCAGGTCCGGGGCGAGATAGAACATGGCCCCAAAGCCCACGGCCGTGGCGTAGACCAAGATCACCAGGAAGATGGTCCCCACGCTCACGAGGCGTCGAAGCACGCCGATATCGGAGACGGCGCGGGTCATCATGTCCCCCACCGTATGTTGGCCGAAGAACGCGACGCCCTGGCGCTGGAGGCGATCGAAGAGGGCGCGGCGTAGATCAAAGGCCACGTTCACTGCGGCCCGGCGGATAGCAATGCGCGCGCTGGACACCACCGCCATGCGCAGCAGAACGGCCCCGACGATAGCCAGCACGGGGCCGGTCACGTCGAAGGTGCCCGCGGCCAGCCGGTCGATGGCCTCAGCCATCATGAGGGGCACGCTGGCCTCCAGCAGCCGGGACCCGGCGAAGGCCAGAAGGCTATAGCCAATCCAGCCTCGGTGGCGGAAGGCCCAGGGCAGAAGGCGCCGAAGCCGGCCGGCTTCCACACCCACCCTAAAACTGCGCGTTGTTCGGAACCCGGGGGAACGGGATCGCGTCCCGAATGTTTTCCATACCCGTGGCGTACATTAGCAGGCGCTCAAAGCCGAGGCCGAAGCCCGCATGGGGGACCGTGCCGTAGCGGCGCAGATCTCGGTACCACCAGAGGTGTTCCTTAAGGGTGTCATCGTCCATGCGCGCATCGAGGACGGCGAGGCGCTCTTCCCGCTGGGAGCCGCCGATGATTTCCCCCACCCCAGGCACCAGCACATCCATCGCTGCTACGGTGCGCTCGTCGTCGTTTAGGCGCATGTAGAAGGCCTTGATGTCCTTTGGGTAGTCCGTCACCACCACGGGCCGGCCCACGTGCTTCTCCGTGAGGTAGCGCTCGTGCTCGCTTTGCAGATCCTGGCCCCAGGCTACAGGGAACTCGAATTTTTCGCCGCTGGCCTCGAGGATCTTCACCGCTTCCGTGTAGCTGAGGCGCTCGAAGGGGGATTCGATGACGTGCTGAAGGCGGGGTAGGAGCTCGGGGTCAATGCGACTGCCAAAGAAGGCCATGTCGTCCCCCCGGTCCTCGAGAACGGTCTTCAGCGCGTGCTTCAGGAGTCCTTCGGCGAGTTCGGCGTTTTCCTTGAGCGTCGCAAAGGCGATCTCCGGCTCCACCATCCAGAATTCCGCAAGGTGCCGGCTGGTGTTGGAGTTCTCGGCGCGGAAGGTGGGGCCGAAGGTGTAAACCTTCGACAGAGCGAGACAGTAGCTCTCCACCTGAAGCTGCCCAGAGACCGTAAGGAAGGCTTCCTGGCCGAAAAAGTCTTCCTTGAAATCTACCTGTCCGTCGGCGGTGCGCGGGGGATTCAGCGCATCGAGGGTGCTGACCCGGAAGAGCTCTCCGGCCCCTTCGCAATCGCTGGCTGTGATCAGTGGCGTGTTTACCCACAGGAAGCCCTGGTCGGCGAAGTAGCCGTGGATGGCCTGGGCAAGGGTGGCGCGCACCCGGGCCAGGGCGCCGAAGGTGTTGGTGCGGGGGCGTAGGTGAGCCACGGAGCGCAGGTATTCAAAGGTGTGGCCCTTCTTGGCGACGGGGTAGGTCGCGGGATCATCGACCTCCCCGAGAACGGTGACCGCGCTTGCCGCCACCTCGACGCTTTGTCCCTTGCCCTGGGACGCCACCAGCGTGCCCTCGATCTCCACCGCGCAGCCCGGGCCCAGGGCCGCGATGGCCTCGTAGTTGGGCAGGGCCTGATCCGCCACCACCTGAATGGCGTCGAAGGCCGAGCCATCGTGCACGGCGAGGAAAGAGAAGCCGCCCTTGGAGCTGCGGCGGCTGCGGAGCCACCCGGCGAGGGTGACGGGGGATTCCACGGGGATCGCTCCGCTTAGAAGGTCGGCGACGGCGCTTCTAGACATTCCTTAACTCCTGCCTGGGCAAAGCTTGGGCAAAGGTGGAATGATAATGGAAAGTGCCGCGAAACGGTGCCGCCTAGGCGCCGCTGGCATAAGCTCACAGGGAAATTTGTTGGTGCTCAACGCCGGGGAGTGCATTGCATGGCAGGGAAGAATTGGATGATTTTGGCCGCCGCCGCGCTGGCGGTGCTGGCTGGGGCGCTTTTGCTATTTCCGTCGGAGCCCGAGCCCGCGCCCGCTCCGATCGTGGTCCCGGAAGCCGAGCCGGCGCCGCCCCCGCCGGCACCGGAGCCCGAACCGGAACCCGAGCCGGCCCCGCCGCCAGAGCCGGAACCGGAGCCCCTCCCGGCCCTGGACGTGTCCGATGCCTTCGTCCGCGATGGGGCTGCGCCGCTCAGCAATAGCGCCGTGCTGGCCACCCTGCTGCGTACGGACCAGCTCCTGCGCAAGCTCACCGCCGTGATGGAAAACCTGGCTCAGGGGCAAGTGCTTCGGGCTCCGGTGGCGGGCCTCGCCCCCCGGGATGCCTTCCCCGTGCTGAAGGAAGGGCTGGGGGATCGCGCCGTGCTCACCCTGGATCCCGCGGGCTATGATCGCTTCAACGCCATCGGAGCGCTCTTTGCCAGCCTTGACCCCGAGGCCACGGCGGCGCTCTTGAAGAGCTTTGTGCCTCTCATGGAAACGGCCTACGGCGAGCTTGGGGTGGGATCCCCAGACGTGTTGGTGCGCGTGCGTCAGGGGATCGATGTGGTGCTCACCACGCCGCGGTCGGAAGGCCCCATCCGCTTAAAGCAGCCCTCGGTGATGTACACCTTCGCCGATCCCGTGCTCGAAGCCTTGGCGCCGGCGCAGAAGCTCGTGCTGCGCATGGGCCCGGACAATCGGCGGGAGCTGGAAAGCTTTCTGAGCCGACTTAAGGACGCGCTGACGCCTGAGGCCCCCGCGGGGGCGGACGCCGGCGCCGATATGGGCTACTGAGCGTCGCCGCGGAGGGCGTTAAGGTCTAGGGTCGCCTTAAAGGGGCTGTGGGCGTCCCCAAAGCGGAGCTCTTCGGCGACGTAGCGCCGCTCCTCCTTGAGGTAGCGATCCACCGCATCGCGAAAGCCTTCGTGGGCAATCCAGTGAAAGCTGCGGGTGCGCTGGGGCAGATAGCCCCGGGCAAGCTTATGCCCCCCCTGGGCCCCCGCTTCCACCCGCTTGAGGCCGCGAGTCAGGGCGAAATCGATAGCCTGGTAGTAGCACACCTCGAAGTGCAGGAAGGGGTGATCCTCAAGGCATCCCCAGTTACGCCCGAAGAGCGTATCCCCCCCGATGAAGTTCAGGGCGCCGGCGATGGGCTCGCCCTCCCGCTCCGCGAAGATCAAGAGCGTATCGTCGGCTAGGTGCTCGAGCACCTCGGAAAAAAAGCCCCGGGTGAGGTAGGGCTGGCCCCACTTGCGCGATCCCGTGTCCTGATAGAACGCGTAAAAGGCGTCGAAGTCCGCTTTCGTCAGATCGGTGCCCGTGGCCCAGCGGATGGTGAGGCCGTTGGCGAGGGCGTCCCGGCGCTCCCGGCGCACGGTCTTCCGGCGCTTGCTGCTGAGGGTTTCCAGGAAGGCGTCGAAGTCCGCAAAGCCGGCATTGGTGAAGTGGAACTGCTGATCGTGGCGCTCGAGAAACCCCGCCGCCTGGAGGGCCGGCGCGTCTTCGTCATTCACGAAGTTCACGTGAAAGGACGATAGCCCCAGCTCCGCCGTAATGCGTTGGGCGCCCTCCGCGAGGCCTCGGCGCAGGGCGTCGGCGTCGGGGTCGCTGGCGGCCACGAGGAGCCTTGGGCCGGTGGCCGGGGTAAAGGGGATCGCGGATAGGGCCTTTGGGTAGTACTGACCACCGGCCCGGCTAAGGGCCTCGGCCCAGGCGTAATCGAAGATGTACTCCCCCTGCGAATGGCTTTTCAGATAGTTCGGAAGGGCGCCCCGAAGCGTGCCCGTTTCGTCCTCCAGAAGCAGGTGAAAGGGCTGCCAGCCCGTCTCCCGGGTGGCGGAACCGCTGCGCTCTAGCGCCAGCAGGAATCGGTGCCTTAAAAAGGGGTTCGCGGGGCGTTCTCGCGGCGTCGCTAGCCGATCCCAGGCGGCGGGGTCCACGGCGTCGATCCGATCGATGGTGCGAAGGGTCCAGGCGGGGGCGGTGGCCACAAACACTCCTTAAAGCGCGGGGAAGGGGGCGCCCGAGGCGAGGAGTCTAGCAGGGCCCCCGGTGGCGCCCCAAGGTCCCGCTTTTTCTCCTTTTTTGGCGGCCCCGAAGCGCTGGCAATCGCCGCTGCGGCTCCCCAGAATGCTTGTGACGATGGATGCCCTCACGCTTAACGGAAGATGTGCTTATGCCTGCTTGGCTTCGCGGTGTGCTTGCGGTGGTGGTGCTGGGAGGCCTTGCCTACGGCCTGGGGCTTCCCGGCCTTCTGGAGGGCGGTGCCGAGGCCGGAGGCAGCGCGCCGGTGCGGCGAGGCGGGGCGACTCCCGTGGTGGTTTCCGCCGTGGCCCGGGCGCCCTTCGAGGATACGCTTGCCGCGGTGGGCACGGCAGGGGCCGATGAATCCATCCTGGTGACCGCCACGGTGGCGGATCGGGTGGTGGAGATCCTCTTCGAAGAGGGGGATTTCGTTCAGGCCGGCGCGATGCTCCTGCGCCTCGATGCGGTGGAGGAGCGGGCGGCCCTGGCTGAAGCCCGGGCGAATCTCGATGACCAACGTCAGCAGCTGGCCCGCCTCGACGCCCTGGTAGAAACGAACGCCACGGCCCAGTCCCTGCGCGACGAGCAGGCGGCCCGGGTGGCCGCTTCGGAAGCTCGCGTGGATGGGGCGCTAGCCCGCCTTGCGGATCGGGAAATTCGCGCGCCCTTCGCCGGCGTCCTCGGGCGTCGCGCCGTGAGCCTCGGCGCTCAGGTCAGCCCGGGCAGCGTGATCACCACCTTGGACGACGTCGACCCCATCAAGCTTGAATTTTCGATTCCCGAGTCTTTCCTCACGGCCTTGCGGGTGGGTGCGGAGGTCACGGCCCGCTCTGCGGCCTACGGGGATGCGCCCTTTGTGGGCGAGGTCACCTTTCTCAGTCCCCGGGTCGATCCCGTAACCCGAGCCGTCGCCGTGCGGGCGGCGATTGCCAACGAAGATCGGCGGCTCCGTCCCGGCATGCTCCTCACCGTCGATCTGGTGCGCGACGCCCGGGAAAGTCTCATGGTCCTCGAGTCCGCCCTCGTGCCCCGGGGGTCCACGCAGCAGGTCTATCGCGTGCGTGACGGCGTCGCTGACACGGTGCCCGTTACCCTGGGGGTGCGGCGTCCGGGCATCGTCGAGCTCACCGGCGGCGTGGAGGAGGGGGATCTGCTCGTCATCGAGGGCGCTGCCCGACTTCGCTCTGGTGCCCCGGTACGAATCGTGGAAACGGTGACCGCCGCCGATCGCCTTCGGCCCCACGGAGCGCCTGCGCCATGATGCTCTCGGACCTCTCCGTCCGCCGGCCGGTCTTCGCCGCGGTGCTTAGCCTTTTGCTTATCGCCTTCGGGCTGCTCTCCTTTGATCGCCTGCCCCTGCGGGAATATCCGGATATCAATCCCCCCATCGTTTCCGTGGAAACGCGCTATCCCGGGGCCTCGGCGCAGGTGGTAGAAACGAAGATCACCCAGCTGGTCGAGGACGCCATTGCCGGCATCGAGGGCATCCGCACCATCAGCTCGGCCAGCCGGGATGGCAGCTCCCAGGTGACCGTGGAATTCGAAGTGGAGCGGGACATCGACGCCGCGGCGAATGACGTCCGCGACCGCGTTGCCCGCACCGTAGATCGGCTCCCGGAGGAGGCGGACCCGCCGGAGATCGCCAAGGCTGACGCGAACACCCAGCAGATCATGTGGCTGTCCCTCTCGAGCGATCGCTTAAGCCAGCTCGAGCTCTCCGACTACGCCCGGCGCTTTGTGCAGGATCGGCTGGCCATGGTGTCCGGAGTGGCTAGCGTGCGCATCGGCGGGGAGCGGGAATACGCCATGCGGGTTTGGCTCGATCGCCAGGCCCTCGCGGCTCGGGGGCTGACCGTGCTCGACGTTGAGGCGGCCCTGCGCCGGGAAAATGTCGAGCTTCCCGCGGGGACCGTGGAGTCCTTCGAGCGGGAATTCACTGTGCGGGTCGAGCGGAGCTATAGCACAGCGGAGGATTTCGCGGCGCTCGTCCTGCGCCAGGGCAGCGATGGCTACCTGGTGCGCCTTGGGGACGTTGCCGGGGTGGAGGTGGGCCCGGCGAATGATCGTTCCGAGCTGCGAGCGAACGGCATTCCTACCGTCGGCCTCGGGGTCTCGGCGCAGGCCAAGGCTAACGTGCTCGATACGGCCCGAAGCGTGAAGGCGGAACTTGCGCGCATGAGCACGGGGCTCCCGGAGGGCATGGAGATCGCTGCGGGCTATGACGCTTCGATCTACATCGAGCAAGCCATCCTCGAAGTTTATAAAACCCTCATGGTCGCCACGGGGCTCGTGGTGCTGGTGATCTACCTGTTCCTGGGCAGCTTCCGGGCCATGCTGGTGCCCGCCATCACGGTGCCCGTCTCCCTCACAGCGGCCTTCATCGTGCTCTGGACCATGGGCTTCTCCGTGAACCTCCTCACGCTGCTGGCCCTCGTGCTCTCCATCGGGCTCGTGGTGGATGACGCCATCGTGGTGCTCGAAAACGTCTACCGCCGGGTGGAGGCCGGGGAACCCCCGCTCCTCGCCGCTTACCGGGGGGCGCGGCAGGTGGGCTTTGCGGTGATTGCCACCACCCTGGTGCTGGTCGCGGTCTTTGTGCCCATTGCCTTTATGGAGGGGAATCTTGGGCGCCTATTCTCCGAATTCTCCCTGGCCATCGCCGGGGCCGTGTGCTTCTCGAGTCTTGTTGCCCTCACCCTTGTGCCTATGGCGGCGTCGAAGCTGCTGCGCCCGGCCAAGGAGCGCGCGGGTCCCGCGGCCCTCGTGGACCAAGCCTTTACCCTCTTTTCGAGGACCTACAGCCATTCCCTTGGCGGGCTGATTCAGCGACCCCTTTGGGTCTCGGGCTTTCTCCTTGCCGTCGTTGCAGGGGGCTGGCAGCTCTTCACCAGCCTGCCCCAGGAGTACTCTCCGACGGAGGATCGATCGAGCTTTTTCGTGATTATGAATGCGCCCGAGGGCGCCAGCTTCGAGTACACCCAGCGCTACGCCCGGGAAATGGAGAATGTGCTTCTGCCGCTGCTGGATAAGGGAGAGGCCTACCGGGTGCTGATCAGCACCCCACTCTTTGGCTCTGGCGCTTCGGTCAACAACTCCATCGCCATCGTCTCCCTGGAGAACTGGGATCAGCGCGAGCGAAGCACCCAAGAAATTGTCGGTGGCCTCTTTCCTTCCTTGATGGCGATGCCGGGGGTGCGCGCCTTTCCCATACAGCCGGCGGGCCTCGGGCAGCGAGGCTTTTCCACCCCCGTGCAATTTGTGCTCGGTGGAGATACCTACGAGGCCCTCGCCGAATGGCGGGATGCCTTCCTGGCAAAGGCTTCGGAAAACCCAAGGCTGTTGAATCTCGATGCGGACTACAAGGAGGTGAAGCCTCAGCTTCTGATTCAAGTGGATCGAAACCGCGCAGCCGACTTGGGCGTGTCCGTTTCCGAGGTCGGGCGCACCCTCGAGACCATGCTGGGGTCGCGCCGGGTCACCACCTACCTTGATCGCGGCGAGGAATACGATGTCATCCTCCAGGCCGAAGACGGGGACCGACAGACCCCGGGTGATATCGAAAATCTGTACGTGCGGGCAGCAAAGAGTGGGGAACTCGTGCCCCTGTCCTCCCTGGTGACCGTTTCCGAAGGCGCCGATGCGGCGACGCTTAACCGTTTCAATCGCCTTCGCAGCATCACCATTTCTGCAAATCTGGCCCCGGGGTACACCCTTGGGGAGGCCCTCACCTTCCTTCGGAGTGTCGCCGAAGAGACTCTCCCCACGGAAGCCCGCATCGACTACAAAGGCCAGTCCCGGGAGCTCCAGGAATCCTCCAGCAGCGTGCTCGTCACCTTCAGCCTTGCCCTGCTCGTGGTCTTCCTGGTGCTGGCGGCGCAGTTCGAAAGCTTCATCCACCCCCTGATCATCATGCTCACCGTGCCCCTGGCTGTGGTAGGGGCGCTCCTGGGCCTCGAGCTCAGCGGGGGCTCCCTGAATATCTACAGTCAGATCGGAATCGTAATGATGGTGGGGCTGGCCGCGAAGAACGGTATTTTGATCGTGGAGTTTGCTAATCAGCTACGCGACGCGGGGGCTTCGGTGGAGGAGGCTATCAAGGAAGCGGCGCGGCTGCGCCTCCGCCCCATTGTCATGACGTCCATCTCCACGGTAATTGGGGTGCTACCTCTGATCCTCGGCGGCGGCGCCGGGGCTGAAAGCCGTATGGCCATCGGCGTGGTAGTTTTCGCCGGCGTGCTCTTCTCCACCGTGCTCACGCTCGGGGTGGTGCCCACCTTCTACCGCCTGCTGGCGCCTTACACCCGGAGCCCGGAAGCGGTCACCCAGACGCTCGAGGCCATGGCCAACGCCCGGCCCGAGCGGCACTAGGAGAGCTCAGCTGCCTTGAAGGGCTTGGTAGGCTTTGATGAGGCCCTCCGCAAGGCTGAGACGACCGTTCCGGGAGCAGGTGTTCACCAACGCCACGTAGTAGCCGTCTCCATCGAGGCTTTCCCCGAGCCGCTCGCCGGTGGTGGCGTTTAGAGCGGCCACAAAGCCCATGAAGAGCGACCCCAGCTGAACTCGGGCGGCGGGGTTTTCCTCTGCATGCAGCTCGAGAACCCGAGCACAAGTCAGGCCGCCGAGGGCGGAGCGTTCTAGGGGCTCGGCGTGCAGGGAGAGTTCTTCGGCGGCGCTCTGGCTGCCCAGAGCAAGGGCAAGGAGCGCGAGGGAAAGGCGTCTCATCAATGGCAGGCCTTTCCGAGGGCTTTTAGGCGCCAGTAGTTGTAGGGCAGGGGGGCTAAAAAGCCCGCGACCAGCATGAAGGGAACGGCAACGGCGCTTAGCTGAGCGCCGCCGGTGATGACGAGGTCTACGAGGTTCATGGCGGCTTCCATGGCCAGCATGGAAATGAGCGACATCCCCAGGGCCGTTTTTAGCGCAAGGTTGATGGCCATTTGCCGGCTGAGGATGACCGTTTCTAGGGCAATGGACGTGAGAAGACCGTTCACCATGGCCAACGCCATGATGGCCAAGGGATCCCAGGGCCATCCCCCCAGCTGGAAAGCGGCAATGGTCCCCATATCCCCGATGGAGCAGCCCAGTAGGCACCAGCTGGTGTTGACCGAGGCCTGGCGCCAGCTGTGCTTACAGCGCCAGTTAAGGGTCAGGGGTGAGGTGGTTGCGGTACTCATGGCGGCTGTCTCCCTACTGTTGCTATCCTAGGCTATCACAAGCGTTGTTCTTCCTCTGGGCTGCTGCGGTAGCTTAGATGGATTAACTTTTGAGAAGCAAAGGAATGCTGAACATGCTGTCGATAATTCGTAGAGAAGGCCTGCCCTGGGTCCTTGGGGTTCTCATCCTTGGAGGGGCCGGACTGGCTAAGGCCGCCTCGGAGATCGGGGAGGTGGTTTACCTTCAGGGGCGGGCCGCGGCGGTCGATGGGACCGGAGCGCGGCGGCTTCTTCGAGAGGGGGAGCGCTTTGAGGCCGGGGAGACCCTAAGAACCCTTGCGGGAAGCGAGCTTAGGCTTCGCTTTGATGATGGGGCCCTCCTTACTCTCGCGGAAAGTTCGGCGCTGAACCTGCAGGCCTACAGCGAAGTCGCGGGGGGTGAGCAGTTTGAGGCGGAGCTCCTCGAGGGCGGCTTTCGCTCCGCGACGGGTGCAATCGCTCGCGCTGCCCCCAGTGCCTATCGGGTGGCCACACCCTTTGCGGTGCTGGGGGTTCGAGGCACGGATTATGCCCTTGGCTTGGTCGAAGTCTCGGGCGCACCGGAAGTGGTCGCGGGGGTGCAGGAAGGGCTCATCGCCTTGGAAAATAGCGCAGGCTCTCTCACCCTAGGGGTTAACCAGCCTTTCCAGTTCGCTCGGGTGGTCTCCCTGACGGCTGCGCCGCAGGGGATAGCCGTGGTTCCCGTCGGACTTGATCGCTTTCTCAGCCTGGAGTTGGGTCCGCCGCCGGCAGCTGCCGGGGAGGGGGGAGGCACGGGGCAGGAAGGCGCATCGGCCGCCGAGGGTGGATCAGCTGGGCCGTCCGGAGGCGGGGGTTCCGCCGCTGGCGGAGGTGGTGCCGCGGGGGCATCAGGAGCCGGTTCGGCGGCAGGGGCGGCAGGGGCGGCAGGCGCCGCGGGGGCTGCCGGCGCGATCGCCGGGATTTCTGCCGCAACCGCTGTGGCTGCGGGCCTGGCTGCGGTAGCCGTTGCTTCCGTAGCGGCCGCTGGCGGCGATGATGACGATCCACCGGCAGGCGGCTCGGATGACGGTGGCACGGACGGTGGTCAGGATGACGGTGGTGGCGATCCGACGACGCCGACGACGCCGACGACGCCGACGACGCCGACGACGCCTACGACGGTCTCTACGCCGTCGACTCCCTCTACCCCTTCGACGCCATCAACGCCGTCCACGCCTTCGACCTAAAGGTGCAAGCGCGCTGTCTTCCCCAGCCGAGGTTGCTATCCTTGGCTTCGGCTGGGGCGGTAGTTAAATGGATATAACGACTCCCTCCTAAGGAGTAGTTCCAGGTTCGATTCCTGGTCGCCCTACCAGCCCCCGCTTTTCCCCCTAGGGCTGTTGCCCTAGAGCACCTTCGATCGGGACCAGGCATTGCATTGGTGAATCGCCGAGGTGCGAAGCAGCGGCGAAGGTTGCCGCGTGCTGGCCATGCGATTCATGCACTGTTCCCGCAGATAGCGAATTTGGCCGAGATGGGCCTGCTCAATAGGCCCGGGCGTTGCGCAGCCAGCCAAGGTTGCGCTCGCAACCACGGCGGCCAGCACCCGAAGGTGTGCTCTCTCCATGTTTACCCCTCCCCAGAGGCATGTGTTCCGTGGCCCGGCATTTTTGCTCTTTTGACCACTCCTCTTCACCCTAAGGAACGATTTAGGGTCTGTCCACGGCCTCCGAACCCTGTTATCGCGCGACCACCCTGGGCATAATTTCTCGCGCATTTTCGCGGCCCTAGCAGCCGCTTAATCCACAAAAGAGGACGCCGCATGAAACGCTGGCTGTGGGGCGCAGCCCTTTTCAGTGCCACCCTAGCTGCTACACCCGGTGCCCTGAGCGCCGAAGCCGAATGGACCCCCTCGGGCGAGCTGGGCTTTGTGAACACCACGGGGAACTCGGAAGCCACCACCATCAACGGCAAGTTGGCCGTGGAGGGGCGCTATGAAGGTTGGGAAGGGGAGGCCCATGTTTCTGGCCTGCGGGGGGAAAACAGTGGGGAAACGAGCGCCGAGCGCTATGAAGTCGCGGGCACGGCGCGCCGGGATCTCGGCCCCGAAACCTTCCTCGCCTCGGCCCTTCGCTATGAGCGTGACGACTTTTCCGCGTTCCAGTCGCAGGGCAGCGTCTCCGTTGCCTATGGTTTTCGTCCCATTGCGGACGTGGACCAAACTCTGCGGCTTGAGGTCGGCCCCGGCATTCGCCGGGCACAGACCCGGGGGGAAGGCGATGATACGAACCTCATCGGCCGGGCCCAGGGCCGCTACACCCGAACCCTGAGCGATACGGCCCAGCTCTACAACGCCGCGCTACTGGAAACTGGAACGGACAACACCTTTCTGCAGAACGAGCTGGGCATTGCGGTTGATATCAATGAATCCCTCGCCCTGAAGGCCGCCTACCAGCTGCGCCGGAACTCCCAGGTGATCGGCGATAAGGAAAAGCTCGACACGCTCACCACGATCAATCTGGTCTGGCGGCCCCGGCGCTAGCCATGGCCCCGCCCCTTTCCGTCATCATCCCCACCCTGAACGAGGCGCGGAACCTGCCGAGCTTGCTGCGCGCGCTAGCGCCGGCCCGGGCCCGGGGGGCGGAGGTGTTGGTGGTGGACGGGGGCAGCGCAGATGAAACGGTGGCCCTTGCGGAAGGGCAGGAGGTAACGGTCCTCCGGGCCGAGGGCGGTCGGGGTCCTCAGCTGGCGAAGGGCGCAGAAGCCGCTAGGGGCGCCGTGCTCTGGTTTCTCCACGCCGATAGCACCATCGAGGCGGTGAGCGATCTCCACCTGCTTGCGGGGCTTGCGGAACACCGGCGGCGCTGGGGTTTTTTCTCCGTTCGCATTTTGGGTCGCCACCCGGCGCTGGCGCTCGTCGGGCGCATGATGAATCTGCGCTCGCGCCTGTCCGGCATGGGCACGGGGGATCAGGGGCTCTTCGTCACTCGGGAAGCCCTAGAGGCCGTCGGCGGCGTGCCGCCCCTGCCGCTGATGGAAGACCTTGCCCTGGCGAAGGCCCTGAAGGCCACCCAAGGGCCGCCCCTGTGTCTCAGAAAGCGCTTGCGCACCGATGGCCGGCGCTGGGAATCCCACGGGGTATGGAAAACGGTGCTGCTCATGTGGCGCCTGCGCTGGGCCTATTTCCGTGGTGCCGATCCCGCCGGGCTGGCGGCGCGCTATCGCGCTAGCGATTCGGCGTGAGTACTCCCCTTCGGGTGATCCTCTTTGCCCGGCCCCTGGTGCAGGGCACGGTGAAAACCCGCCTCGAACCGGCCCTGGGCGTCGAGGGCGCATTGCATCTTTACGCGGCGCTGCTGCGCTATGTGGTGAGCGTGTGCCAAGAGGCCAAGCTTGGCTCGCTGACTCTGGCCTATGCAGGGGATGGTCCCGGGGCGGCGCTCGTGGCCCTCGGGGAGGCGCACGGGGCTAGGCTCGTCAGCCAGGGCCCGGGGGACCTTGGAGATCGCATGGCTCGGGCCCTAGGGGAGGCTCTCGAGGCAGGCGTCTGGCCCGTCCTACTGGGGACCGATCTGGCAGGGCTGAAGCCAAGCCATCTCACGGCCGCCGCCGCCGCGCTCCGCGCAGGCGATGACTATGCGTTTGCCCCTGCCGAGGATGGGGGCTATGGAGTCATCGCCGCTCGGCGCCTAGATCCCGAGCTCTTCACCACCATGCCCTGGAGTACGGCCTCCGTGATGAACGAAACCGCCGGGCGCTTGGCTGAGCTTGGGCGGGTGTGGACGCGCCTGCCGAGTCTGTACGACATCGACGGCCCGGAGGACTTGCCTCGCCTCGAGGATCACCCCGTGCTGGGTCCGGCGCTGGCGGCAGTGAGTCATGTTTCCTCTTCGTGATCACAACCCCACCCGACGCACGCCCTGGCTCACCTATGGGCTGATCGCGCTGAATTTTTGGGTGTGGGCCCGGTGGCAGGGTTTTGGTTTCCCCGAACCCCTGCTTCACTCCCTTTGCGAGCGCGCGCTTATTCCCGGGGCCCTGCTGGGCTTCAGCGAACCCGGATCCCTCATTCCCCTTGGCTCTGAGGCCAGCTGCCGCCTGGGGGAGCGCAACCCTTGGAGCGTCTTCACCAGCATGTTTATGCACGGCGGCTGGCTCCACTTGCTTGGCAATATGTGGTTCCTGTTTGTTTTTGGGGACAACGTGGAGGACCGCCTCGGGCCCCTGCGCTACGGGGTTTTCTATATGTTGGCCGGGGTGGCGGCGGCCACGGCGCAAATGCTCTCTGCTCCCAGCAGCGTCGTCCCCATGGTGGGGGCCTCCGGTGCCATTGGCGGCGTCATGGGGGCCTACGCCGTGTTCTATCCCAAGGCGCGGGTCGATTTACTCGTGTTCCTCGGGTTCTTCATAACCCGGGTGGCCGTCCCGGCGGCGCTCATGCTCGTCTACTGGTTTGCGATCCAGGTGCTGGCGGGCCTGCCGTCCCTGGGGCAAAACGGGGGTGGGGTGGCTTTCTGGGCTCACATCGGTGGCTTCCTCGCTGGGGTCGGCTGGGCCGTCCTAGAACTGATCCGATCTCCAGCGCCGTCCCGGAGCAAAAGACGCTGACCGGGCCCCGGGAGCTGCGTACACTGGCGCCATGAAAGTGACCCGTGCACAAGATCTCGATGGCCTTCGCGCCGCCGGCCGGGCCGTGGCCCAAACCTTGGCGGCCATGGGGGCGGCGCTTGAGCCCGGCATGACCACGGCGGAGCTCGACGCCCTCGGGGCCAAGCTCCTGGCGGCGCATGGGGCTCGCTCCGCGCCCCAGCGCGATTATCGATTCCCAGGCGCCACCTGCATTAGCCTCAATGAAGAAGCGGCCCATGGCATACCTGGGCCCCGCCCCCTGGCGCCGGGGGATATCGTAAACATCGACGTGTCTGCAGAGCTTAACGGCTACTACGGCGACACCGGGGCCACCTTCCTGGTGCCGCCGGCGGCGCCGGAACACGAGGCGCTGCTGGCGGCGACGCAAGCGGCCCTGGATGCGGCCATGGCCGTCGCTCAACCGGGCGCCCTTATCAACGAAATTGGCCGGGCCATCGAACGCACCGCCCGGGCCGCGGGTTTTACCACGCTTCGGGATCTCGGAAGCCATGGGGTGGGGCGCAAGCTTCACGAAGCGCCGCGCTTCATTCCCAACTTCTTCGATCCTACCGATCGGCGCCGCTTGGCTGAGGGCATGGTTATCACCATCGAGCCCTTCCTGTCCCTGGGCTCGGAGCGCTGCACCACCGCCGAGGATGGCTGGACCCTGCTTTCCGGGCTGGGAAATCGGTCGGCCCAGTTCGAGCACACCCTAGTCATCACGCCGGGCGGCCCCGAGGTTATGACGCGCCCCTAGGCGTGAAGGCTATACTGCACGGGCCCCTGGGAGAGGAGAGGTCGTGGATACCCCCTTGCTAACGGTTCGGCAGCTGCGCTGCGAGCGCGACGATCGCGTGCTGTTCGCCGACTTAAGCTTTGCCGTAGCGCGAGGGGCGGCGCTCCAGCTGCGGGGCCCGAACGGCGCGGGAAAGACCACCCTGCTGCGTATTCTGGCGGGCTTCCACCCCGACTACGAGGGCGAGGTGAGCCGCGCCCCGGGTCCCCTCGCTTACCTGGGGCACCGCCCGGCCCTAAGTGGCCTTTTGACGGCGGAAGAAAACCTCGCCCACTACCTCTCCCTGACCGCACCGGGCACGGCCGTAAGCGAGATCACGGACGCCCTCGAGCGCGTGGGGCTGGCGGGCTACGAGGACGTGCCCTGCCAGGCCCTGTCTGCGGGACAGCAGCGCCGGGTCAGCCTCGCGCGCCTGCCGCTGCTGGGCATCGCGGCGCCTCTCTGGCTGCTTGATGAACCGTTCACGGCCCTGGACGATCGGGGCATCGCCCTGGTGACGACGCTCCTTGCGGAACACCAAGCCGCCGGGGGGGGGGCGATTTTCACCACCCACCAGCCTCTTGCGCCGCGCCCGGGGCTCGAGACCCTCTGGCTGGGCTTGGAGGGGGCGCCATGAAGATCCCCGGGCTTTTCTGGGGTCAGTTTCGCCGCGATGGAGCCCTGGCCCTGCGCCAGCCTGGGGAGCTGGCGAACCCCCTGGCCTTTTTCGTGCTGGTGATCACCCTCTTTCCCCTCGGCGTGAGCCCGGAAAGCGCCGTGCTCGCTCCCCTTGCCGCTGGGGTGCTCTGGATTGCCGCGCTTCTGTCGACGCTTTTGGGACTCGAAGGGCTTTTTCGCCGGGACCGGGATGAGGGCACGCTGGAGCAGCTCGTGCTCCATGGCGACCCATTGGTGTTTGCGGTGCTCGCTCGGCTGCTGGTGCACTGGCTGGGTACGGGCCTGCCTCTGACGCTTCTGGCCCCGGTGCTTGGCGCCATGCTGGCTCTGCCCGAGGCCGCGCGCTGGCCCGTCACCGCGGGCCTGGCTCTGGGTACGCCCATTCTGGTGCTGCTCGGGGGCGTGGGGGCGGCGCTTACCGTAAGCCTCCGTTCCGGTGGGGTGCTTCTAGCGCTCCTCGTGCTGCCCCTCTTCATTCCCGTACTGATTCTTGGGGTGAGCGTGGCGGAGCTCGCCGTGGCGGGGCTTCCCACGGCGCCGGTGCTCGCCTGGCTTGGGGCCGGGGCGGCCCTGGCCCTCATCACCGCCCCCTTTGCCATCGCCGGCGCCCTTAGCATTGCCGTGGAAACGGGCTAGGCTTGGCGCCCCTGCATAGGAGATCACCGTGAAGGTTCCCGCTCCCCTCGTTCGCCTTTGGCATCGTCTGGGCTCCCCGCGCTGGTTTTTCGAGACCTCGGCGCCCTGGCTTCCCTGGCTTCTCGGCCTGGGGGTGGTGTTCTTGGGGGCGGGCGCTTTTTGGGGCCTGGCGCTGGCACCGGCGGATTACCTCCAGGGCAACAGCTTCCGCATCATCTACGTACACGTCCCGGCGGCGATCCTCGCCCAGTCCTGCTACATGCTGATGGGCACCTGCGGCGTGGTGCTGCTGGTCTGGCGCATGAAGCTCGCGGATATGGTGCTGGAAGCGGCGGCGCCCATCGGCGCCTCCTTCACGGCCCTGGCGCTCGTAACTGGCGCCGTGTGGGGCAAGCCCACCTGGGGCACCTGGTGGACCTGGGATGCGCGGGTCACCTCCATGCTGATCCTGCTCTTCCTCTACCTTGGCATTATCGGCCTTCGCCAGGCTTTGGCCCGGCCCGAGGCGGCGGGGCGGGCCTGCGCCATCCTCGCCATCGTGGGGCTCGTGAACATTCCCATTATCAAGTACTCCGTGGATTGGTGGCTCACCTTGCACCAGCCCTCCACCTTCAAGCTGACGGAAAAGCCCGCCATGCCCCCGAGCATGTGGATTCCCCTGCTGCTTTCCGTGCTGGGCTTCTACGCTCTCTTTGTCTGGAGCGTGCTGCAAAGCACCCGGGTGGTGGTGCTCGAGCGGGAGCGGCGCACGACGTGGGTGCAGAACTTTGTGGCCGAGCAGGGGTCTAAGGCATGAACTTCGAGAGCTTCAGCGCCTTCCTGGCCATGGGCGGGCACGGGCCTTACGTGTGGAGCTGCTACGGCTTAACGCTCGCCGTGCTGCTTTTCAACGGCCTTGCCCCGGGGCGGCGGAAGCGCCGCTTTCTCCGGGAGCAGGGGGCCCGGCAGCGGCGTCAAGAGCAGCCCCAAGAGCAAGCTTAAGCGCAACCCTAAGCGGACAGGGCCGGGGCAGGCGCGTTATGATGTTCGAAATCGGACCGGAGCCTCAGCCATGCACCCAAAGCGCAAGCAACGCCTGACGCTGATCGGCTTTTTATTCTCCGGGGTCGCCGTGGCCGTGGGCCTCGCGCTCTTCGCCTTGAACGAAAACATCAATCTCTTTTATCCGCCGGACCAAATCGCCCGGGGCGAAGCCCCCGTGGATCAGCGCATCCGCGCCGGCGGCATGGTGCTTGAGGGCAGCGTGCAGCGCGATCCCGGTTCCCTGGCGGTCCGCTTTACGCTGTCTGACCTGGCGGGGCACGACGTCCCCGTGGTGTACGAGGGCATCCTCCCGGATCTCTTCGGGGAAGGGCAGGGCATCGTGGCCACGGGACGGCTCCGCGCCAATGGCACCTTCGAGGCCAGCGAAGTGCTGGCCAAGCACGATGAAAACTACATGCCGCCGGAGCTCGCGGAGCTCGCCGGGCGCAAGGCGCCGGAGGGGCAGCGGGCCGGTATGGCCACCCTCGACGCCGGGGGCTAGGGCCTAAACCACTTTTGGGGGACGCATGATTCCAGAGCTGGGACACTTCGCGCTCATCCTTGCGCTTATGCTCGCCGTGCTTTTGGCGGTGGTGCCCATGGCCGGGGTGGTCCGCCGGGACCTCACGCTGCAGCACAGCGCCGGGGCCCTGTCTGCGGGGCTATTCGTATTCCTGCTGCTGTCCTATGCCTGCCTCACGCAAGCCTTCTTACAGGACGACTTCTCCGTGGCCTACGTGGCCAATAATTCCAATGCGCTTCTGCCCTGGTACTACAAGGTAAGCGCGGTGTGGGGCGCGCACGAAGGCTCCTTCCTGCTCTGGACCCTCATCATGGGGGGCTGGACCCTCGCCGTGGCCCTGCGCTCGGAAGCTCTGCCCACGGCCATGCTGGCTCGAGTACTGTCCGTCATGGGGGCCCTCACCGTGGGCTTCATTCTGTTTTTGCTCATGACCTCGAACCCCTTTGAGCGCGTGCTCCCGGTGGCTGCCGCGGAAGGAGCGGACCTGAATCCTCAGCTCCAGGACTTCGGTTTGATTGTCCATCCGCCCATGCTCTACACGGGCTACGTGGGCTTTTCCGTGGCCTTCGCTTTCGCCATTGCGGCGCTTCTCTCCGGACGGCTGGATGCGGCCTGGGCCCGCTGGTCTCGGCCCTGGACGAACCTCGCTTGGGCCTTCCTGTCCGTCGGCATTGCCCTCGGCAGCTGGTGGGCCTACTACGAGCTCGGCTGGGGGGGCTGGTGGTTCTGGGACGCGGTGGAAAACGCCTCCTTCATGCCATGGCTCGTAGGCACAGCGCTGATCCACTCCCTGGCGGTCACGGAGAAGCGCGGGGTGTTCAAGAGCTGGACCGTGCTGCTCGCCATTGCGGCCTTCTCCCTGTCCCTCCTCGGCGCCTTTATCGTGCGTTCCGGGGTGCTCACCTCCGTGCACGCCTTCGCCGTGGACCCGGAGCGGGGCATGTTCATTCTTGTTTTCCTGCTTTTGGTGGTGGGCAGTGCGCTGGCCCTTTACGCCCTTCGCGCCCCGGTGATGCGCGCCGAGGCGCGCTACGAGGGCCTCTCCCGGGAGGTCATGCTGCTGGCCAATAACATCGTGCTGGTGGTCTCCACCGCTGCGGTGCTCCTCGGCACGCTCTATCCCCTGGTCTACGAATCCCTCACCGGGGGCGGCAAGATCTCCGTCGGGCCGCCCTATTTCAACGCGGTCTTTGTGCCCCTCATGGTGCTGCTCCTTTTGATCATGGCGCCGGCCCCCCTCGCGCGCTGGAAGCGCACGGGCGCGGCTCAGCTGATGAGCAGCCTAAGTAAGGTGGCCCTGGCGAGCGTGGCCCTTGGCTTGGCCCTGCCCTTGGTGGTGACCGGCGCCCTGGAACTCTGGCCCGTGCTGTCGGTCATGCTCGGGGCCTGGATCACGCTGGCCCTGCTTGTCGATGCGCTTGAACGGGTGCGAA
Source organism: Pseudomonadales bacterium (assembly GCA_016779385.1). Classification (GTDB taxonomy): domain Bacteria; phylum Pseudomonadota; class Gammaproteobacteria; order Pseudomonadales; family Azotimanducaceae; genus Salivita. Next base: position 35,109 of record JADHNT010000002.1, read on the forward strand.
ACAAGCAGGGCCTCTCGGCGAAGCTTCGAGGCCTAAAGACGCTCGGGGCGGGCTATGGCGGCATGGTGCTGGCCCACCTAGGGGTAGCGGTCACGGCCCTCGGCATTGCCCTGACGACCACCTATTCCGCGGAGCGGGACGTACGCCTCGCCCCGGGGGAAAGCGTTACCCTCGGCCCCCGTACCTACCTGTTTGAAGGGGTCGCGCCCCTCGAAGGGCCGAACTACGTGGCGGATCAGGGCACGGTGCGGGTATTTCAGAACGGTCAGCCCATTGCCGTGCTACACCCGGAGAAGCGCCGCTATCTGGCCCGGCAAATGGTGATGACTGAGGCGGATATCGATCCCGGGTTCTTCCGCGATCTTTACGTCGCCCTCGGGGAACCGCTGGGGGATGGGGCCTGGGCCCTTCGGGTGCACGATAAGCCCTTCGTACGCTGGGTATGGCTTGGGGGCGTGCTCATGATGTTCGGTGGGCTCATGGCTGCCTTCGATCGGCGCTATCGACGGCTGAAGCTTCGCGACCAGGCCGCCCTCGCGGGAGCGCTCGCATCGTGAGCCGTACGAGCCTGTTTTTGCCGCTAGGGCTCTTTCTACTTATGGCGTTCATGCTCTGGCGGGGCTTTGCCCTGAACGATCCCCATGAGCTGCCCTCGGCGCTGCTGAATCAGCCCTTGCCGGATTTTCAGAAAACGCGCCTTGCCGACGGCGCCCCCGTGGCCCGGCGGGATCTCCTCGGTACGCCCTTCATGCTGAACGTCTGGGCCACTTGGTGCCCCACCTGCAAGGCCGAGCACGCGGAGCTGAACCGCATCGCGGCGCGCTATGCCGTGCCCCTGGTGGGGGTGAACTACAAGGACGACGGCCCGGCCGCCCGGGCTTGGCTGGCCCGCTACGGCGATCCCTACCGCCTCTCTGTGGTGGACCAGGACGGCAGCCTCGGCATCGAGCTGGGCGTCTACGGCGCCCCGGAAACCTTCATCGTCGATCGCGACGGCATTATCCGCTACAAGCGCGTGGGGGCCGTGGATCGGCGCGTTTGGGAAGAGGAAATTCGCCCCGTGCTCCAGAATCTAGGCCTGCCCCTCGAGGAGCCCTCGGCATGAAACGCAACCCCCTGAAGGGCTTGCTGGGGGCCCTGCTGCTGGCCTTCAGCACCGTGAGCTTCGCCGCCATTGACACCTACGCCTTCGAGACGGCTGTAGAGGAAGCGCGCTACAAAGCGCTTATTGATGAGCTGCGCTGCCCGAAGTGCCTGAACACCAATCTGTCGGGCTCGGACTCTCCCATCTCCGCCGATCTCCGGCGCACCGTGGCCACCATGGTGCAGGAGGGGAAGGGGGACGAGGAGATTCGCGAGTACCTGCTGGCGCGCTACGGGGACTTCATCCTCTATCGGCCCCGGGTGATGCCCGCCACCTACGTGCTGTGGTTTGGCCCCGCGTTGCTCTTTCTGCTGGCGCTGGCCGTCGTGGTGCGCCTCGTGCTGCGCCAGCGCCAGGTGGAGGCGCCCGCGCCCCTGTCGCCGGACGAGCAGGCGGCCCTTGCGCGGCTGTCCCAAGCCGTTGGGGAGAAATCGAAGGCATGACCCTTTGGCTTTCCCTCCTGGCCCTGGCCTTTGGGGCGATGGGTTTTGTGCTGTACCCCCTACGGCAGCGCCGCCTCGATGATGGCGATGCGCTGCGCCTCAGCTCCAACCTCGCCACCTTTGAAGAGCGCCGCGCCGAGCTGGCTGAGGACCTCGCCGAGGGGCGCCTTGATGCCGCGAGCCACCGCGCGCTTTTAGCGGAGCTCGACCGGGCTCTCCTTGCGGACGTGGGCACGGTGACCCCCACGGGGGTCAAGCTGGCCGCCCGCCCCGCCGGCCGCGTGCTCTGGGCCAGTGCGCTGCTAGTGCCCCTGGCGGCGCTGCTCTTCTATGCGCCCTGGGGCCTGTCCTTTGGGGCGGCGGAGGATCTGGCCTTCAAGGCAGAACTCGAAGTCTTCGACGCGGCCCAGGCGGCCCTTGGCGAGGACCCCACCGCGGCGGAGATCGCTGGCCTGCGCCTGCGTCTCGAGGGCCTGGAGCAGCGGCTGCGCGGCCTGGAGGCGAAGGAGCCCGATGGCTGGTTCCTCGTCGGCCAGCGGGCCATGGATTTGGGCGCTTTCGCTCAGGCCGCGGCGTCCTTTGAAGAGGTGGAAAAGCTCACCGGGGGCGCCCTTGTGGCCCTGGTCTACCGAGCTCAAGCGCTCTACCTCGCGAACGATCGGCGCCTTGACCGCACCGGGCGTGCCTTGGTCGATCGCGTGCTGGCCACCGTGCCGGACCAGCCGGTCATGCTGGAGCTCCTGGCCATGGACGCCTTCTCCCAGCAGCGCTACCAGGAGGCCGCGGAAACCTTTGGGCGGGTGCTGGCCGCAGGGGTGGCGAATCCCGCTCGGCGCCAATTTTTAGAAGATGCCCAGCGCCGCGCGGCGGAGCTGGGTGGGCTAGATCTCGCGGCCCTCAGCGCTGCGGCGCCCGCGGGGCCGGGCATCGCCGTGGATCTCACCGTGGCCCGGGCCTGGCTTGAGAACCTGCCCGCCCAGGCCCAGCTCTTTATTCTGGCCCGGCCGCCCGGGGGGCGCATGCCTCTCGCCGTGGAGCGCCACAATCCAGCCACCCAGCTGTCCGTGCGCCTCGGTCCCGAGGACGCCATGAGCCCAGCCATGAGCATCGTCGGCCAGGAGGCCGTGGAAGTGGTGGCGCGCCTGTCCATGGATGGGTCCCCCGCGGGCGGGGGCGGCATGAAGGAGGTGGTGCTCGAAGCTGTGCCCACCAGCGGCGCCAGGGTGACCTTAGCGCTAGGCCCTACTGCGCCACCGCCGAGCTTTACCCTTGAGACCGCAAGCGCTGCAGCCCCGCCGGCGCAGGCCGAGGCGCCTAGGGGGAGCGAAAAGGGCGCGCCGGCGGCCCTGCGCCTTGCGCTCTCCTTCGCCCCGGGGCTCAGCGCCTCCCCGGACGCTACGGTCTTCGTCTTTGCCCGCACCCCGGGCACGCCCATGCCCCTTGCCGTGGATCGCTTCCCGGCCCGCGAATTGCCCCGGGAAGTGGTCCTTGATGAGGGCTCAGCCATGGTCCCGGGCCAGGGCCTTCGCTCCGTGCCCGCCCTCGAGGTGGTGGCTCGGGTGACGGCCAGCGGCGGCGTGCGCGCAACCCCGGGAGACCTCGAGGGGCGTCTTGGCCCTCTTCGCACGGAAGATGGGAACACCTTCTCTGGCGTGAAAACGCTGGTGATCGATCAGGTTGTGGAGTAAATCGGCTGAAACCACTAGATGCAGGGGTTGGGGCCCTTCGGCTACACTAGAAAAAACAAGCCGGCGGCCCCTTCTCTCACGCTCGAGGGTAACGGATAGCCGGCGTCGCGCCCCCAGGGGCTCGGGGAACCATGCGTTTAAAATCCATAAAACTGGCGGGCTTTAAATCCTTCGTAGATCCCACCACGGTGCACCTACCGGTCAACCTCACGGCCATTGTCGGGCCCAACGGGTGCGGTAAATCCAATGTCATTGACGCGGTGCGCTGGGTGATGGGGGAAAGCAGCGCCAAGCAGCTCCGGGGCGAGTCCATCACGGACGTCATCTTCAATGGCTCCAATTCCCGTAAACCCACGGCCCAGGCCAGCATTGAGCTGATTTTTGACAACACCGATCAGCGGATCGCAGGCCAGTACGCGGCGTTCGCGGAAATCGCCATTCGCCGCCAGGTTACCCGGGATGGGCAGTCCATCTACTTTTTGAACGACAGCCGCTGCCGCCGCCGCGACATCCAAGACGTGTTCCTGGGTACGGGGCTGGGGCCCCGGAGCTACTCCATCATCGAGCAGGGCATGATCTCGAACCTCATCGAGGCCAAGCCCGAGGAGCTGCGCCAGCATCTCGAAGAAGCGGCGGGCATCTCCCGCTATAAGGAGCGGCGCCGGGAAACGGAAAACCGCATCAAGCATACGAAGGAAAACCTCGATCGCCTAAACGATCTTCGCGAGGAGCTCGATCGGCAGCTGGGGCGGCTCCAGCGCCAGGCCCGGGCCGCGGAAACCTTCAAGACCCTAAAGGCGGAAGCGCGGCAGCTAGGAGCGGAGCTTTTGGCCTTGCGTTGGCAGGGTCTGTCGAAGGAGCTCGAGACGGCGGACGCCGCCGTGAAGCGCGCCGAGCTGAACCGAGAGGAGGCGGTGACGGCCCGGGGGGCGACCCTACGGCAGCTAGAGCAGGCCCGGGTGGGCCGGGAGGCCCTGGCTCAGGAGGTCGACGGAATTCAGCAGCGTTTCTATAGCCTGGGGGCGGAAATTGCTCGCCTCGAGGAGTCGCTGCGCGCGAAGGAACAGCGGGGGCGACAGCTTGCCGGAGACCGAGCGAGTGCCCAGGCCCGAAGGGAAGAAACGGCCCGAAATCTCGAGGCCGATAGCCGGCGGATTGAGGAGCTCGAAACGGCTCTCGCTGAGCTTGGCCCAGCGCAGGTGCGCGCCCAGGAAGCCCAGCGTGCTGCCGATGGGCGCCTCGCCGAGGCGGAGGCTGCCCTCAGCACCTGGGAGCAGGGCTGGGAGCGCTTCAATCTGGACGCCGCCGAACCAACCCGGCGGGCGGAGGTGGAGGCGGCTCGGGCCACGCAGCTGGAGCGGACCTTGACCCGGCTCCAGGAGCGCCTCGACAAGCTTGAGGTGGCGCCGGCGGTAGAAGGGAGCAGCGAAGATCTCGCGCGCTTGGATAGCAGCCTCGCGGAGCTGAAGGCCCAGCTCGAGGCGGAGGAAGGGCGACGTCAGGCCATTGGGGGCCGCATCGCTGCGGAGCGCAGCGCCCTGCAGGAAGCGGAGCGAGCCCTGGCGGAGCTGCGTAGCGATGGGCAGCAGCTGGCGGGGCGCCGAGCGTCCCTGGAAGCGCTGCAGGAATCGGCTTTGGGTCGTACGGACGAAGCGGCAGCCAGCTGGCTGTCGGAGCGCGGCTTAAGTCGCCGTCCCCGCCTCGGCGAGCGCCTCACCGTGCAGGCCGGCTGGGAAACGGCGGTGGAGCAGGTGCTCGGGGGCGCGCTGCAGGCGGTGGTGGTGGAACATCTCGATGGCCCTGGCGAGGCGGCCCTGGCGCTCGATAACGCCGAACTGACGCTCTTTGAGAGCCTGGGCGGCAGGGAAGGCGCTGCGCCGGTAGAGGATGCCCTCGGGCGAGCCCCCCTGTCCCGCTTTGTGACGTGTGACGACGACCTCGCGGCCCTCCTCCAAGGGGTGTGGGCCGTGGAGACGCTTCAGGAAGGGCTCGCCCTGCGCAGCCGCCTTAAGCCCGAAGAACGGGTTGTTACCCGCGACGGGGTCATGATCGGCGCCAGCTGGCTTCGCGTTGCCCGGGGCGATCACGCGGAAGCGGGGGTGCTGCGTCGGGGCCAAGCCTTGGAAGCCCTTGCGAAGGAATTGGCAGAGAACAGCGCCGCCCAGGAAGCAGGGGAAGATCGAGTAGGAGGGCATCGTGCCCAGCTTGCTGAGCTCGAGGCCGAGCGCGCGGGGATCCAAGATAGCCTGGATGAACGCGCCCGCCTTCAAGGGGTCAAGCTGTCTGAGCGTAGTGCCCTGGCGGCCCGCCTCGAGGCCGCGGAAGCCCGGGCCCAGCGCTTGAAGGAAGAACGCGCCGAGCTCGAAAACCAGCAGCGCCAGGAACGGGAAGGGCTGGCCGCGGCCCAGGCGGCGCGGCAAGCGGCGGAAAGCGAGAAGGCCCGCTTTAACAGCGAGCGCGGCGGCCGCTTGGTGCGGCGCGACGCGCTTCGGGGTCAGGTGCAAAGTGCCCGTGGAGAGGCCCAGCGCCTCCGGGAAGCGGCCTACGAGGCCAGCCTCAAGGCGCAGAACTTGACCACCCAGCTCGAGGCTACGCGCAAGGCCCAGGCCCGGCTGACGGAGCAGCTGACGACCCTCACGGGGCAGCTGTCGGGCCTTGAGTCCGAACTCACCGAATCTCAGGCGCCCCTGGCGGGGATGAAAGCCACCCTGGAAGAGCAGCTCTCCCAACGTGCCGAAGTAGAGAAGCAGTTGGAGGGGGCTCGGGGCAAGCTCTCGGAGCTCGACGCCGAGCTGCGGACCCTCGAGCAGGCTCGGAGCGAAGCCGACGATCGGGTGCAAACCCTCGGTGAAGCCCTGGAAAGCGTGCGCATGGCGCACCAGGCCCTGGTGCTGAAGCGCGGAGCGGTAGAGGAGCAGCTCGAGCCCTTCGAGCAGCGCCCTGAAGCTCTGCTGGAAGCCCTAGCACCGGAGGCAGAAGCTAACGCCTGGGCCGAGCGCCTCGAGGCCCTTAATCGCCGCATCGATCGCCTCGGTCCGATCAACCTGGCCGCCATCGAGGAGTTTGAGCAGGAGCAGGAGCGCAAGCAGTACCTCGATGCGCAGAACGCTGATCTTGAGGAAGCGCTGGCGACCTTGGAAGAGGCGATCCGAAAGATCGACCGGGAAACCCGCGCCCGCTTTAAGGAAACCTTCGACCAGGTGAACAGTGGGCTTCAAAGCCTGTTCCCGAAGGTCTTCGGGGGTGGCCACGCCTACCTTGAGCTGACCGGCGACGACCTGCTGGACACGGGCGTGGCCATCATGGCCCGGCCCCCAGGGAAGAAAAATGCCTCCATCCATTTGCTTTCCGGGGGAGAGAAGGCGCTCACGGCCATCGCGCTGGTGTTCTCCATCTTCCGCCTGAATCCCGCGCCCTTCTGCATGCTCGATGAGGTGGATGCGCCGCTGGATGATGCGAACGTGGGTCGCTTCTGTCGCCTGGTGACGGAGATGTCGAAGGGCGTTCAGTTCATCTACATCACGCACAACAAGATCTCCATGGAGATGGGCGAGCACCTGATGGGGGTCACCATGCAGGAGCCCGGGGTGTCGCGCTTGGTCTCCGTTAATGTCGAAGAAGCTGCAGCCCTAGCAGGCTAGGGCAGAGGAGAGGCACGCATGGAATGGGGGATTCGAGAGCTTTTCCTTGCCCTTGGGGTGCTGGGGGTCCTGGCCATCCTGGGCCATGGGCTCTGGACCCGCTTGCGCGACGAGCTACCGCTGCGCATGGATCCCAGCCTCGATGGCGATGATGACGAAATCGACCTGACCCGCAGCGAGCTGCCGAATGGCGGCGCTCGGGTGGTCTCCCCCGGGTCCCCCCTGCCGGCAGCCGAATCTGCCGCCCCAAGCGACGATCCCCTTTCCGGGCTGGCGCCCCCGGCGGAAGATCCGCTCTTCCCTGCAGCGTCGGGCGCTTCCAAGCCCGAACCCCAGGCCGCTCCAGCGCCCCTCGCCGCTGAGGCTGTGCCCCCGGCGGAGCCCCCGCCCGTTCCCGAGCAGGCGCCCCTCTTTGCGGGGGAGCCCATCGTGCCCCGCGCCGCAGCCGCTGGCGCCCGGAAGAAGCGGGAAGCCCCGAAGGAGAAGACGGCACCCAAAGCCGCTCCTTCCGAGCCCGCGGCGCAAGGCCCCGAACCCCCGGCGCCGCCGGAGGAGGTCCTTGTGGTACACGTGCTGGCGCGGGAAGGGCTGATGGCGGGCCCGGCGCTGGTAGAAACGGTGACCCATTACGGTCTGCGCTACGGGGATATGAATATCTTCCATCACTACGATGAGGCGACCCGGCAGCCGGTCTTTTCCATGGCCAGCGCCGTCGAGCCGGGGACCTTCGATCTCAGCACCCTTGATAGCTTTGAAACTCCCGGGGTGTCCTTCTTCCTCCAGCTCCCCGGACCCTCCGTGCCTCTAGAGGCCTTTGAGGCTATGGTGCAAGTGGCCAAGGCGCTTGCGGAGCGCTTTCAGGGGGAGCTACGGGATGAACAGCGCAGCGTCATGACGACGCAAACCCTCGACTACTGTCGTCAGCGCATCCGGGAATTCCAGCGTCGCCAGATGTCTCGCCCGAGCCCTCGATGACCACAGAGGGACGCGCAGAGGGACGCGCAGAGGAGAGCCGCTCGGCCTTGGATTCGGCGCGCCGGGAAGCGCAGGCCCTGCGCCATAGCCTTGCGGAACACAATCACGCTTATTACGTCCTCGATACGCCAAAGGTCAGCGATGCGGCCTACGACGCACTCTTCGATCGCCTGCTAGCGCTCGAGGCCGCCCATCCCGAGCTGGTGGATCCGAGCTCTCCGACTCAGCGCGTGGGTGGGGCGCCCGCTTCCGGTTTTCAAAGCGTCGCCCACCCCACGGCCATGCTCAGCCTCGGCAAGTGCACGGACGAGGAGGGGGTTCGGGACTTCGACGAGCGCCTGCGTCGGGAGCTCGACCGCGCGCCCCTCACCTATACCTGTGAGCCGAAGATTGACGGTGTGGCGGTCCGCCTGGTTTACGAGCAGGGCCAGCTGGTGCTGGCCGCCACCCGGGGTGATGGACAGACCGGGGAAGACATTACGGGGAATATCCGCACCATTACGGCGGTTCCCCTCGCGCTTCGGGGCGACGATTGGCCCGCCCTGCTCGAGGTTCGCGGTGAGGTCTACATGGCCCGTAGTGCCTTTGCGACCTACAACTCCGGCGCTGAAGCCGGGGGCTATAAGCCCCTCGTGAACCCTCGGAACGGCGCTGCGGGGAGCCTGCGTCAGCTCGATCCTGCGATCGCCGCTCGCCGCCCCCTGCGAATCTTTGCCTACAGCGTAGGAGAGGCGGGCTCGGAACAGTTCCAAAGCCATAGCCAGGCCCTCGATGCGCTCCGGCGCTGGGGCCTGCCCGTGAACCCCCATACCACCCGTTGCGAAGGGGCGGAGGCGGTGCTGGCGTTTATAGACCTTTGCCTTACCCAGCGCGCGGACCTCGATTACGACATCGACGGGGTGGTGATTAAGCTGGACGACCTCGCCCTGCAGCAGGCGGCGGGGGTGCTGAGCCGCACGCCGCGCTGGGCCCTCGCCTTTAAGCCTCCGGCGGAGGAGGCCGTTACGCGGCTGGAAGCGCTAGAGCTTCAGGTGGGGCGCACCGGCGCCGTGACCCCCGTGGCCCGGCTCGCGCCCGTATTCGTGGGCGGGGTTACGGTTTCCAACGCCACGCTTCATAACTTTGATGAAGTGGCGCGGCTAGATGTGCGCCCGGGCGATACGGTGTGGGTGCGCCGCGCGGGGGATGTCATTCCCCAGATCGTGCGGGTGGATCTGGACCTCACCGCATTCCCCCGGGGCGAGGCGCCTGCCGTGCCGACCCAATGCCCCGTATGTGCCGCGACGCTCCGCCGGGAGGCGGACGCAGTGGTACTCCGCTGCCCCAACAGCCAGGGCTGTCCGGCCCAGCTGGTGGCCGGGCTTCAGCACTTTGCCCAGCGCACGGCCATGGATATTGATGGCCTCGGGGAAAAGCTGGCCTCGGCCCTGGTGGAAACCGGGCTTCTGAAGGATGTGGCGGACCTCTATCGCCTCGATTTGCCTGCCCTAGCGGGCCTGCCGCGCATGGCGGAGAAATCGGCGCAGAATCTGATTGACGCCATTACTGCCTCAAAGCACCGCCCCCTGGCCCGGGTGATCTTTGCCCTTGGGATCCGGGAGGTGGGGGAAGCCACGGCGGTCACCCTGGCGGAAGCCTTTCCCTCCCTGCCGGCCTTGATCGCCGCGGACTATGAAGCCCTGACGGCCCTGCGCGACGTCGGGCCCATCGTGGCCCGGGGGATCCTTGATCATTTTTCCGAGCCCGCCCACCGAAGCCTGGTGGACCGACTGCTTGCGGCTGGGCTTGAGCCCGAGCCTCCGGCGCCCGGAGGGCCCCGGCCCCTAGCGGGGCAGAACTGGGTGCTCACGGGCACGCTGGCGACGCTTCCACGAAAAGCGGCGAAGGACCGGCTCCAGGCGCTCGGTGCTAAGGTCACGGGGAGCGTGTCTAAAAATACCGATGTCGTCGTTGCCGGCGAAGCTGCTGGGCAAAAGCTGGCGGCGGCGCAGGCTGCGGGAGTGCCGATCATGGATGAAGCGGCGTTTGTCGCGTTTTTGGAGGCAAGGGAATGAATCAGGCTGGTCTTCGACGAATCTTGCTCATGCTGTGCTGCGCCGTGGTGGTAGCAGGCTGTGCCACCGCGCCGCCGGGGCGGAGTGACAACATCTGCCTCATCTTCGCGGAGAAGGCCGATTGGTTCGATGATGCGGCTCGCGCGGAGCGGCGCTGGGATATTCCCATCCCCGTGCTCATGGCCATCATGTACCAGGAATCCTCCTTTCGGGCGAAGGCGAAGCCCCCGCGGCTGAGGCTCTTTGGGGTGATCCCCTGGAAGCGGCCCTCAACGGCCTATGGCTATGCACAAGTGAAGAACGAAACCTGGGATGATTACGTGGAGGCCGAGGGGGGGCTCTTCTCCGACCGCGATGACTTCCGGGACGCCATTGACTTTATGGCCTGGTACAACCGGGCTAGCGTGAAGGAGCTGGGTCTGAAGCCGACGGACGCCTACAGCCTCTATCTGGCTTACCACGATGGACGCGGTGGATTCCGCAGGGGTACCTGGCGCAGCAAGGGCTGGCTGATTGAGACGGCGAAGAAGGTGCAAACCCGCGCCAACCGCTACGACACCCAGCTTCGAGGCTGCCGGAAGTCCTTGGAAAGCCCCTGGTGGTGGCCGTTCTGATGCGACGGGCCCTGGGGCTCGCTTTGGGGCTGCTCCTGAGCGGGAGCACGGGAGCTGAAGACGGGGCGCGGGGCGGGGCGGGGGCGCTCGCCTACGAGGGCTCCATCGCTGCGGTGCAGGGCGCGTTGGCCTCGGGGCGCGTCAGTTGCGAAGCCCTCGTGACCCACTATCTCGAGCGCGTTCAGGCCTATGACCAGCTCCTGGGGGTGCGGGCCGTTACCGCAGTGAACGAGGCGGTCCTCGCCGAGGCCCGGGCCCTGGATCAAAAGCGAGAAGCGGGGGAACCCCTAGGTCCGCTCCACTGTGTACCCCTGGCGGTTAAGGACAACATGGATACGGCGGGGCTGCCCACCACGGGAGGTTCTGCTGCTTTGCTTTCCGTGCCTCCGCCGACGAAGGATGCCGCCCTCGTGGCGCGCCTTCGGGCCGCCGGGGCGCTGGTGCTCTTCAAAACGAACATGGCCGAGTGGGCCTTCAGCGCCAAGGAAAGCCTGTCCTCGAGCTATGGCCGGACGGCCAATGCCTATGATCGCCGCCATACCCCGGCCGGGTCCTCCGGGGGCACAGCCTCCGCCGTGGCCGCAAGTTTTGCCTTGGCGGGGCTGGGCACGGATACGGGGAATTCCATTCGTGGGCCCTCGGCTCACCTGGCTCTGGTCGGGCTTCGGCCTACCTTCGGCCTCGTCTCCCGGGCGGGCATCGTACCCCTGCTGCTGGATCGAGATATGGCTGGACCCATGGTGCGCTCCGTCGCCGACGCTGCCGCCATCATGAACGTGATCGCCGGATCCGATCCCGCGGACCCCACTACTTCCCAGGCCGATGGGCGGCGCGCGGAGGATTACGCCGCCGGTATGAGCCTCACGGGGCTTCAGGGGGCGCGCCTTGGTGTGCTCCGGGCCTTCCTCCCCCCAGAGACGGATCCGGAGGTGCGGGCCCTCTTTGAGGCGGCCCTGGACGATTTGCGCGCAGCCGGGGCGGAGATTGTCGATCCCTTGGTCATCCCAGACTTCGAACGCCACCTCGCTGGCGGGCGCTTCTGCAACCGCTTCCGCGCCGACGTGGCGGCCTACCTTGATGCTCGGGGGGGTGTGCCCTGGCGGGACGTGGCCACGCGCCTGGAGGCCTTCGAGGTCCATCCGGCGAACGTGGGTCGCTTTAAGTTCTTTACGGAGGGGCCCTTGGCGTCGCCGTCGGCCTGGGATCCGCCCTGCCCGGGGTACGCCAGCCACCCCGAGCGCCAAGCCTTTCTAGAGGCCGTGACCGCTGCCTTGCATGCGGCAAAGGTAGACGCGCTGCTCTATCCCAGCTGGACCGCCGTGCCGGCGTCCCTCAGCGGCGCCGATGCGGAATACACCGGGGATAACAGTCAGCGTTTGGCGCCGGGGACGGGCATGCCGGCGATCACCGTGCCCATGGGCTTTACCCGAGAGGGGCGCCTCCCCGCGGGGCTCCAATGGCTGGGGCGGCGCTGGGACGATCACCGCCTGCTGCAGCTGGCCTACGCTTACGAGCAGGCCACGGGGCACCGCCGGCCTCCGCCGGCGATGCCACCGCTGGCGCCTTAGACCAGCTCGGCGAGCTGGGCGCGGCTGTAGGTAGCCGCCTCGCTGAGCTGTCCGGCCCGCATGAGCTTGGGCCAGTTAGGGGTCGCGATGAGGGCACGGCCCACGGCGACCACGTCGAATTCCCCGGCTTCAACCCGCTCCGCCAGGCCATCGATGTCTGCCGTACCCACCGTGTCTTCCGAGGCGTAGCCGGTGACGAAGTCCTGGTTCAGGCCCACGGAGCCCACGGTGACCGTGGCCAGCCCCGTCAGCTTCTTGGTCCACCCCGCAAGATTCATCGCTGATCCCTCAAACTCTGGCTCCCAGTAGCGCCGCGTAGAGCAGTGATACGCGTCGAGGCCGGCGTCCGTGAGCGGCGCGAGGAAGGCCTCCAGGGCCTCCGGCGTCGGCGCGAGCTTGCTTTCGAAGTCCTGCTGCTTCCACTGGGAGTAGCGCAGCATGATGGGATAGTCAGGCCCCACGGCGGCGCGAACGGCGCGTATGACTTCGTAGGCATAGCGGGTGCGCGCCACCATGTCGCCGCCGTACTGGTCTGTGCGCGTATTCGTGCCTTCCCAGAAGAATTGATCAATGAGGTAGCCATGGGCGCCGTGGAGCTCCACGCCGTCGAAGCCCGCCCCCTTGGCGTTCCGGGCGGCCTCGGCGAAGTCCTCGATGCTTTGCGCCACCTCCGCGTCGGTCATGGCCCGGCCCCTGTTCTTCCCGGGCAGAAGCAGACCCGAGGGGCTAAGGGACTCGACCTCTGGGTGCCCCGAGGCCTGGGCGTCGCGCATCACGCCCATGTGCCATATCTGCGGGAAGATCTTGCTGCCCGCGGCGTGCACGGCTTCCACGACCTTGGCCCACCCGGCTACGGGGACCTCGCCGCTGATGGCGGGAATGGCGTCGCTGCCGCTGGAGGCCAGGTCCCGAAGGGTCGTGCCTTCCGTGATGATGAGCCCCGTGCCCCCTTCCGCCCGGCGCTGGTAGTAGCGCGCCACGTCCTCCGTGGGCGTGCGGTTCGGGCTGAACTGCCGAGTCATAGGCGCCATGGCCCAGCGGTTGGGCAGCGTGATGGGGCCGAGCTCCACGGGCTCGAAGAGGATATTGAGGTCGCTCATGGCGTGCTCCTAGCAAGGGTCGGGGTGGCCGAAGGGCCGGCGTAACGAATGCGATAGACGGCGCCGCGGTGATCGTCGGAGACGAGGAGGGCGCCGCTCGGTTCCACGAGGACATCCACGGGGCGGCCCAGCGTGCTCTCGCCATCGAGAAAGCCCGTGAGGAAGGGCTCGATGCGTTGAATCTTGCCGCCTTCTAGGAAGGCCACGGAGACCTTGTAACCAATTTTTTGGCTCCGGTTCCAGGAGCCATGCTCGGCAAAGAATAGGGCGCCCCGGTAGCGCTCGGGAAAGGCGCTGCCCGTGTAGAAGGCGAGGCCCAGGGGCGCGCTGTGGGCCGGGAGCCGAGCTTCCGGAGCAGCGTAGTCTTCCAGGCGATGGCCTTCTCCAAACTCCGGATCGAGGACGGCGCCGCCATGGACGTAGGGGTAGCCAAAGTGGGCCCCGGGGGCGGTCAGGCGGTTCAGTTCCTCCGGGGGGATTTCATCCCCAAGCATGTCCCGACCGTTGTCCGAGAACCACAGGGCGCCGGTGCCGGGCTCGAAATCAAAGCCCACGGTGTTGCGAATGCCCTGGGCAATCACCTCATAGGCGCCGGTGTTTCGATTCATGCGCAGCAGGCTGGCGTAGGGGGGCTCGGGGTCGCAGATATTGCAGGGGGCCCCTACGGGGATGAGGAGCTGGCCGTCGCCGTCGAACTCGATGTGCTTCCACCCGTGGTGCTTGTCCGTGGGCAGGGCGTCGGTGATGACCTCGAGGGACGGGGGTGCAGCGAGGGTGTCCTCGATGCCCTTTAGGCGATAGAGATGAGAGACCGCGGCGATGTAGAGATCGCCGTCGTGCACTGCGACGCCGCTCGGGAGCGTAAGCCCTTCGGCGAGGGTGTAGCGCACCCCATCGCGCAGGGCCCAGACTCGCCCATCGCGCCGGGTGCCGGCGAAGAGCGTGCCCTCGGGCCCGAGGGCCAGCTGGCGGGCGTTGGGCAGATCGTCACTCACCACCTCAAGGACGAAGCCCGGAGGTAGGGCGAAGGGCGGCAGGGGTGTTTCATCCGCCGAGGAAAGCAGGGGCCAAAGGGCTAGCAGGGCACCGATGAGGCGCCGTGGCATCGAACGCATGGGGTTTCTCCTTGCGAGGAATCGCAACCGCCGGAAAGGCTAGCACTCAAGGGTTTTTCTTGCATGGCCCGGTATACTCGGTCCATGACCACCGCTTCCTCCCAAGACGGCACCCTAAGCCCCGCGCTCCGCGAGCAGATCCAGGGGGCTTATCGCGCTTGGCTGGCGGCCCGGGGCTTCACGCCGCGGCGAGGGCAGCGGCTCATGATTGCAGAGATCGCCCGGACCCTCGGGGCCCTCACGGTGGACGAGCTTGGCGTACGGGAGCCCGGTCCACCCCATGTAGTGGTGGCCGAGGCCGGCACGGGGACGGGGAAAACCCTCGCCTACGGGCTTGCCGCCATTCCCCTGGCCCAGGCCCGGGGCCTCACCCTGGTGATCTCCACGGCCACCGTTGCCCTGCAGGATCAGCTGGTGGAACGGGACCTCCCCGATCTGCAGCGGGCCGCGGGGCTGAAGTTTACCTATGCCCTGGCCAAGGGCCGGGGGCGCTACGCTTGCCTGGCGCGGCTCGATCGCATCCTCTCGGAGGACAGCACAGCCCTGGCCAGCGATCTTTTCGGCCCCCCCCCAAGCCTCGCAGCCCGGCCCCTGTATCAAGCCATGCAGGCCGCCCTCGAAGGGGGGCGCTGGGACGGGGATCGGGAGCGCTACGGGGAAGCCATTGACGACGACCGCTGGGCCTCCGTGACCACCGATCATCGTGGCTGCACGGGGAATCGCTGCACCTTCTTCCGAGACTGCCCCTACTTCAAGGCCCGGGAAGCGGTTCAGCGGGCGGACGTTATCGTGGCCAACCACGACCTTATTCTCGCGGATCTGGCCCTCGGGGGCGGGGTGGTGCTGCCAACTCCGGAGGAGACGATCTACGTCTTCGACGAAGGCCACCACCTTTCCGATAAGGCCCTGGGGCACCTGCGCCGCTTTACGCGGATCCTCGGCAGCCAGCAAACGCTGGAGACCTTCGAGCGCCTTGTGGGCACGCTGGCCCAGCGCCTCGGCCGGGCCCCGGCCTGGGTGGCTGCGGCTCAACGTCTGGCTCAGCTGGGGGCGCCGCTCCGGGAAACCTTAAGCGCCACCCTGACCCTCGCGGAGCAGCTCGAGGCCCTGGAAGCGGGGGCGCCGGGGCTCCGCCGCGGCCAGCTCCCGGCCCACCGCTTTCCCCACGGGGATGTGGGGGAGGCCTGGCGAGCCCAGAGTAAGCAGCTGGCGGAGGCCTTCGCGGAGCTGGTGGCCCTGGGCGATGAGCTCGGGGAGCGCCTAAGCGAGGCCCTGGAGCAGGCAGGGGACACGCGGGCCGAGCTAGAAGCGGCCCAGGGCAGCCTCGGGCAGCTCCAGGGTCGCCTCGAGGGTAGCGAAGCCCTGTGGCGTGACTTTGCTCAGGCGAGCGATGCGCCTCACGCCCGCTGGATCTCCCGCCTGGGCCAGGAGGGGAGCCTCGACGTGGAGGTCCAAAGCTCTCCCTTAAGCGCCGGCACCTCTCTACGCAGCGTGCTCTGGGATCGGTGCTTCGGCGCCGTGGTGAGCTCCGCTACACTGACTTCTACGGACGGCTTCGGGCGCTTCGCTGAGGCCGCGGGCATTCCCGAGAACGCTCGGTACCTGGTGGTCCCCTCAAGCTTTGCCTATGGCGAGGTGGCGCAGCTGGTGGTGCCGAAGCTGCGCAGCGATCCAAGCCAAAGCGAGGCCCACGCGGCGGAAATCGCTGAGCTGCTCCCGGGCCTCATTCGGGAGGACGAGGGCACGCTGGTGATCTTCACCTCCTGGCGTCAGCTTGATCAGGTCTGTGCAGCTTTGCCGCCGGCGCTCCTCAAGCGCGTGCTAAGTCAGGCGACGGAGAGTAAGGGCCGTATCCTGGCGGAGCACCAGCGGCGCATCGACGGCGGGGGGGGGAGCGTGATCTTTGGCCTTGCTAGCTTCGCCGAGGGTATCGATTTGCCTGGCGCCTATTGCCGCCACGTCATCATCTGCAAGCTGCCCTTTTCCGTCCCGGACGATCCCGTGGAGGCGGCCACGGCGGAATGGCTCAGTGCACAGCAGCGCAACCCCTTCATGGAAATGTCCGTTCCCGATGCGGCGCTGCGCCTAAAACAGGCCTGCGGGCGGCTTTTGCGCTCGGAAAAGGACTACGGCCGCATCACCCTGCTCGACAAGCGCATCGTCACCCGCCGCTACGGCCAGGCGATCTTGGACGCCCTTCCGCCCTTTGAGCGGGTGTTCGAGCCCTAAGCACCCTTCGGAGCGAAGCGTGGCGCCAGGGGCTCGTTAGATAGCCAACCCGTGATAAGCCGGGGCGGCGTCATCTCAAAGTACAGATTCCGCGCCTTCAGCCCGGGCACTGGCGGCGGCCCCAGTTCGCTCCCGGAGCGCTCCTCGAGGGCGAACGCATGGGCGGGGGTGGTGGTGCACTTGAAGCTCTCCGCGCAGACCCAAAAGGGGACGTTCTGGTCCTTGGCGGCCAGGGCCAGCAGGTAGGTTCCAGCCTTATTGACCACCGTGCCATCGGCGAGCAGCGCATCGGCGCCCACGAGGATGGCGTCCGCCTGGGCGATGAAAAGCCCCCCCTGGGCATCGGTGATATAGCTGACCGAAAGGCCCTGGGCGGCCAGGGTTGCCCCAAGCTCCCACCCCTCTCGCCCCGGGCGGCTTTCTGTCACGATGACCTCCGTGCGCGCTGGAGGCAGGCGTTTGAGCACGTCCAGCACCGTGGAGCTGATGGAGTGGGTGAGGATGCGCTGGGCGCCCTCAAGCTGGGCGAGGGAGGCGCGCACCGTGGCATCCCGGGCCCCGTCGGCCCAGGTGCGCACCGCCTGAGCCTGCGTACGGGCAAAGGGTCCGAGGGCCTCCGGGGCTCCCTCGAAATCCCGCACCGCGTCGCGCCAGCGGCTGACGAGGTTGGGAATGGCCACCATACTGGGGCGTAGGGCGCCGAGCTCGTCAGCGAAGGCAAGGAGGGCGGCCTTGCGATCATCAAGCGATCCTTTCGGGGCTTCGGCGTAGCGGGCGAGGGCGTCGAGGGCTCGCCGCGCGAGCTCGGAGGCGCCGTCCCGGAGGTTATCCCGGATCGCTCGGAGCAACTCCGAGCGCAGCGCTTCGGCGGGGCTCACGGCGTGCCTCCGGTGGCCAGGAAGCGATCCCGGCTCGCCTTGAAGGCCGCCACGTCGGTCACCGCCGTGCCCGCGGGGAGGGCCTCGTCGCCGAAGCGCCCCGGGCTTACGGCGAGGACCCGCTGCGAGGCCAAGCGCTCGAGGAATACGCCGTAGAAGGCCTGGAACTGCTCCAGGGTGAGGTCGTTCAGGGCGGCGGCGAGGGCTTCCCGCAGGGCGAAGTCTTCCCGCTGTGCTTCGATGTTCTCCCAGTAGCGGCTGGCCGTTTCCCCGAGGTTCTTATCCCGCTCCAGAAGGCGGGAGCGGAGCCCCGCCTTTTCCGTCTCGAAGACCTCCGGGGTGAGGGTCGTAACCGTTTTCCCGTAGCGTGCAAGGAACCCTTCCGTTTCTGCCAGAATCGTCGCCGGGCTGGCCACGGGGCTCTGGGCCAGGAAGTAGAGCCCCGGCGTGCTGTGGCGAACAAAGGCCCCGGCGGAAACCACATAGCCGAGCTGGCGCTCCGTGCGTAGGGCATTGAAATAAGGGGAGGCCAGCATGTGCCCGAGTAGCCCAAAGCGGGCGCGCTCGCCGAGGCTCTGAGTACGCCCCTGGACGTAGAGCACGAAGGCCGCGTCGTCATGGTCGATGGTCAGGGCTTGGGCGAGGCGATCCCCCGCTTCCAGTTTGGTCAGGGCTGGGGGTGGCACGGTCGCTGCCGGGGCCGCGCCGAGGGCGTTCGTGATCATGGCCGCCAGACGCGCGGCCTCGGCGGAAGTCACGTTCCCGACCATAAGCCCCGTCAGCCTGGGCGCTTCCAGAAGGGGCTTCGCAAAGGCCGCCTTCAGCTCAGCTAGGGTGAGGGCTTCGGCCGCCGCCAGGCGGGCCTCTAGGGGATAGGCGTCGTGATCGAGGACCTGCTGGAGCGCCCGCATACCTTGTTGGTAGGGGCGGTCCTGGCGCTGATTGGCCAGGCTTTGAAGCAGCCGCGCCTTTTCCCGGTCAAAGGCGGCTTCGCTGGGGTCGGCATTTGTAAGGCTGCTGAGCACCGCCTCGAGAAGCTCGGGCAGGCGCTCGCTGTAGCCCGCCACCTGCAGCTCGAGCCCGGAGGCTGCCGGACGCAGGGCGAAGCTGAGGCCGGCAAGGCGCGCCGGGTAGGCGTAGCTGTTCAGGTTGTCCTCGAGCAGGGCCGCCCAGAGGGTTGCGGCCATCTGCCCTTCGGGGCCAGTGATGGCCGCGCTTTGCACCTTTAGCCGCAGCTCTGCCCGGGGGGCCTTGAAGGCCACCGTGGGGGCATGCCACAGCGTGCCCCAGGGGCCCGAGGCTAGGGCCACCGGCGCTGCCGCTTCCGGGGCGTCCATGAGGCTTAGCGCTTCCGGGACGAAGGGGTTCGGGGCCGGCAGGGCCAAGCCCTCGGGGGCTTCGGGACTTTCCCAGGCCATCCACAGCGCGCGAGAGAGGGGCTCGAGCGCGTAATCCACGGCGAAAAAGGGTTCCCGCGTCACCGTTTCCACCTCCGGTGCCGTGAGAGTGAGCTGGAGCCGGTCCGGGCGCAGGGCAGCGAGGATCGAGTCGAGGAGCGTCGGATCAAAGCGATCCATGCGCATGCCGCTGCGGAGGATTTCCTCCGGGGGCACTTCCAAAAGCCCAGCGGCGAGGGTGCTCACCGTGTGGTAGGCGTCGCGCTGAGGCTGGTAGGCGAAGGCCAGGGCGGCTAGGCGGGCCTGCTCATCGTAGCGCCACTGTTGAGGGCCTTCGGCTTTCAAGCGCTCGATGGCGCTAAAGAGCGTTCCCACCACCTTGGGCCACTGGGCATAGCCTGCTTCCGTCAGTTCCACGGCGATGGAGAAGAGGGCGTTGTGCTCCCCGAAAGCGGCGGCGCCGGCGCTCAGGCTGTTGATTAGCCCGGCGTCCTTCAGCACCGCATGGGCGCTGCCCTTGCCCTCGTGGCCCAACAGATTCGCAAGGTAGGCGCCGGGGGCTTCCGCTTGGTAGGGGTCGAGGGGGGGCAGGGGGAAGGTCAGCTCTAGGCTGCGCCGCTCCTTCACTGGGCGAATGCGCAGGAGGCTCGGGAGCTGATCCTTGGTGAAAACCGGCACCTCGGGCTCGTTCACCGCCGTGGGGCGCGCACGCACGGGCCCGAAGAGCTCGGAAGCCCAGCCTTCGAGGGTGTCTAGGGACTCAGGCGCCAGGAGCACCAGCCGCATGCGGTCGGCGGAGTAGTGGTTCTCGTAGAAGGCCAGAAGCGCATCCCGGAGGGCGCCGGGTTCGTCATCGGCCAGCGTGTCGAGGCTCCCAATGGTGAAGCGGCTTCCGGGGTGGTCGGGGTTTAGGGCGCGCTTCTGCGTCATGTAAGTGCGCCAACCGTCGTTCTTCAGCTGCATCTGGTATTCGCTGTGTACCGCGTTTCGCTCTCGGCTGACGTAGGCCGCGTCGAAGCGGGGGGCGATGAAGAATTGGGCGAAGCGGTCGAGGCCCTCAAAGAACGCTTCCGGGCGGATGGAGAAGAAATAGTTTGTGTGATCCAAAGCCGTGTAGGCGTTGCGGTCCCCGCCGTTGCGGCTGATGAAGTCGGCATAGCCGTCCGGGTCCGGATATTTCTCCGTGCCGAGAAAGAGCATGTGCTCGAGGAAGTGGGCTAGACCCAGGTGGCTTTCCGGCTCGGCGAAGCTGCCCACGTCCACGGCAAGGGCGGCTGCGGCCTGATCGCTGTCAGGGTCGCTCACAAGGAGCACCTCGAGACCATTGGGGAGTACCCGGTGTCGGTAGGCCCGGGTATCGATCGCGCTGGTTTTGATCACCACCGCGTCTGTCTCCGGCGCCGGGCTCGGGGGCGGGGGGCTGGGGGCAGCGCAGCCCAGGAGCAGCAGAGCAAGCAGGGGGGTCAGGGAGCGAAGGGTGGTCATCAACAGCGCCTCTTCTAAGGTCGGGAGCAGTGCTTAGTGTACCGACCTTGCAAGAAGACGTGGGGCGGGAAGCCGTGGGTTCCCGACGCTCGCCGATGCTAAGGTTTAGACCATGGAATCCCAGGAGCCCAAAAACGCCCCCGCGGCAGAGGCGGCGGAAGCCCTGGCGCTCTGGCCGGCCTTGCCCGGGCTGGCCTCGGCGTCGGCCCGGCAGGGGGTGCTCGCGGTCGCGAAGGATGCTGGGGAGAGGGCAGTGATGGCCTGGCCCGCGGCGGTGCCCGCACCCCGACGCCGAGCCCTGGAGGTGCACGGGGCAGCCCTGGCGGCCCACCTCGCGGCAGCCCAGGGGGCTCGGGGCGCACCGCTGCTGCTCCTATTGAACGGCGCCCAGGGGAGCGGCAAGAGCACCTTTGCGGCCTTGCTGGCGCACTACCTTCCGGCCCTCGGCCTGCGCTGCGCCTGCCTGTCTCTTGATGACTTCTATCTGGGAAAGGCTGAGCGGGCGCAGCGTGCGGAAAGGGTCCATCCCCTTTTTCAGACCCGCGGCGTGCCAGGCACTCACGATATCGACGCCCTAACGGCGGCGGTGGACGCGCTCTTGCGGCCCGGAGCGCCCCTGGCCCTGCCTGAGTTTGATAAGGCGCTCGATGACCGGGCGTCGGCCCCAAGGCTTCAGCCGCGGCCCGTGGATTGCCTGATCTTGGAAGGGTGGTGCGTGGGGGCGCCGCCGCCGGACAAAGACGATCCCGCTGCGCCCCTGAATGCGCTGGAGGCGGAGGCGGACCCCGACGGCCGCTGGCGCGCCGCCGTGGATCAGGCGCTGGCCGGGCCCTACGATTCGCTCTTCCGGCGTTTTTCCGGGCTGATTCATCTTCAGGTGCCCAGCTTCGAAAGTGTCTACGCTTTTCGGGAAGCCCAGGAGGCGGCGCTCCGCGCCCGCAGCGACCGGGCCATGACTCCGGCAGCCGTACGCCGCTTCATCGCCCATTACGAGCGCCTCACCCGGCGGCAGCTCCGTCGATTGCCCGCGCGGGCCGATTTGGTGCTTCGCCTGGCATCGGACCATGCCCTGGTGGCCGTGGAGGGCGCCGGAATTCAGGGATGATTCAGCGCTTAATCCCCATGCTTTAGGTTGATTATATGAGCGAGTGCCTCGCACTCAAGGAAACGCTGCGCCATGATCCGCGCCCTCTTTCCCACCCTTTGGCTAGCCGTTGCGCTTTTTCTTTGGGGCCTGTGCTTTCAAAGCGCCTTTGCCGTAGCTGCGGAGGGCCTGCGGAGCGACTTCGCCACCGCCACGCGCCAGGTACAGCGTCGCTATGGGGGCCAAGTTATCGCCGTGGCGTCGATCCCGGAAGCCGAGGGCGCCGTGAAGGTGAAGGTGCTTTTGGACGACGGTCGGGTTAAAACGCTTGTGGTGGATGCCCAATCTGGGGAGATCCTAGACACGCGAGGAGCGCGCCGCTGATGCGAATCTTGATCGTCGAAGATGATCCCACCCTGGCGAATCAGCTTCGCGGTCACCTTCAGCAGGAAGGGCTGGTGGTGGAGCACGCCGGCGATGGGCGGGAAGGGCTCTACATGGCCCAGGAACTCCCCTACGACGCCGCCATCGTCGATCTTGGCCTGCCCGAGCTCGACGGCCTGGGGCTAATTAAGGCGCTGCGGGAGGCGGAGAATCGGGTGCCCGTGCTGATCCTGACGGCCCGAGATGGTTGGCAGGACAAGGTCCTGGGCCTGGAAGCGGGGGCCGACGACTACCTCACCAAGCCCTTCCACTTTGAAGAGCTCGTTGCCCGGCTTCGGGCCCTCGTGCGTCGCGCCTCCGGGCACGCCAGCGCCGTGCTGCGCCACGGACCGCTAGAGCTCGACACCACGGCGAAGGATCTCCGGGTGGGCGGATCGCGGGTGACGCTCACGGCTTACGAGTACAACCTGCTCGAGTACATGATGCTCCACCCGAGCAAGGTGATTTCAAAAACGGAGCTCACGGAGCACCTCTACGCCCAGGACTTTGAGCGCGATAGCAATGTCATCGAGGTCTTTGTGGGGCGCCTGAGGCGCAAGCTGGACCCCCTTGCGGGTACCTCTACCATCACCACGGTGCGGGGCCAGGGCTACCGGCTCCTGGCGGCGGAAGGCTAGGGGCCCGTGCCCTCCAGCCTGGGGCCTCGCCTTCAGGGCTGGCTGCGCCAACCCAACGCACCTCTCCGGCGCCGTCTGCTGCTGGCGGCTGCTGCGCTGCTCCTGCTGTTCCTCTCCATAACGGGCTTCGTACTCGACGGCGCCTTCCGGGCGAGCATCGACGACTCGGCCCGGGCCCAGCTACGCCTGCGGGTGCTGAACCTTTTGAGCGTGGCGGAATGGCGGGACGGGGGGCTCGTGCTGCCCCCGGGCCTGTCCGAGGCGCGCTACAACCGTCCTGGCTCCGGCCTCTACGCCCGGCTCTTCGATGGGGAGACGGGCCTTGCTTGGCAGAGCCTGAGCCTGAGTCATAGCGGCGTCTCCCTGCCCGCGCCCCTGGCCATGCCTCCGGGCGGAGAGGCCTTCGACCGCATTGCCACGGCGGAGGGCGCGCCCCTCTATCGCTTCACCTTTGGCCTGCTCTGGGAGGGGCCCGAGGGTGATGTGCCCTATCGCCTCGAGGTGAGCTTCAGCCAGCAGCCCTTCCAGCAGGAAGCTCGAGGCTTTCGTCGGTCCCTTTGGCTCTGGCTCGGCGGGGCGACGGTCGCCCTCCTGCTGCTGCAAATGGCGCTGCTACGCGCTGCCCTCGCGCCCCTGGGCCGCATGGCCCAGGCCGTGGAGGCGCTGGAACGGGGGGAGGAGGGGACCCTGGCTCGGCCCTGGCCCCTCGAGCTGTCGGGTCTGGCGAAGAATCTGGAAGCGCTGCTAGCCTCGGAGCGGGCGCGGCAAAAACGCTATCGCACCACCCTCGACGATTTGGCCCACAGCCTGAAGACGCCCCTGGCCATTCTGCGGAACACGCGGCGAGAAGATGAGGGGGAGCGGAGCACGCAGCTTTCCCGCATGGAAAGCATCGTGGCCCATCACCTGAAGCGGGCGAGCCTGGGGACGAGCCCCCTCACCTTCGATGCCGTGCCCCTGGCCTCCCACAGTGAGCGATTGCTGGCGGGGCTACGGCGCCTCCACGCTGATCGGGGCCTGACCCTGACGGCAGCGCTCGACCCTTCCCTCGCCGTAGCTGTGGATGAGCGCGATCTCTACGACATCCTCGGCAATCTTTTGGATAACGCCTGCAAATACGGCCGCAGTCGCGTGCATCTGCGCGCCGAGGGCACGGCGGACGCGGTGAAGCTTTGGGTAGAAGATGACGGTCCGGGTATTCCGGAAGCGCTGCATGGCTACGTGCTCACTCGGGGCGCTCGGGCGGACACGGCGCAGCAGGGGCAGGGCATCGGGCTGGCGATGGTGACGGAGCGGGTGGCGAGCTATGGCGGTGCCCTCGATATAGGCACCTCCTCCTTCGGCGGCGCGGCCGTGGGTGTCACCTTGCCCCGGGCTTCGCGTCCCGCGCCGGAATCGCGCGCCTAGCTGTCGCTATCCCGAAGCGCTTCTGAGTAGGCGCGCTGCCCCGAGCCGTCGAGCGTATGCCGCACCGTAATGGGCTGGCAGCACACGGGGCAGTCCTCGATGGCCTCGAAAGCGCCAGCGCCGAAGGCGGCTTCGCTTTCGTCGTAGAGGCTCTCGAAGCCTTCCCCGCAGTAGGGGCAGGTGAGGTCGACGGGTTCTAGCATGGCCCTAGCGCTGAAGGGCCGCTTGGGCCCGAGCCGCGAGGCCCCAACCCTCTTCCTCCGCCCCCGGGGTGGCCAGCAGGCGCAGGGCCGCGGCCATGGCGCGCTGCTGCGGATCGTCCTCCGCCGGGCCCTTCCCCAGCCCCGAGGCCAGCCGCGCGACCTGCCGCGCGAGGCGCAGCTGGGCATCGCTGGCGGGGCTATCCACCCCTAGGGCCATCTCCAAATCGATGCAGGCTTCCCGGCGGGCCGTGCTGTCGGCCGTCGCTGCGGCCCGGGCGCTCAGGACCTCGGCCAAGGCGGCATCGTCTACGACCGTGGGTAGGGCCTGCCCCGCGCGCTCTGCCTCGCAGCACTGCGCATCAAGCGTCAGGATCGTCGCCAGCTCCGCCGTGGCTGCCTGCTGATTCAGGCGCCGTTTGGCATGCTTAATCCCATCCAGGGCCTGCTCCGCGGCCTTGCGAACGGCGTCCAGCTGCCGTGGGCCACGCCGGGGCAGGGCCCGAAGCGCCTGGCGCAGGGCGTCCACGGGAAGGGCGTTGAGGGTCGCCTCGTCCTGGGCCTGGGCCGTGCCGGCGGCTACCTGCTGGGTCAGGTCGCGCAGGGCCTGGGTTTCCGCGTTGGCGGCCTCCTTGGCTTCGCTGCGGGCTTTCTGCAGCTGGCCAAAGATGGCGTCGCAGTGGCCTCGGAAGGTGGTCCAGAGGGCCCGGTCGACCTTCCGCGGCGTGATGTCGATTTCCGCCCAGCGCCGCTGGAGCGCTTTGCACTGCTCCGCGGCCTCCCGGCTGCCCTCGGCCACGAGGGCCTCGGCCTCCGCGACGAGGGCGCGCTTGGCCTCCACGTTCGCCTGCCAGCGGGCCTCGAGTTGGGTTTTCAGACCACGCATGCGAGAGAAGAAGGGGCCCGCGAGGCGTCGCCCGCCGTTATCCACGGGCTCATGCTCTCGCCACTGGGCGTTGCTATGGCGATAGAGGCGGTCGAGGGTTTTCCAATCGGGCGCCTCCCAGTTCACCGCATCGAGGGTTTCCTCAAGAGTCTTCAGGAGCGCCTCCCGCGCGGCGGTGTTCGCAGCCCGCAGCTGATTCTGTGCTTCAAAGGCCGCCCGCGCCGGTTCGAAGGCCGCTTCCGCTGCGGCGTCGAAGCGCTTCTGCAGGGCTTTGCCCGCTTCCCCTCGGGCCGGGCCCAGGCCATTCCAGGCGCCCCGCAGGGCTTTGACATCCTCTGCTCGCTGCTTGCCTGCGGCCTCCCGAGCCTCAGCGGTCTCACCATCGACGGCGGTGGCGGTCAGGGCTTCGAGCTGGGCGATGAGGCCTTCCCGGGCCTCTAGGCTCGCCTCAAAGAGCTGGTCCCGCAGGGCCTGGTAGCGGGCCTCGAGGGCCTCAAGGTCGATGCCGCTTTGATGCACCGGGGGCAGGGCCGGGTGCAGGGTTTTCAGCTCTGCGAGCATGCCGCCCGCGGCTTTGGTTTGTTCGCTTGCCAGGGCCCGGTCGAAGCGTTGAACCCGCTTTTCCGCCCGCTCCTTGGCGCGCTGGGCCAGGGCGTCGAGGGCGCGCGCCGTTTGGCTTAAGGCATCGCGCTGGCGCCGGGCCGCGAGGACCTCCGGGGGCAGGGCCCCTTCCCGGGGCCAGGCGAGGGCCGTGACCCACGCCTCGAGGGTCTGGAGCGCTTCCCCAAGGGCGCCAGCACTGGCCCAGAGCTGGGCCGCGGCTTCCGGATCCTTCGGGGGATGCTCGGGGACCTCGGGAAGCTCGACGGGCATCTCGGGCAGCGAGCCTGCGGCATGGAGCCGCTCGAGGGCGGCGACGCGATCGCCGAGGGCCTGGGCCAGGTGCGTAAAGGTGTTTTTCAGGGGCGTGAGCACGGCGTCGGGCAGGGAGGGCTCGCTCGCGAGGGCGTCCTCCCAGCGCGTGGTCTCAAGGGCCAGGGCCGTTTGCAGGCTGGCGAGGAGTGGTGCCCCCGTTCCGGGGGTGCCTTCCCCCCGGCTGATGCGCAGATCCGCGTCGGCGAGGAGGGCCTCTACGCCTTCCAGCTGGGCCTTCAGCTGGTCCCGCTTTTGCGCCGCGGCGGCCTCCAGGGCTGCGGCGGCGTCGGCGGCGCGCTTCTCCTCGGCGAGCCGCGCATCGAGGCGAGCGAGGCTGTGATCAAAGGCCGCAAGGGCTGCCGCGCCGGCCTTGGCGCCATCGCCGAAATGCTCGAGGGTTTGGGCGAGGCTGGCCAGCGCCGCCCGGTGTTCACTTCGCTGACGCTCGGCGCTCTGGTAGCGCTCCAGCAGGTGCCCATCGTCCGTACCCTGGGCGTGGGCCGCGAGGCGCTGGCTTTGCGCTTCAAGCTCGAGCACGAGGGCCTCGAGGGCCTTGCGGGCGCCGCGGTAGTGCTCGAGGCGGGCTCGGAGCTGCTGCGCAACGGCCTTGTCCTTGCTGCGCACCTGCTTCTCAAGGGTTCGCAGCGCGCTGTGGTGATGCACCCGCGCTGCCGCGGCGGCCCGCACCGCCGGTGCCGGATGGCGCGACGCGATGTGGGCAAAGGTGTCCTCTTCCTTCAGCGCTGCGAGCACCGGTTCGAAGTGCTCCGGCTCCCGACAGGCGTCGATGAGCTGGCGCAGCGTAGCTTCCTCGAGCCCCTCCATGAGCGGTGCCAGCGCTGTGCCTGCGAGGAGCAGCTCCCCGAGCACGACCCGGGCGGCCCCGCCCACCCCGGGGGTGGCCAGGTGTTCCACACACAGGGCGGCGTCGCTAAGGTGTCGCAGGGCACTTTCCCGAACGGCGCCGTCCTCGTCTTCGGTCATGACAGCCAGGAGCTTTTCCCGATCCTTTTCCGGATCAAGTTTCGCCAGGGCGGCCAGGCGACGGGCGGGGTCCGGGGCCGTGAGGTCGGTCCCCGTGAGCTGCTGCAGGTAGCGAGTAATCATCGAAAGGTCTCGAGGTCTGGCCGGGGCGTGGGCCCCGGCGAAGAGGGTGGGCTAGAGGGCGTTGTGGGCCCCGTCACAAAGGGGCGCCTTGGCCGAAGCCTTGCACCCGCAAAAGTAGTAGGTCCTAGCTGCCGGCGCCTCGAAGGCCACGGGGGTGAAGTCCGTGCCCTTGTGGGAGCCATCGCAGAAGGGCTGCTTACTACTGCGCCCACAGCTGCACCAAAACACCTTTTGCCCTTCCGTGAGTTCCACGGGGAAGGGCGCTTTCTGGGCTATAACGGCGTCGCTCATGGGCGATCTCCTTTCGCTGTTTGCAAGCCTTCGACCGAGGTGGTCTTAGCCAAAGTCCCGCTGATTCCACCAGGGGAAGAAGTCGGGCATGTCCGTGCTCGGCTTGCCGGTGAAGGCTGGGGGACGCTTCTCGAGGAAGGACATGACCCCTTCCTTTGCATCCGGGCCCCGACCCGTGCCGTAGACGCCCCGGGAATCGATTTTGTGCGCTTCCATGGGGTGGTCGGCGCCGAGCATGCGCCACATCATATGGCGAATGAGGGTGACGGAAATGGCGGAGGTGTTCTCGGCGATTTCCTTGGCAATTTCCTGGGCCCGGGGCAGGAGCGCCTCCGGTGCCAGCACTTCCTTCACGAGACCCCCAGCCAGGGCTTCCTGCCCGGAGAAGACGCGGCCGGAGTAGGCCCACTCCAGGGCCTGGCCAATGCCGACAACCCGCGGGAGGAAGTAGCTCGAGCAGGCCTCGGGGACGATCCCTCGGCGGGAGAAGACGAAGCCAAACTTGGCGTTCTCGGAGGCGAGGCGAATATCCATAGGCAACTGCATGGTCGCCCCCACGCCCACGGCTGGGCCGTTCACGGCGGCGATCATGGGCTTGTTGCATTCGTAGATGCGCAGGGTCAGAAGACCACCGCCGTCCCGGGGGGGCAGGGCGCTTTTTTCTTCGCTCCGGCCCTGGGCGTCGTAGTCGAAGGTTTCCCCGCCCTTCTCCAGGTCAGCGCCGGCGCAGAAGCCCCGGCCTTCGCCGGTTACGATGATGGCGCGGACGTTGTCGTCGGCGTCCGCCGCGTCCAGGGCGGCGATCATCTCGTGCATCATGGTGTTGTTGAACGCATTCAGCCGATCGGGCCGATTCAGGGTGAGGGTCAGCACCCCGCCCTCGAGCTCATAGCGAATCGTTTCA
>JADHNT010000062.1 GCA_016779385.1 Pseudomonadales bacterium
AGCGCGGGGAAGCCGCCAGCTCCCGCTGCGCTTCCCGCAGCGCTTCCCGGGGCGCCATGCCCTCGGCGAGGCGGGCATACATGGCGGTCATCAGCGCCTGCGTGCCCGCATCGCTCACTTCCCAAAGGGACGTTACCACCTCCCGCACTCCGGCCTCCTGAAAGGCCCGGCGGAGGCCATACACACCCTCCCCTTCATGAATCTCCCCGAGCCCCGTTTCACAGGCCGAAAGCACGGCCAGCTGGGTGCCCGTGAGATCCAGGTCGAGCACTTCCATGGCCGTGAGTACGCCGTCATTTCGCGTATCCAGCTGACCGAAGAAGGGGGCATTCTCGTTTATGCCGGCGAAGGCGAGGCCCGCGCGCAATAGGGGGTTATCCCCGGGCGGAGGGATGATCATCTCCGCAGAGCGCTGAGCCTTCATGAGGCGCTTGCGAAGCTTCTCCTCCGGCGCCAGGAAAAAGCCGTGGGTGGCGAGGTGGAGAATGGCAGGAGGGGCTGTCAACTGACCCAGCACGGCTTCCTGGGCATCCAGGGCCGTAAGAATTTCCGGCGCGGTCCCGGCCTCCTCGCCGAGGCGGCGCACGATCAGCTCTCCCTCCAGCCGGGCTCCGGGCAAGGGACTAAAGCTCAACCCCCGAAGGCCATCGGAAGCGGCTCGGAGAGATTCGAGCACCACGGCAGCGCGAGAAGCCGGCAAGGCCTCGTCCTCCTTAGCGCGGCCTCCCATGGGCGCGGGGCGCCCCGCAGCGCGGCTTCGAGCCTGGGCCATCTGCTCCGGGTCCGCCACGGCGTCAGTGTCATAGTCGGGCCCGGCCATCACCAGGGGCGGCGCCGCCGCGGCGGGAAGGCGATTGGGCAGCAAATCGCGGATCGAAGACAGAATGCGCAAATCGAGGGTTTCGAGGAGGTAGCGCTCATCCTCATCCACCAGCGCGTCGAAGGGCAAAATATTCAGCAGCCCATCGGGAACGAGATACACGGGCAGGTCCGGATTCAAGTATTCGGCCACCGGCGCCCAAACGTCCTCGTAGAGGAACATGCCCTCCTCAAGGAGCTCGTCATCGCCCACGCCCTCGTCCTGAATCAGCTCTCGGTAATAGCGAATGCCCTCTTCGATCTTGTCCAAGGGAGCGAAGGTGACCGGTTGCACCGAAATGCCTCCCTCGGGGTCACGCTGAAGCACCGCGGCGAGAAGCCGGCGGGTCCCCTCGTAGTCCCGATAGGCGAGGAAGTCCACAAGAGCCGCCCCCTCCTTCGGAAGCTGGGACGCGAGCTCATCGACGCTCGGCGCCTCGATGGTTTGCTGGTAGCGAAGACTCGCCCGCCCGAGGGCCCGCTGCAAATCCTCAATGCGCCCCTCCTCCGCGCGAAGCTTCGCCAGGTGCGCGAGGGGATCGCCCTCCCCGGGGCCGCCAAGGGTCAACTGAGCAAGCGTTTCCCGGGCGTCCGCAAGGGATTCGGTAAGCGCCGATAGTTCGGGGTTGAGGCCCAGGGCTGCGATTTGGGCGATATCCGACGCGATGGCCAGGAGCAGCCCCTTCCGCGCCAGGCTGATCTCAAGGACGGCTCGCCCAGCCTCCGCTTCATCGGAGTGATCCGGAATGAGCGCCAGAAAGGCGTCGAGCTCTGGGCGATGGAGACGAAGGTAGCCCTCCCGGGCGTTTTCCCCGGTCACCGGTAGCACGCGCTGGAAGAACGCCGTGCGCCGCTTAAAGCCCGTCCGCTGAAGGCGGAAGGCCGCATCCTTCTTACCCTGCTGGCGCAGCACCGCCGCCAGCGCATTGAGCGCATCAAAGGTATAGGGATGGGCTTCCCCAAGCCCACGCTCCGCCCGGCTGAAAGCCTCCCGAAGCCGGGCCTCCGCTGCTGCGAGAGCCCCCCCCTGCTGCTCTAGGGACCCAAGGTCGATTTGCGAGCGAATGACATCCCGATGCAAAGGCCCATAGCGCGCCTCCCGTCCCGCTAGAGCAGAAAGCAAGCTCTGCCGCGCGGCCCCGAGATCGCCGAGGAGCGCTTCCGCGCGTCCCCGATTATTCAGCGCCCGGAGCGTATCGGGGTGGGTCGGCCCCAGCGTTCCGGAGAAGCGATCGAAAAGCCCGGCGAAGCGACGCCGCGCCTCAGCTCCGGCCCCCTGTAGCAGATAGAGATAGGCCAGGTTGTTTTCCATGGCGAGCGCTTCCGGCCGCTCCCCCTGGCCCAGCGCCCGAAGCGTTTCCAGGGGCTCGAGGTAGAGGGCCTCGGCCTGATCAAAGGTGCCCTGGCTTTCGAGAAGCAGGGCCAGATTATTCATGATGGTCAGGGTTTGGGGATGGGTGGGGCCGAGCACGGTGCGCGCCGCGGCGAGGGCATCGCGGAGGAGCGGCTCGGCCTCATCAAAGAGCCCCACCTGCTCCAGGAGCATGCCCAGGTTGCTCATCACCGTCAGCGTGGCGAGGCTTTCCTCCCCATAGCGCCGTTCAAAGCCCGCCAGCACCTCCCGCCAGGCCCCCTCCGCCGCTGGCCGATCCCCGAGACGCAGCGTGATGGCCGCTAGGAGATTCTTGCTTTCTAAGAGCAGAGGGTGATCGTCTGCGAAAAGCCCATCGCGAAGGCGCAGGCTTTCCTGGGCGGCTTCGAGCGCCTGTCGATCCGCCCCCGCATCGAAGGCCAGGCGCGCTTGCGCCTCCTTCAATTCCGCCCCAAGGGCGCCGTCGCTAAAGCCCGGGACTAGAGCCAGCGCTTCAAGGCGAGCCGCAGCTGCAGTCCGCTGCCCCAAGGCCCGCTCGAGGTTGGCCCGGTCCAGTTCACCGCGAAGGGTCTCTACGGCTTGCTCACCAAAACGCTGCGCACGCTGAGCCTGAAGGACCTCCAAGGCCGCGAGCGCCTCTCCGGATCGCCCGCCTCGGGCGAGCATGGTGATCCGGCTTTGGCGGCACTGGAGCACCGGAGCCAGGAGAGGATGGCCCGCTTCAGCCAGGGCA
The DNA here is from genome assembly GCA_016779385.1 of Pseudomonadales bacterium. Lineage (GTDB taxonomy): Bacteria > Pseudomonadota > Gammaproteobacteria > Pseudomonadales > Azotimanducaceae > Salivita. The sequence goes on from JADHNT010000062.1 coordinate 2,964, forward strand.
TCGCAGGCCCCCTGCACCGCGCTCAGACCCGCAGAGAGCTGCCCGGCCTGATCCAGCCGTCGACCAAGGGCCTCGGCGAGGGATGCGCGTTCCAGGGGATCTTTCGCGGCGTCGAGGGCCTGTTTGGTCACCGCAGCGGCCCCGGTCATTCGCCCTTCCTGTTCATAGAGCTCCGCCAGCCGGGTCCGCGCGGTCTGCGCCAACGCGGGCGATCCCCCCTCCACCACCGCGCCATAGAGTCCTTCGGCGCGCCGGGGATCCCCGAGAAAAAGGGCGAGATCGCCAAGGGACAGACTCAAGCGTTGGCTTTCTTCGCTGCTTGCGCCCAGAACGTCATCGGCGAGCGCCAGGGCCAGTTCTAGGGTGCCGAAGGCGTCTTCCGCGGCGCCGTCATCAAACAGCACCTGGGCTTCAAGCTGGAGGAAGGCCAGCTCGTCAAGAAGGGCCTGATCGTCGGCGCTAAGGCCCTGGAGCGCAGACACTGGAGCCGAGGCCGACACCCCCTGAAGGGCGTCGAGCAGCGCCTGCTCCCACACCTCAAGCGCGTCCCGGGAGAGCCCCGCCCCGAGGGCGGCGGAAAAGGCGGCGCGGGCGTAGCGTAAACGTCCCTTGCGATCGCTCTGGGCTCCACTACGGGCCAACGCCAGCTCAAGCAGAGGGAGGTGATCGGGGTAGCGGAGGAGCAGTTCGTCCAGGCGGGCCTCCCCGCTCTGCTCCGGATCTTCGAGGGCGAGGGTGAGCTCCGCAAGGGCCTCGGGCGACGGGCCCTGGGACGCGCACCCCCCCAGCAGTGCCAGAAGCAACAGCCCCAATGCGGCATGAACGTGGCGGCGCGTCATAGAGATTCCCCTTGGACCGGGAGCCAGTGTAGACGGCTCAGCGAAGGCGTGCACCTCATGGACCCGCCGAATCATAGAGCTTGGGCCAAGAGTCCTTCATACTTCTCCGCCTTCAGCACAAGGACCCTCCATATGTGGTTTCGCGCCCTTCGCCTCTGGCAGCTCCGCGCTCCCTGGACCCTCTCCGATGAAGACTTTGACCAAGCCCTCGCGGCCCAGCCCTTTAGCCCTTGCGGTCCCGGGCAGACGGAACGGAGCGGCTGGGCGCCTCTGCTCGAGGAGGAGGATGGCGCCCACGTGCTCGGCCAAGGCCCCTTCCAGCTCTGTCGCCTGCGCACCCAAGAGCGCATCCTGCCGAAAGCCGCCATTATGGAGTGCTTCCCCGAGCGCGCCGCGGAGCAGGAGGCGAAAACGGGCATTCCCGTTAAGGGCATGGCGCGGCGGGAGCTCATTGAGACGCTCACCAATGAACTCCTCTCCCAGGCTCTGGTTCGGTCCCGCCGCACCTGGGTGCTGATTGACCGGGAGCGGGGCCTCCTGGCCACCGAGGGCAGCGTCGCCGCCAAGGCTGAGGCCGTGCTCGAAAGCCTCCGGGGCGCCCTCGGAAGCCTCCCTATCGCCCCCCTGCGCTTCGAAAATCCCTTGGATGGCGTGCTCACCCGCTGCCTCATGGGGGATCCCCTACCGGCGGGCTTTTCCCTCGGGCAATGGGCCGATCTCGAACACCCCTTGGATCGAGCCAATAAGGTACGCTTCCGGGGCCAGGACCTCGACGAGGCGGAGGTGCACGCCACCCTCGAACGGGGCCTTCGCGTGACCGCCCTGGAGCTGCACTACCAGCTAACAGACGATGCGGCAGTCAGCTTCGTGCTCGATGAGGAGGGGGCCATCAAGCGGCTCCGCCTTCCCGAGGCCGATGACGACACCCCTGCGGAGGATGCGGCGGCGGCGCTGGATGCCAACCTTGCCCTCCTCGCGCCCACCCTTGGCCAGCTCATCGACGCGCTACTGCCCGCTCTAGGCGGCCTTCAGAAGGACGACGCCGATGGCTGACCTTGCATTCAGCAGCGCCTTTCCCGGCGGCAATGGGCGTCTTCGGGCCTGGCAACCGGGGGCCGCTACCGCAGAGGTGGAAATCACCCCGGACCCCGGCGGCGAGGGTAAGCCCTTCCTCCAATGGTTTTACTTTCGCCTTTGGGGCACGCCGGGGCAGCGCGTGAAGGTACGCCTGGTGAATGCCGGAGACGCCGCCTACCCCCGGGGCTGGGACGACTACGCCGTCGTGCTTCGCCACGGCGCGCAAGGATGGCATCGGCACCCCACGACCTACGCCGAAGGCGTCCTCAGCTGGGAAGCCCCCTTGAAAGAGGGCTGGGTGGACTGCGCCTACTTCGTCCCCCACGACCAACCCGCCATCGATAACCTTCTGGCCTGGGCCAGCGCCCAGGGCGCGATGCGCCATTGCTGGGCAGTCTCCTGTGATGGGCGCCCGGTGGAAGGGCTGCGCATCGGCAAACCCGGGGGCACGCCAATCTGGGTGATTGCTCGCCAGCACCCGGGAGAAACCATGGCCAGCTGGGCCACCGATGGGCTGATCCGCGCGCTGCTCGACCCCACCCGGGAGAGCAGCCAGCGCCTCCGGGGATCCTTTGAATTCCATATCGTGCCCAACATGAACCCCGACGGCGCCGCCAAGGGCTATCTGCGCACCAACGCCGCGGGTACGAACTTGAATCGAGCCTGGAAGAATCCGGAGGAGCTTTCCGCCCCGGAGGTGGCCGGGGTATGGCAATCCATGGCAAACAGCGGTGTAGCGCTGTTCCTTGATCTTCACGGCGATGAAGCCCTGCCCTATGTCTTCACCGCGGGCTGCGAGGGCGTGCCGGGCTTCGGCGTCGGCGAGGCGGGGGCGCGCTGGGCCGCCCGGCAACAGCGCTTCCGCGATCTTCTGGAGGCCTTAAATCCTGCCTATCAGCAGCGCTACGGCTATCCCGTGGCGCCCCCCGGGCGCGCCAATCTCACCATGGCCACCGCCGCCGTGGCGCACCGCTTTCACTGCCCGGCCTTTACCCTGGAAATGCCCTTCAAGGATGATCGCAATCATCCGGATCCCGTAGAAGGCTGGTCCCCAGCCCGGAGCCAGGCCCTTGGGGCCGATCTGCTCCCCGCTATCCTGCAAACCTTCGAAGCCGAACGCCCCTAGGAGGCCCCATGGATCATCCCGCCCCAACCCCAGAACAAAACGCGATTGAGGCTGCGGCCTTTCGCCGACTCCTTGAGCACTTAGACAGCCACCGGGACGTGCAAAACATCGATCTCATGAACCTGGCCAGCTTTTGCCGGAACTGCCTCAGCCGGTGGTACCGGGAAGCGGCGGAAGCTGCCGGGGCGCCCTTAGAAGACAGCGCCGCGCGGGAACGGGTGTACGGCATGCCCTACGAGGTATGGAAGCGGGACTTCCAAAAGTAGGCCCCTTACCGGAGATTGATCGCCCATGACCGCCCCCAAACGCCTGACCCTGCGCACCCCCGACGATTGGCACCTCCACCTTCGCGACGGGGCCATGCTAAAAGCCGTGGCGCGAGCCACGAGCGCCCAGTTTCGCCGGGCCATCGTTATGCCCAACTTAGTGCCACCGGTGCGGCGCAGCGAAGACGCCGCGCGCTACCGGGACGCCATCGTGGCGGCGGTGCCCCCGGGCCAGGCCTTTGAACCGCTCATGACCCTTTACCTCACGGAAACCACCGACGCAGAGGACCTGCGCCAGGGCTGGGCCGCGGATATCGTCACCGCGGTAAAGCTCTACCCCGCCGGGGCCACCACCAACTCCGACGCCGGGGTCCGGAACCTCAAGGTCCTCGATCCCGTCTTCGAAACGATGGCGAAACTGGGCATGCCCCTGCTCATTCACGGGGAAGTGGTGGACCCAGAGATCGATATCTTCGACCGGGAAGCGGTTTTTATCGAGCGCGAGCTAAAGCCCCTGCGTCAGCGCCATCCGGGGCTGAAGGTGGTGTTTGAGCACATCACCACAGCGGAGGCCGTGGCCTACGTAGAAAGCGAAGCGCCCAACCTCGCGGCGACAATCACGGCCCATCATCTTCGACTGAATCGTAACGATCTGTTGGCGGGCGGCATGCGCCCCCATCACTTTTGCTTACCGGTGGCGAAGCGGGAGGCTCACCGCCTCGCCCTTCGCCGCGCCGCCACGAGCGGTAACCCGAAGTTCTTCCTCGGTACGGACTCGGCGCCCCATTTAGTCAGCGATAAGGAAAGCGCCTGCGGCTGCGCGGGCATCTTTAGCGCCCCCGTCGCTCTTGAAAGCTACGCCACCACCTTCGAAGAAGACGGAGCCCTCGAGTGGCTCGAGGCCTTTGCCAGCGAATTCGGACCCCACTTTTACGGCCTGCCCCTGAACGAGGGCACGGTCACCCTCGCGCGGACAGAAGACCCGGTGCCGCTGAACTGGGCAACGCCCCTTGGGGACGTGCGGATCTACCACGGCGGGGAAACGCTGCCCTGGCGTCTGGTGGAGGGCGCACGCTAGCGGCGTGCGCTAGCGGCGTGCGCTAGCGGCGCCAGCGCGCCAGCAGCCAGCCCACGAGGGCTGCAGGAACGGCGCAGGCCAGCACCAGCAGGCTTGCGCCAAATAGGAACTCGGCCAACAGCGCAGGGTCAAGCCCCCAGCTGTCCCAAAAAATCCAAAAGAAGCCTCCCAAGAGGGCACTTCCGAGGAGGATGCGACGTCGGAGGGTGCTTCCCGAGCCAGCCATGGCGAGCTTCTCCCTAGGCCGTGGATTTTTCGAGGCGCAGCGCGGAGGCGCAGAGCGCGCTCAGCCCATAGAGCACCAGGAATACCTGGAACGCCAAGTCGTACGCCCCAAAGCGGTCAAACACCCACCCGGCAAAGGGTAAGCCAGCGATTTGCAGGGGCATCATCGCCGGGCGCATCAGCCCCATAACCTTGCCAAAATTCTCTCGCCCAAACACCTGCCCCGCAATGGCCCCGTGGAGCGGCACAATGCCCCCCATCCCAAAGCCAAAGAGCGTGGCGAATAGCGCAAAGAGCGCATAGTCCGAGGTCTGCAGCATGCCCAGCTGCCCCAGGAACTGGGCCCCGATCGCCGTAAAGAGAGCCACCCGTGGGTCGACCCGATCCACCAGATAGCCAAAGAGCACCTTCCCAAGCACCCCCGCCGCGGCGCCGAAGGACAAGATGGGTGCCGCTTCAAGCACGGTGTAACAGAGATCGCTCACCCTGGGAACCATGTGCGTGAGCGTCGCGCTCATACAGCAAAAAAGGCGTCCGACGCAGAGGGTCAGCATCCAAAAGTTCCGGTCGCGCAAAAAGCCGCGGGTCGCGAGCACGGGCCTCGGGGCGGCGGGGGTTGGCGATGGCCTATCCCCGTCCGGGGCAAGGCCCAGGTGCTCCGGAGAGGACACCACAAAGCGCAGGGTCACGGGCAATACGAGAAGCGCGGTGAATGCGCCAAATACTAAAAAGCCCCCGCGCCAGCCGACGGCCTCAATGAGCAGCGCAGAGAGCACGGGCATGAGCACGCCCGAGAGGGAAATGCCCATGGTGGCTACGCCGAGGGCCATGCCCCGCCCGCGATCAAACCAGTTAGCCACCAGCTTGGCCGTGGCCAGGCCGCCCATGGAGTTCAAGCCGAAGCCGATGAGGGTGGAGAGGATCAGGTAGAACTGCCACTGCGCCGTAATCAGGCTCAAAAGGCAAAAGCCCAGGCTCATGGCGGCGGTGCCGACGGCAATCACATATTTGATGGGGTAGCGATCCAACGCTTGCCCCAGAAAAGGGGCCAGGACCGCACCCACAGCATTTACGAGGGTCAGGCCCAGGGAGACATCAAAGCGGGCCCCGCCAAACTCCGCCGCCAGGGCCTTAAAGAACACGCCGTAGGAGTAGAAGAAAAAACCCACGGCAATGAAATCGACGAAAAACGCCACCGCCACCATGCGCCAGCCCAGGAAGGGGGGCTTCCGGCGACGGGGCGCGGAACTAGCGGGGCCCTCGGCCGCCGCGGCGGCCGGGCTTCGATCCTCCGGCATGGCGCCGGATCAGTCTTCGGGGTTGATCGCGAGGAGCTCCACCTCAAAAACCAGCGCAGCGTTCGGGGGGATGCTATCCCCGGCCCCGCGGCTACCATAGCCCAGCTCCGGAGGAATCCAGAGCTTGAAGCGATCGCCCACGGCCATGAGCTGGAGCGCCTCTTGCCAGCCCGGAATCACCCGGCTGACCCCGAAGGTGGCGGGCACGCCCCTGGCTTCCGAGCTGTCAAACACGCTGCCGTCCGCGAGTTCCCCGGTGTAGTGGGTGCGCACCGTATCCTCCGGCGTCGGCCGCTGCTCGCTGTCGCTTCGCTTCAGCACCTGGTACTGGAGCCCGGAAGCCGTGACGACGACCCCCTCCTGGCTTTGGTTTTCCTCAAGGAAGCGCCCTGCCTCTTCCGCGGCCGAGGCCGCTTCGGCGTCGGCCTGTGCCTGGCGCCGTTCCACGATGCTATCCCGGGCGTCGTTCAGGCCTGCCTCATCCACCTGCTGGGGCCGCCCGGCAACGGCGTCGGCCACCCCTTGAGCGAAGGCCTCGCCGTCAAAATCTTCCTCAAGCTGGCCCGCGAGGCTCTCAACGGTGTTGTAGCCGAGGCCGTAGCTGACGCGCCCCGCATCGCTCGTAGGCGCAGCCTTCGCTTCGTCCCCTTCCTTCGGGGCGCAGCCGGCAAGCAACAGAGTACTGAGGGTGGCGGTCAAAAGGACGGGCTTAAATAAGGCCGTGGCCATAGCAAGGGTGCTCCAAGGCAAGGGAATGAAACCGGGGCCCTCCCCAGGGCCTTCGGCGCGTGGACACGCTGCGGTTGCGTGGCCCAAATGGCGACGCCTACTATACCGGGGCAAAGGGGGCCTGGCACGCAAGCGTGCCTTGGCCTTCGCACTCACGCTCACCTTAGGATGTGACGCATGCGAAACCCGCTTCTTCGGCCGCTTACCGCGGCCCTTCTTGCCCTGTCCTTAACGGCTGGGGCTCAAGCCCTAGGCCCCGAGGAGGGCCCCGTCACGCCCCTTTCACCGGAGGCCGAACATCCCGAAACGGCCCTTGCGGTTCTTGAGCAGCTTGCGCGGCACCACTACGTGCGTCGGGCCATCGACGACACCCTGTCCAGCGACACGCTGGATCATTACCTCGATGCCTTGGACCCCCAGCGGGCCTACTTTCTCGAGGGCGACATCGCCCAGTTCGAGCGTTACCGCTACACCCTGGACGATGCGCTCCGGCGCGGGGATTTGGCCCCGGCTTTCGAGATCTTCAATCGCTACCAAAGCGCTGCGGAGGCCCAGCTCGAGGCCCTTCTGGCCCTCCTTGAAACTGGGATCGAAGCACTGGATTTCAACAAGGAGGAATACCTCGCCATGGACCGGAGCGAGGAGCGCTTCCTTGCCAGCGCGGAAGCACGCGAGGACCTCTGGCGACGGCGCCTAAAGGCCAGCGTGCTATCCCTAAAGCTTGCGGATAAGGCGGATGACGAGATCGGACCCCTGCTTGAGAAGCGCTACCAAAACCGCCTGCACCGCTTGAAACAAACCACCGCCGAGGATGCCTTCCAACTCTTCATGAACGCTCTGGCGGCGAGCTACGACCCGCACACGCAATACTTTTCTCCGCGTACGTCGGAGAATTTCAACATCCAAATGAGCCTATCCCTCGAAGGCATTGGGGCGGTGCTACGGGTGGAAGACGAGTACACCACCATCGCGAGCCTGGTCCCCGCGGGGCCAGCGGAGAAGAGCAAGCAGATTAAGCCTTCCGATCGCATCAGCGCCGTGGCCCAGGGGGAAGACGGCGAGTTCGTGGACGTGGTGGGCTGGCGCCTTGATGACGTTGTCGACCTCATTCGCGGCCCGGCGGGCACCACGGTTCGCCTCGAAGTGCTGCCGCCGGATAGCGAAGCGGGCGCCCCGCCCCGGGTGCTAAGCCTGGTGCGGGAAGCGGTGAAGCTTGAAGAGCAGTCGGCCCAGAGCGAAGTCATCGAAGTGCCCCGGGGCCAGGAGAGCTTCCGTATTGGGGTTATCGATATCCCCACCTTCTACATTGATTTCAAGGCCCTCCAGCAGGGGGATCCGGAATACAAAAGCACGACCCGGGACGTGCAACGCCTGATTGAAGGCCTACGTTGCGAGAACGTGAAAAGCCTCAGTGAAGAGGTCGGCGACGCGGAATACGCGGCGCCCTGCGAGCCGGTGGACGGCATCGTCATCGACCTTCGCAACAATGGCGGTGGCTCCCTTCAGGAAGCCAATGCCCTCACGGGACTCTTCATTGAAGCCGGGCCAACGGTGCAAATTCGCAGCGCCAGCGGCCGGGTCGATCTCTTTAACGACGAAGACGGGCAGGTGGCCTGGGAAGGCCCCCTCGCCGTGCTAGTGAATCGCCTCTCGGCCTCCGCCTCGGAGATCTTCGCCGGCGCCATCCAGGATTACCAACGCGGCCTGGTCCTGGGGGGACAGACCTTCGGCAAGGGCACGGTGCAAACCCTCATCCCCCTAAACCGGGGCCAGCTCAAGATGACCCAGGCCAAGTTCTACCGGGTGTCGGGGCAGAGCACCCAGCACCAGGGGGTGATCCCGGACATCGAATACCCCGAGGTATACGACCGAGACGAGATTGGCGAAAGCACACTCGATGATGCCCTCCCCTGGGACGTGATTCGTCCCACGCGCTACCGCCGGGGCCCGAATCTGGCCCCTCTCCTCGCCCTCCTCGAGGACCGGCACGAAATCCGCGTGGAAACGGACCCGGACTTCGCCTACTTGGAAGCCATGGTGGAACGGGCCCGGGCCCGAAGCGCCCGCAATCGCCTTTCCCTCAATGAGGCGCAGCGGCGCCTGGAGCGCGAGGAAGATGAGGCGCTGCGCCTGGCTATTGAAAACACTCGCCGAGAAGCCAAAGGCCTTCCCGTGGTGGCCAGCCTGGAGGCTCTGGAAAAGGACGAGGATGAGGCCTCGGAGGGACAGGACGAGGACAGCACGGAAGACACCACGATTAAGGCCGCCAGCGCTCTGGTGGACGATTTCGAGGGCGACGCCGAAAGCGACGCTGCCCTCACCGAAGGCGAAGACGAAGACGAAGACGACGAAGAGGATCGGGACGCGCTGCTCGCCGAGGGCGCAGAAATCTTGGTCGACTACCTATCCCTACGCCAAACCGCCGCGGTCAGCGCCCCCTAGGGCACCGCGGCCCGTTGGAGAATGACGCACCATGCACCCTGGTATACACGCTGCGAAAAACCCTGAAAAACCAGCCTATATTTTTGCCGCCTCGGGAGAGACGGTCACCTACGGAGAGCTGGAAGCTCGCTCGAATCAGGGGGCCCAGCTGTTCCGAAGCCTGGGGCTGGCGGTGGGGGACCACATCGCCATCATGATGGAGAACCACCCCGCCTTCTTCACCCTATGCTGGGCGGCGCAGCGCGCCGGACTCTACTACACGGCCATCAGCTACCGGCTCCAGGAAGAGGAAGTCGCTTATATCGTTGAGGATTGCGAAGCGAAGGTGTTTATCACCACCCATGCGCAGCGCGACCTTGCCGGCCGTCTTGCGGGGCGCTTGAACGTCCATCGCTTCATGCTGGACGATACCGTCGAGGGCTTTGAAAGCTGGGAAAGCGCCGTAGCCTCCCAGCCAGCAACGCCCATTGCCGACGAAACGGAAGGGGCGGACATGCTCTACTCCTCCGGCACCACGGGGCGCCCCAAGGGCATCAAGGTGTCCCTCAGCGGCGAGCCTCTGGGCAGCGCCGGCGGCCTCTTGGGCCTCACCCAGGCCCTCTATCAGATGGATGAGAACGTCCGCTACCTGTCCCCAGCGCCGCTCTATCACTCAGCTCCCTTGCGCTACAACATGGCGGTCATGCGCCACGGGGGCACCTCGATCATCATGGAGCGCTTTGATCCGGAGGAAGCCCTCGCCCTCATCGAGAAGCACCAGCTGACCCACGGCCAGTTCGTGCCCACTATGTTTGTGCGCATGCTGAAGCTCCCGGAAGCCGACCGGCTCCGCTATGACGTTTCAAGCCTGAAGGTCGCCATCCACGCCGCAGCCCCCTGCCCCGTCCCCGTGAAGCAGGCCATGATGGACTGGTGGGGCCCTGTGATTCACGAGTACTACGCTGGCACGGAAGGCAATGGCTTCTGCGCCGCCGGGCCCCAGGAGTGGCTGGCTCACCCCGGTACCGTGGGCCGTCCCCTCCTCGGCGCGGTGCACATCTGCGACGACGACGGGCGCGAACTTCCCCCCGGAGAGACGGGCACCATCTACTTCAGTGACGGTGGCACCTTCGAGTACCACAACGACCCAGACAAAACCGCCGACTCCCAACACCCCTCCCAGCGCGGCTGGACCACCCTGGGGGACATGGGCTATCTGGACGAGGATGGCTTTCTATTCCTCACCGACCGGAAGACCTTCATGATCATTTCCGGAGGCGTGAACATCTATCCCCAGGAGGTGGAGAATCTCCTGGTAACTCACGACAAGGTGGCCGACGTCGCCGTGTTCGGGGTGCCGAACGAGGAGTTCGGAGAAGAGGTAAAGGCCGTGGTCCAGCCCATCTCCATGGACCTTGCTGGGCCCGAGCTGGCGGAAGAACTCATAGCCTTCTGCCGGGCAAACCTGGCTCACCTGAAGTGTCCCCGGTCCGTAGATTTCGAAGCTGAGCTGCCGCGCCATCCCACGGGCAAGCTTTACAAGCGCCTGCTCCGGGATCGCTACTGGGAAGGGCACGGGAAGTCCCGCATCCTTTAGGCCGCACTAAGGCCGGAGGTCCTCCGCAAGGGCTTCCGGCATCAGGCCATAGATCGCCGCGTCGTGTCTCCCGCTGGGCAACAGAAGCCGACTTTTGAGTACTCCCTCTTGCTGCGCCCCCAGCGCCTCGACGACGCGCCGGCTCGGGGCGTTCTCCACCGCAACCAAAATCGATACGCGCTGCACCGTGCCGGAAGCGAAGGCCGCCTGGCACAGCGTGGCCGCGGCTCGACGAGCGAGTCCACGGCGCTGGGCGTCGGCGCGCACCCAATAGCCGAGCTTCCAGACACCGTCGTAGCGATCCACAGGCATGAGGCTCACCGCGCCCAGCACCGCTGTGGAATCTCGTGAGGGAAAGATAAGGGCGCGATGCTCGAGGGTAGCTTCGGCGAGAAAGGCCTCGGCGTTCGCAGGGGTGTAGCGCGACGTACACCAGGGCAGCCAAGGCGCAAGAGCGTCCCGGGAGACATCGACGGCCTCGTAGAGCGCCTCTGCCTGGCTCGGCGCGACGGGGCGGAGCCACTCCCCCCCGCGGGTGCGGAGTTGCTCGCCGAGGCCCATGGCTAGCTGGCCGCCTCGACGCCGTCGAGGAGGAAGGCCGGGGCCCGCGCTTCAACGGTCTTCAAGAGCGCCGCAACGAAAGCGTCCTGGCTCAGCGTTAGCTGCTGATCCACGCCATAGCGACGGAGGGTAACGGTCCCCTCCTCTACTTCCCGCTCCCCAATGATGAGCAGGTTCGGGATCTTCTGCGTGGTGCCCTCCCGGATCTTCCGCCCCACCGTTTCCCCTTCGGCGGCCATTTCGGCCCGCACCCGGTGTCCCCGGAGCCGGCGCACGAGCGCGTGGCCGTAGTCGTTGAAGCGATCGGCCACAGTAATGACCTGCACCTGCACCGGCGCCAGCCAGGCCGGGAAGGCCCCGCCGTAATGCTCCAGGAGGAAGGCCACCATGCGCTCGTGGGTGGAGAACGGGGCCCGGTGAATCACCCAGGGGGTGTGGAGCTCGCCGTCTGCACCCTTGTACTGGAGACCGAGGCGGCCGGGCTGGGCAAAGTCGAGCTGCACCGTGGAGACCGTTTCCTCCCGGCCCGTCACCGTTTTGAACTGGATGTCGATCTTCGGGCCGTAGAAAGCCGCTTCCCCAGGGCCATCGAAGTAGTCCCAGCCCAGCTCGTCCAGCACCTCCGCGAGGACCCGCTCAGCGTGGGCCCAGGCGCCGGGATCGTTAATGTACTTTTCCTTACCCTTCTCGTCCTCCGGATCCCAGCGGGACAGGCGCACCCGGTAATCGGTGACCCCGAGCACCGCGTAGGCCTCCTGGTACATCTGGAGCACGGCTTTGAATTCGTCCTTGATCTGCGCTTCCGTGCAGTAGATGTGCGCATCGTTCATGCACATGCCGCGCACCCGCACGAGGCCGCCCACGGCGCCGGACTCTTCCCAGCGATACACCTGACCGTACTCGGCAAGGCGGAGGGGTAAATCTCGGTAGGACCGGGGGCGGGCTGAGAACACCCGGTGGTGATGGGGGCAGTTCATGGGACGAAGCACGTAGCGCTCCTTCACCCGCGTGCCCTCACCCTCTTCCCC
>JADHNT010000063.1 GCA_016779385.1 Pseudomonadales bacterium
AGCGCCCTTAGCAGTCTATATGTTCGTCCGCGCCCTGCTCTGGAGCCTCTCCAGAGCTTGGCTGTGGCGTCCACAGGAGACCGACCATGAACGGTAGACGAGTCGTGGTAACCGGCCTAGGAATGGTGTCACCCCTCGGGCTCGACGTGGCCAGCTCTTGGTCTGGCATTCTTGCCGGGAAAAGTGGCGCGGCAACCATCGAAACCTTCGACGTTAGCGACTACAGCGTGCAGTTTGCAGCGACGGTAAAGGGCTTTGATCCCACCGTTTGTATGGAGGCCAAGGAAGCGCGGCGCGTTGATGTATTTGTGCAGTATGGGATGGCCGCGGCCTGCCAAGCCATGGAAGACGCTGGGCTGACGGAGATTTCGGAAGCGGACGGCGATCGCCACGGCGTGGCCATCGGCTCGGGCATCGGCGGCATCACGACCATTGAAAAGACCCATGAAACCCTACTGAAAAGCGGGCCTCGACGGGTTTCTCCGTTCTTCGTCCCGGGCAGCGTCATCAACATGATTTCCGGGAATGTCTCGATTCGCTATGGCCTGCGAGGCCCCAACATCGCGATCGTCACCGCCTGCACTACGGGTACGCACAACATCGGCATGGCCGGCCGCCTCATTCGAGACGGAGACGCGGATGTCATGGTGGCTGGCGGCGCCGAAATGGCGACGTCCCCCGTACCCCTCGCCGCCTTCTCCTCCATGAAGGCACTGTCTGCTCGTAACGATGATCCTGCGGCGGCGTCTCGCCCCTGGGATCGGGATCGGGACGGCTTCGTTCTTGGGGACGGGGCTGGGGTCCTAGTTCTTGAGGAATACGAGCACGCCAAGGCGCGGGGTGCGACGATCTACGCTGAGCTCGCGGGCTTTGGTATGAGCGGCGACGGCTACCACATCACCAGCCCCCCGGAAGACGGTGCGGGGGCCGTGGCCTCCATGAAGAACGCGCTGCGCTCTGCGGCCATGGATCCCTCGGAAGTGGCCTATATCAATGCCCACGGTACCTCCACGCCCCAGGGGGACATCGCTGAAACCCGAGCTATAAAGACCGTCTTTGGCGATAAGCCGAACCTGGCGGTGAGCTCGACCAAGTCCATGATCGGGCATCTTCTCGGCGCTGCGGGCTCGGTAGAAGCGATCTTTAGCGTGCTCGCGATTCGCGATGGCGTCCTTCCGCCGACGATCAATCTTGATAACCCCGACGACGCCTGCGATCTCGATTACGTTCCGGGAACGGCCCGGGAAGTGCCCGTAAAGGCGGCGCTCAGTAATTCCTTCGGCTTCGGGGGCACGAACGGCACCCTGATCTTCCGCGCCGTCGATTAAGGACTGTGGGGCATCGGTGGCGCCAAGGTGCCCTGATGCTCGGGCTCCTTGGGCTCGGCACTCTTCTGTGCCTTGCTGCCGGAGCCTGGCTTTTGCGCCAGCCCCTAGCCCTTGAGGGCCCCCTCTGCTTTGATCTGAAGCCCGGCGCTGCCGGGCCCCAGCTTCAAAAAGTGCTCAAGGCCCAAAGCGGCCCCACAGAGCGCTTAGCCCTTCGCCTCTACCTGCGCCTGAGCGGCATGGGAAGAACGCTTCAGGCAGGAGAGTACTGCCTAGGCTCCGACGAAACGCTCCTTTCCGCCCTCGGCAAGCTTCGTCGCGGCATCGTGTACGAACGCACCCTGCGCATCGGAGAAGGCTGGACCCTCCGGGATTTGGAGCGCGCGCTGCGCGCGGCGGAGCGACTCGATCGGGCAGACCTCGGCCCCACCTGGGCGGAGCGGGCGGCCCAGCTCGGCCGAAGCGGAAGCCTCGAGGGCCGCTTTTTCCCCGATAGCTACCGCTACGTTTCCGGCACCTCGGCCCTGAAGCTGCTGACCCAGGCCGCCGATCGCATGGATAAGGCCCTGGGAAAAGCCTGGGAGGGTCGGGACCCGGACCTGCCCATCGGGTCGCCTGAGGATTTGCTCACCCTCGCATCCCTCATTGAAAAGGAAACGGGCTTCGCCCCGGACCGCTCCCGGGTGTCCCGGGTCTTCCACAATCGCCTTCGCGAAGGTATGCGCCTGCAAACGGATGTCAGCGTGATCTATGGCCTAGGCCCCGCCTTTAACGGTGATCTAACCCTCGCCGACCTGCGCCGGGATACGCCGTACAACAGTTACCGTCGTGCGGGTCTTCCGCCCACGCCCATTGCCTTCCCCGGGGCGGCGGCCCTAGAGGCGGCGGCGCATCCGGAACCCGGCGCCTGGCGCTATTTTGTGGCGCGCGGCGACGGAAGCTCGGTCTTTTCCGTTACCCTAGCGGATCATGAACGGGCCGTAGATCGCTATCAGCGCCAGGCCGCGGCAAAGGGGGCAGCGCCATGAAGCGGGGACGCTTTATTACCCTAGAAGGCGGGGAGGGGGCGGGAAAGAGCACGCAGCTTCAAACCGTGGCCGCCTGCCTTGCGGCGGCGGGCATCCCCTTTTTGACCACCCGGGAGCCCGGCGGCACGCCCCGGGCCGAGGCCATCCGGGGCCTGCTCCTGGCCCCGGGAGAAGCGGAGCCCATGGCTTCGGAGACAGAGCTTTTGCTGATGTTCGCGGCCCGAGCCCAGCATGTGAAGCAGCGCATCGAGCCGGCCCTCGCCGCCGGGACCTGGGTGCTGTGTGATCGCTTCACCGATGCCACCCGGGCCTACCAGGGTGGGGGGCGAGGACTCGATCTTTCCCAGATTGACGCGCTCGCTGCTTGGGTTCACGGGGATTGCTGGCCCGATCTCACGCTGTTGCTGGATGTGCCCGCGCCCCAGGGCCTGGCCCGGGCGGAAAAGCGCAGCGCGAAGGATCGTATTGAACAGGAGGCACTGGCCTTTTTCGAACGGGTACGCGCCCGCTACCTTGCGCAGGCGGCCGCGGAACCGAAGCGCTTTCGCGTGATCGATGCGGCCCCCGCGGAGGCGACGGTCACCGCGCAGGTGACGGCTACGGTGGAAGCTTTTCTCGCCCAGGCAGTCGGCCATGATTGAGGCCCCCGTCGCCCCCTGGCATGGGGACACCTGGGAGCGGCTCCTCGGCCTTCATACCGCGGGGCGCCTACCCCATGCGGTGCTTTTGCCAGGCCCTGGGGGCTGGGGCGCGAGCTTCTTCGCCCGTCAGCTGGCCCGGGCGTTGCTGCAGCGGCCGTTGCTACCCGCAGACCATTGGCTTCAAAGCTCCGGCGAGGACGAGGATCTTCAAACCCATCCCGATGCGCGGCTGGTGGAACGGGAGGCCCCCCGGGAGGGCGCGGCCCCGAGGGCTCAGCTCACCATCGAACAAATTCGCAATGTTGGCGGCTTTCTCGAACGCACGGCCAGCCAGGGAGCGGTGCGGGTGGTAGTGCTGGAGCCCTTTGAGGCCTTGAACGGTGCCGCCGCCAATGCCTTTCTCAAGCGCCTGGAGGAGCCGGGCCCAGGCGTTCACCTGCTGCTGGTTAGCCACGCGCCCGGCCGTCTTTTACCCACCCTGCGTTCCCGTTGCCAAAGCTTTCCCTTGGCTCCCGGCACGGAGGCGGAGGCGCTGGCGGTGCTAAAGCAGGTGGGGGTGAGCCCGTCGGAAGCCGCTCGGCGTCTAGTGCTGGCCGGGGGCGCTCCGGGGAAGGCCCTTGAAGAAGACACGACGGCCCGCCTGGCCCTCGATGAGCCCGTGCGTCAGGCCCTGGCTTCCGGAGATAGCGGGCCCCTGCTGACCTTTCCGCCGCGCCTGGATGCGGCGGGGCAGCGCGCCCACGCCCGGGCGGTTATCGATGTGCTTCGGGTTCATACCGCGGAGGCGCTTCGAGAGGGGCTCTCCCAGGGCTTGGATCGGCGGCTTCTGGGGCGCTATGAACAGCTCGAAAGCGCTCGGCGAAAGCTTGAGAGTACTGCCAACCCCAGCCCATTGCTGCTTCTTGAGGAGCTTCTCCTACCTCTCGGTCGTTAGGGGCTAGCCCGCGTTTTCCGTGACCGGACCGCTTAGGAAGGTTTCCAGCTGATCGGCGAGCCCGGAGCAGGCCTGGGCCTGGACCCGGGCAATGATGGGTACGGGAACGATCATGGCGGGCATGTAGGAGGTGCCATTGGCGTCGCTGGAAATGCGTCCTAGGGTTTGCTGGGTCTCCAGATCCCACACCGTCGCTTCGTAGGAGGAATCCCGGGCCCAGGTCACGAAGCCGAAGCATCCGCCGCCCCCGGGGCTGATGGTGCAAGTCATGGATCCCGCCTGGTCCGTGGTGTTGGTCGCGCCGTCCACCCAGATCATATAGCGGACGCCGAGGCCTTCGATGCGCTTGGCGACCGCTTCGTTGGCGAGAAGGGCGGGTAAATCGGCGGTGTCCAGAGGTGCTGTGCGCGGTTCAAACCAAGGATAAAGAGAATCGATGAAAGCCTGTTCCGGCAGCACTGCGCTGCTGCGGAGGCTCTTTCCCACACAGTCAACGAAATTGCTCTCGGTCTCGTAGCCATTGTTGTGCCGGCGGCCGAGGATCACGATGCTCCCTTCCTGCGGAGCCTTGAGTAGTGCGGGAGCGGTCCGCACTTCCTCGATGGTGGCGCTCACGCAGCCGCCGAGGGCAAGAGCCAGAGCCAACAGGCTCAGTCCGCGGGTACAACGAAAAGTTTTCATGGCGTTTCCTCCCTAAGGGATTGGGGAGCGTCCGCAGGGGCATCCGTAGGGACGTCCGCTGTTGCGTCCTCGCCCCCGTTATCGGCTGCTTCCTCAGCTGCTGCTTCGGCCTGCGCCTCGGCCTCCGCTTCCGCGCGGGCCTTTTCCGCTTGCCGCTGCTGCGCCTGCACCCGAGCCGCCTCCAGCGAATCCTGGTTCCGGGGGAATTCGATGGCGAAGAAGGCCCCAGCGTCGCGCAGCGCCGTGACTGCCGCTTGCTCGATGGCCACCTGGGCGCTGTCAAGGAAGCCATCGCGGGTGCGTCCGTAGCCCGTTAGGGGATAGCGGGCGACCAGCGCTTGTCCGTCTCGCTCGTAGAGCTCAATCTCGTACTTCAGCCATACTTCAAAGAAGTTCGACCGCGTTTGGTAGGGGATGGAGAATTGCATATCCTGAAGCTGGGGCCGCAGCAACAGGTCCGCGGTGCTGTCCTCCGGCTCCGGGGCTAGGACGTCCCGCTCCGTAACGGCGCTGAAGAGGGCGGGCAGCATCGCGCGGAAGAGGGCGACCTGGGCAGCTCCAAGGTCAATCTCCCAGTCGCCCCGCTGGGGGATGCTTTCGGAGAGCGTGTAGCTTTGGAAGGCTTCGTCGAAGACCACCGCCACCTCAAGGGGCAGCTGCTCAACCACCGGGCGTTCCGGGAAGGTGGCCTCCACGGTCACCGCCGTGGTGGTGCAGCCTCCTAGGAGCAGGCTAAGGCAGAGGCTAGCTAGGGCGGCGGGACGTAATGCCATCGGAACTCCTCGCTGAGTCGTCGACTCTAGCAGAGCCCGAAGGAAAAGGGGGAGTTGCCCGGGGGCCGGAAGGGGCCCCCGGAGGATGCTGCTTAGGCGTGAACCATGACCTGCATGCTGGAGTAGCCCTTTACGAAGGCCGAGCGAACCCGGGTGGGTTCCTCCAGCACTTCCACGTGCTTGAAGCGCTTCAGGATCTCTTCCCAGACGATGCGCAGCTGCATCTCGCCGAGGCGGTTACCCATGCAGCGATGGATGCCGTAGCCAAAGGAGACGTGGCTCCGGGCATTGGGCCGATCGATGATCAGCTTGTCCGCATCGGGGAATTGGTTCTCGTCCCGGTTTCCAGAGAGATACCACATGCAGACCTTTTCCCCGGCCTTGATTTTCTGGCCCCCGAGCTCCGTATCCACCAGCGCGCGGCGGCGCATGTGGGCGAGGGGCGTCTGCCAGCGGATGATTTCCGCCACCATGTTGGGGATGAGGCTTTGATCGGCCTTGAGCTTAGCGAACTGCTCGGGCCACTTGTTCAGGGCGTAGACGCCTCCGGTGATGCTGTTTCGGGTGGTGTCGTTGCCGCCTACGATCAGAAGAATCAGGTTCCCCAGGTACTCCATGGGGGGCATGTTCTTCGTCGACTCGCCGTGAGCCAGCATGGAAATCAGGTCGTTCCCCGGCTCGCTATTCACCCGGTCGTTCCAAAGCTGGGTGAAGGACTCCAGGCACTCGATGAGTTCGGTCCGACGCTGCTCTTCCGAGTCGATGATGCCCATGCCCGGCCCCGCAGTGGCCACGTCGGACCAGCGGGTGAGCTTGCGCCGATCTTCGAACGGGAAGTCGAAGAGGGTGGCGAGCATCTGCGCAGTGAGCTCAATGGAGACCTTATCGACCCAGTTAAAGGCTTCCCCCACGGGGAGCTCATCGAGGATCTTCCCGGCGCGCTCCCGGATGAGGGGCTCCAGGTTCATCAGGTTTCGGGGCGACACCACCCCTTGCACCGTTTTGCGCTGGACGTCGTGCTTCGGCTGGTCCATGGCAATGAACATGGGAAGCTTGAAGTCTTCGTCTTCGTCGTTGAGCGTGATGCCCGTCTCCGAGGAGAAAACCTGGTGCGACTTATCCACGTGCATGATGTCTTCGTAGCGCGTCACGGACCAGTAGGGGCCAAACTGGCTGAGCTCGGTCTTGTGAATCGGCGCTTCTTTGCGCAGGCGCTCGAAGAACTTGTACTGCTGATCGGCTTCAAAGAGCTCGGGCTGCGCCGGGTTCAGCTCTTCTAGGGGAATGCCGTAGGGGTCCATGCCGAGGTGGCTAGGGACATCGGGGAAGGGGTTATCCCAATCGATCGTGCTAAGGGTGGGCGCTTCGCTCATGGTAGCTCCTAAAGGTGAGTCGCGGCTCGCATTTCCTCCCAATGTCCTCCGCCCCCACCCATCTGTCAAGAGGCGGGGGGAAGAGGGGCAAAATCCCTAAGCGATATAGAGCACGCCAAGCCCTAGGTAGGTCACCAACGCGATGGCCCCGGCGCAGAGAGCGAAGGGGAGCTGGGTGCGCACGTGCTCGATATGGGAAGCCTCGGCGGCAAGGGAGGCGACCACGGTTGTATCGCTGATGGGGGAGGCGTGGTCCCCAAACACCGCGCCTCCGAGCACTGTGGCCAGAAGCAAGGACGGCGGAAGGCCCAGATCCATCGCCAGGGGGATGGCCAGGGGGATCATGAGGGCGAAGGTGCCGAAGGAAGAG
Source organism: Pseudomonadales bacterium (assembly GCA_016779385.1). Classification (GTDB taxonomy): domain Bacteria; phylum Pseudomonadota; class Gammaproteobacteria; order Pseudomonadales; family Azotimanducaceae; genus Salivita. The sequence goes on from JADHNT010000063.1 coordinate 7,126, forward strand.
CCGATGGAAAAGGCGGTGATTCCACTTACTAAGAACACCAGGGCCGGGAGCAGGAAGGCGGGCACCTGATCCCCCACAAGCTGAGCGAGGTAGGGGCCCGTGCCTAAGGCCTTGGCGGCCGTTCCCAGGGCGAGGGCGAAGAGCAGAATCACGGAGATGGTCAGCAGTTTGGCCGCGCCGGCTAGGCTCGTTTCCATAATGTCCCCAAAGGCCGTGCCCTGCCGCGCGGCCTGCAGGGTGGTGACCGTCAGCCCCGCAAGCACGCCCCAGAGCACGGCCTTGGATCCGGAGCCCGCCATGAAATCGCCGTCGCCGGTGATCCACAGGCCAAGGGGTACGGTCAGCAGCAGGGCAAGTAGAGGAAGGAGCATGTGCCCCGCATGCCCCGGGCTCGGGCCTTCTTCCGGTTCGCTGGCTAGGGGCGCGGCAGCCGCGGCCTGCGCTGCGCGGTCGTCGGCGGCGCCCATGGGTCCGAAACGCCAGCCAAAGGCGATGGTGGCAGCGGCAAAGGCCACTGCGCTAAAGGCATAGATGTTTAGGGGAATGGCGCTCACGAATACGCCGAGGGGATCCTCGAGCCCTGTATTTTCGAGAAGGCCCAGGTTGATCGCTCCCCAGGCATTTAGGGGAATGAGAATGCACACGGGGGCGGAGGTGCTGTCGATGAGATAGGCCAGCCGCTCCCGGGAGAGGCGGAAGCGGTCGAAGAGGGGACGCGCCACGGCGCCGGCCACGAGCAGGGTGACGGTGGATTCGATGAAGATTACCACCCCCGTACCCCAAGCCAGCCATTGGGCGCCCTTCGGGCTTTGGCTAAAGCGCAGCGCCGACAGGGCCCGGATCAGTCCGCCAACGCCGCCATTGCGTTCGATAAGGGCCATCATGGAGCCGATGAGCATCATGAAGATCAGCACCCGCGTATCGCCGGGGCTCTCGAAGACCCGAAGGATGCCGTCCACCGCATCGGCCAGGGCGCTTAGGGGGTTCAAACCGCCGTTTGCCCCGAAGGCCAGGAGACCGTAGGCGAGCCAAATGCCGGCAAAGAGCGAGGGGAGGACCTGGCGTGTCAGCAGCGCGCAACCGATGGCCAGGGCCGGGGGCAGAAGGGCGGTCCAGCTCACATCGCTCATGGGGGGTCCTTAACACAGTCGTGCGTTCCGTAACGGCCCCGAGTATGCCGTGCTTTTACAGAGTTGCACCCCATGGCCGAGCGAGGCAGGCTCTGGAGCTGAGGAAAAAGCGGAGAGCCTTGGAGCCAAGGCTCCGGGGGAGGACACAGCCAATGGTGAAGTTAGCGGATCGTTTCGATTCCTGGGCACCGATCACGGCGAATGACGCGGCGATTCGAAGTGCCCTGACCAGTGCCAACATTCCGGCGCTCATGTGCGCCTTAGTGCACCTGACCGGGGATCCGTCCCTGCTTCGGGGCAGCATCAAGCCCAGTGCGGAATTCATGGGCGATCCCCAGGGGGGGATCTCGGAGGCCGATCAAGCGCAGATGCGGGAAGCGGCCTTTGAGGCGCTCGTCGCCTATCGCGATGGCAGGCAAACCCTGCCGCCGGCGCCGAAACTCGAGGTGGTACGGGAGATGATCGATTTTATCGCTGGCCAGCCCTTGCCCGAACACTACGGCCCCTTCCTCCTCGGGGAGCTTGGCCTGAACCACGAAGACCCCTACGCCCAGCCCGCGCTTTTTGAGATTGATGAAGCGAAGCGCAGCGCCTTTCATGTGCTCATTATCGGTGCGGGGATGTCAGGGCTCCTGGCGGGGTATCGACTGAAGCAGGCTGGGGTGCCCTTTACCATCGTGGAGAAAAACCCCTCCGTGGGGGGAACCTGGTTCGAGAACACCTATCCCGGCTGTCGTGTCGACAGTCCGAACCACACCTATTCCTATTCCTTCGCGCCCAACGATTGGCCCCAGCACTTCAGTGCTCAGCCTGTGCTTTTGGACTACTTCCGCCAGTGCGCGGAAGCCATGGGAGTGCTGCCGAATATCCGCTTCAATCGGGAGGTCACGGAGGCGCGCTACGACGCCGAAAGCCAGCAGTGGGTGCTGTCCGTGAAGAGTCCGGAGGGCACGGAGTCCTTCTCTGGGGACGCGCTCCTTACCGCCACGGGGCAGCTCAATCGCCCGCGCATGCCGGAGATCGAGGGCATGGAGCGCTTCTCCGGCCCCAGCTGGCACTCGGCGCGGTGGAACCATGAGGTGGATCTCACGGGCAAGCGGGTTGCCGTGGTGGGTACGGGGGCGAGCGCCTTCCAGTTTGTCCCCCACGTTGCCAAGCAGGCCTCTAGCGTCACCATCTTCCAGCGCACGCCGCCCTGGGTGTCGCCCCAGGCGCATTACTTTGAGCCCATCGAAGATGGCAAGCACTGGCTACTGCAACACATGCCCTTCTATGCGAAGTGGTTCCGCTTCTCCCAATTCTGGTCCACGAGCGAAGGGCTTCTGGGTTCCGTACGCCGCGAGCCCGGCTACGAGAATCGGGAGGACGCCGTGGGGGAGGCGAACGATCAGCTCCGGGCCATGCTTACGGAATTCATTCACGAAATGCTCGGGGATCGGTCCGATTTGATCGAGAAGGTCACGCCCCACTATCCCCCAGCGGGCAAACGCATGCTGGTGGATAACGGCACCTGGTACCAAACCCTGAAACTGCCGCATATTGAAGTGCTCACGGATCGTATCGCGCGCTTCACGGAAGGGGGTCTGGAAACGGAAAGCGGGGTCGGCCACGACTTTGACGTGGTGATCTACGCTACGGGCTTCCATGCCAGCAAGATTGTTTGGCCCATGGCTATCTACGGCCGCACCGGAGAAAACCTGCAGGACCTTTGGGATGGGGACCCCCGGGCCTACCTCGGGATCACCGTACCCGATTTCCCCAACTTCTTTATGACCTACGGGCCCAACACCAATATTGTGGTGAACGGGTCCATCGTCTTCTTCTCCGAATGCGAGATTCGCTACATTCTCGGTTGCCTGGCCCTGTCCATGGAGCAGGGGCAGAGCCTCGCAGTGAAGCACAGGGTCCATGACAGCTTTAATGAGGCGGTGGACCGGGCTAATGAGCAGATGGCCTGGGGCGCCCCCCATGTCAACAGTTGGTATAAGAACGCGAAGGGGCGGGTGACGCAAAACTGGCCCTTTACGCTCCTTGAATACTGGAACCGGACCCGGGCCCCGGCGGCAGAGGATTTTGAATTCTTCGCCCCCGAGGGGCCTGCGCAGAAACGGGCCTAGGGCCTTTTCCCAAGCCAAAAAAAACTGGCCCCCGGGAGGGGGGCAGCGCTTTTTTTGGTGCGGGGTTATCCCCTACGCGCTAGTCCGGCCGGTGGTACTTCACCACGCCCTTCGGGCCCACTTCCGCGCCGTAGACATTTCCTTCCGAGTCCACCGCCACCCCTTCGGCGAAGGTCGTGCTGGCCTGGTCCGGGTTCGGCTCGATATCGGGGATGAAAAAATCCACGTAGCCGTCGATGACGCTGCCGATTCGCATGCCCCGGCGGTAGCCCGGGTTGTTGCCCCAGGTCCGGTTCGACTCCGAGTCCACGGCGTACAGGATGTCGTCCTTAATGAAGAGGCCGCTGTTCCGGCTGAACTGGGTCCAGGTATCCAGGTGCTTGCCTTCCTGATCGAAGATTTGGATCCGATTGTTGTGTCGGTCGGCGACGAAAAGGCGTCCGGCGGAGTCCATGGCGAGGGCGTGGGGTTCACGGAATTGCCCGAAGTCCCGGCCCGTGCCTCCCCATTCAAGGAGGTACTTGCCGTTGGCATCGTACTTCACGATGCGGTTGTTGTTTCCCACGCCGTGGCCGTCCGCGACGAAGATGCTGCCATCGGGCGCCACAAGCACATCATTCGGGGCGTGGAAGACGTAATCCCCTTCTCCCGCCACTCCAGCGGTACCCAGGATCATCAGCACTTCACCCGCGGGGCTGAATTTCCACACCTGGTGGCCTCGGGTGCCATCGCCGCGGGCGTCCGTGACCCAGACATTGCCTTCCGCATCCACAAACATGCCATGGGGCCAGGTGATGAGGCCGGCGCCGAAGCTCTTCAGCAGGTTGCCTTCAAGATCGAACTGGAAAATCGGGTCTAGATCTTCCTTACCGATGCAGCTGTTTTGTTCGCAGCGATCGGCGACCCACATCGTTTTTCCATCGGGAGCCGGGTAGATAGCGCTGGTTGATCCCCAGCTACGCCCTTCGGGCAGCTGGCCCCAGCCGCGCTGGGCGGTGTAGGGGTTCGGCGCATTATTTTCAGCCTGCGCCGCGAGGCTCAGGGTAAGCACGGTCGCCGTAAGGGCCGCGAAAAGCATCGATGGTTGTCGCATGGGGTCTCCTCCTCTAGACCCGGCCACTATAGAGCCTGGGGCCGGGCGCGGGCTAGCCGCTGGGCGAGGCTGGCGAGCCCCCCATAGACCAGGGCCGCGGCCAGGAGCAGGGCGAGCCACCGTAGGGCCCCAGTGGACAAAAGATCCTCAGGGGCAGGGAGACTGAGGGCATAGGCCGCCACCGCTTCCCCGCGCTCGAGGCACCAGTGCAGCGCCGTATGGCCGACCAGCGCGATAAGGACCCAGTCGAGGGCCCGACCCGGGAAGCGCCGGCGAAGCGCCTTCAATACGGGCACGGCGACGAGGAGCACGACAATTTGCCCCAGCTCCACCCCGCCATTGAAGGCGAGGAGGGCGAGGAGTTCATGGCCCCCGGCGTACTGCAGCCCGTCCGTCAGCATGAAGGCGAAGCCGAAGCCATGGAGAAGGCCGAAGAGAAAGGCGAGGCGCCAGCGCGGTTCGGCGCTGGGGCGAAGGCCGTGCTCCAAGGCCATAAAGAAGATGGAGGCGGCAATACCTGTCTCCACCAGGGGGGGGAACCAGGGGGCCGTGGGCAGGAGCTGGAGGGCCGCGGCGATAAGGGTAAGGCTATGGGCGGCGGTGAAGGCCGTGGCCACGGCCAGGAGCGGCCCTAGGCGAAGCAGGGGCAGCATAAGGCACAGCAAAAAGAGCAGGTGATCGAGCCCTCCCAAGATATGGGCAATGCCTGAGCCGATGAAGCGCAGCGCCGCCGCCAGGGCGCCGGGATTCAGCGTCACCGCTCCAGGGTCGCCGGTGAACTCGAATAGCTGGAGGACCCCATCCAGGCTTTGAAAGCGCAGGCGCGTGTGCGTCTCGAGGCCGAGGGTCCCAAGGGGCGCCTGAAAGGACAGGGCCCCTTCCCCCGGGGGGAAGCGCAGCGCCACATCCACCACGGCCTGCTCCCAGAACACTTCCTCCGTCTCCGGTAGGAGCGGAGCGGCGAAATAGGCGGGGAGGCTCTCAATGCTGTGGAGGAAGCGCTGATCGCTAGGCAGGGCGACGCGCAGCGCCTCTAGCGTTCCCCGGGGCAGCGCCTCGCCGTCCCGGCGCAGGGTCAGAGCATCCAGCAACCACAGGTCAATGCCTTCCCGGAGGGGCGCGTCGGCGCGGGCTAGATCCAGATAGCCCGGACCCCGAAGGGGGAGGGCAATATCCCGCAGCGCCTCTACCGGGACCCGGCTGTAGACCTCCACCGCCGCAGGGGTATCGAGCACCCAAAAGTCTAGGCGCACCTCCGCGGGAACCTCATGGGCCCGAAGGGGCAGGGCTAGGCTAAGGAGCAGCGCAAGGCCGCTGAGAAAACGGGGCAGGGGCGGGGCTCGGTGCACGGTGCCTCCTTGGGGCCCGCCAGGGCCGTGCGGGCAGGTGAAAAAGTTAAGGGCCCAGTATACGCTTGAGCGCAGAATTCATTGGGGAGACATTCGTATGGCAGGGTCAACATGGGGCAGCAAGAAGGGCTGGGGCATGGCCGTCCTGGCGGGTGCCTTGGGGCTAACGGTGCTGGGCGACAGCTTGCTGGCACCGGAGGCTGACGCGGCGGCGGTGATGGCGCCGAGCTTCGAGGTCGATCCCTTCTGGCCCAAGCCCCTCCCGAATCACTGGATTTTAGGCTCGGCCATCGGCGTGGCCGTGGACTCCCGGGATCACGTCTACGTAATCCATCGGCGCCAGTCCTTCAACGAGCGCACGGAAATTGGTGCCTTCACCGATCCCCCCACGGGGGAGTGCTGTATCCCGGCGCCGAACATTCTGGAGTTCAGCCCGGACGGCACGCTGGTGAACACCTTCGGGGGGCCGGCGGAGGCCTATGACTGGCCCGAGTCAAATCACGGCATCACCGTGGATCACAAGGACAACATCTGGATTGGGGGTAATGGTCGGAACGACGCCCACATCCTGAAATTCACCCGCCAGGGTAAGTTCCTGGCCCAGTTCGGTATGTCTGGGGCCCCGCTGGACAGTAACAGCACGGAATACTTCGGCCGGGTGGCGAAAATCACCGTGGACGCCGAGGACAATGAAGCCTATGTCGCCGACGGCTACACTCACCGGCGCGTCGCCGTGTTGGACGCCGACAGCGGCGCGGTGAAGCGCTACTGGGGCGCCTATGGCAACACCCCGTCCGACGAGAACATCGGGCGCTACAATCCCGAGGAACCGCCGGCCCAGCAGTTTCGGAATCCCGTGCACTGCGCCGAGCCCACACGCGACGGGCTGGTCTACGTGTGCGACCGGGCGAACGATCGCATCCAGGTGTTCAAGAAGGACGGCACCTTCGTGAAAGAGAAGTTCGTCGCGCCGAAGACCCTCGGCGATGGCTCGGTCTGGGATATCGCCTTCTCGCCAGATCGGGAGCAGACTTTCATCTATCTGGCCGACGGCAAGAACGAGCGGGTCTACATCATGGATCGGCAAAGCCTCGAGATCATCACCACCTTCGGGGATGGGGGCCGCCAGCCTGGCCAGTTCTTCGGCGTGCACAGTATCGCCGTGGACTCCAAGGGCAACATTTTCACCACGGAAACCTACGAGGGTAAGCGCGTGCAGCGCTTTGCCTATCAGGGTATGAAGCCCGTGGATCGCCGGGAGCAAGGCACGCCCTGGCCGGCGGCGGCGCGCTAGCTGCCACCGTCGGGGGCGACGGCCTGGACCCTTGCCCCACGCACTGCTGCGCGGGCTTAGGCGCCCGCGCAGTTTTTTTCGCCCCCGTCCGTCGTTGACCCGATCAGGAAAAGCTCATGCGCCGCGCTGCCATTGTTACGCCTCTTCGTACCCCCGTAGGACGCTTCCTTGGAGGCCTGTCGGCCCTCCCCGCGGAGGTGCTGGGCGCCGAGATCATCAAGGCCGTGGTGGCCAAGAGCGGCGTGGATCCGACCCGCATTGAAGATGTGGTCTTCGCTCAAAGCTATGCGAACTCCGAGGCGCCCTGCATCGGCCGCTGGGCGGCGCTGGCCGCCGGCCTGCCCCTAGAGGTGCCGGGGATCCAGCTGGACCGGCGCTGCGGTGGGGGGCTTCAGGCCATTGTGACCGCGGCCATGATGGTGCAAACCGGCGCCGCTGATTGCGTGCTCGCCGGGGGCGTGGAGTCTATGAGCAACATCGAGTACTACACTACGGCGCTCCGCGGGGGCGCCCGGGCCGGCAACGTAGCTCTTTACGATCGCTTAGAGCGGGGCCGGGAGCGCTCCCAGCCCGTGGAGCGCTTCGGGGTGATCTCAGGGATGATCGAGACGGCGGAGAACGTCGCCACGGAGTGCGGGATCACCCGGGAAGCCTCGGATGCCTACGCCGCCGATAGCCATGCTCGGGCCGCTGCGGCCTGGGCCCGGGGCGATTTTGACGCCGAGGTGGTGCCCGTTTCCATCCCGCAGCGCAAAGGGGACCCGGTGGTGGTGGCCCAGGACGAAGGCTTCCGTCCCGATACCACGGTGGATTCGCTGGCTAAGCTTCGGCCCCTGATGAAGGACGGGGTCGTCACCGCGGGGAATGCGAGCCAGCAGAACGATGCAGCGGCAGCCTGCCTGGTGGTAGCGGAGGATCAGCTCGAGGCCCTGGGCCTGACCCCTACGGCGACCCTTGTGGGCTGGGCCCCGGCGGGGTGCCATCCCGCCACCATGGGCCTGGGCCCGGTGCCGGCGGTGGAGAAGCTCATGAAGCGCACGGGCCTGACCCTCGACGACATGGGGCTTATCGAACTCAACG
>JADHNT010000064.1 GCA_016779385.1 Pseudomonadales bacterium
GCGCCCTCGAATTTTCTCCATGTTCGCCATATCAGCAAGCTCGATTCTCCGTGCCGCATCGACGTATTCCATGCCTCTTCGTGTAAGGTAGGCTTTGAGTCCCAAGCGATAAAGGTCCTTGGTGAAAAGCCCTCCAAGGCCCCTTTTTCCATCTCAATCTCTTCCCTGCACAGTTTGGTCTTCACCGGTTCGAACGGAGCTTCGGCGAGCGCGCCTAGGTCTTTCGTTGATTAACAGCTTTCTTGAACGCTACGAAAGTTGCCATAAGCACGGTCGGGAAAAAACCCCAGAGAACGTTCACATGGCTTAGGTTCTAGAGCCAAAGTCCCGGGGTAGGATCAAGTTACCTCACTCCATAACTTCCGCTGGTTTCACACCTTGCTATCCAGCGTCCAAGCAGACGGCGAAAAGCAGGCGCTGGCTTGCCTCCAAGGCCACACCCTGAAAAGCTAGCAAGAGGCAAAGATTCTTTGGTCTAGCGTGGGGCGCTTTATGGGTTCAGGAAGGCTGCAACGAAAGATTGGGCTTGGCGGCGCAGTATTTCTTCTAGTCGGGCACATTGTTGGGGCTTCAATCTTCATCCTTCCAGGCCAGCTTGCGGGGGAGGCAGGACCAGCGGTTTTTCTCGCGTATCTGATTGCAAGCGTTCCCGCTATCGTGAACTGCCTGATTGCAGCGCAGGTTGGTAGCATCTTGCCCGTAAGCGCCGGGGATTACGTGTTTACAAGTTTGGCGCTCCACCCTTTACTCGGCTTTCTTAAGGTTTGGTCCGGCATGCTGAGCCTCATCGTCAGTGTTCCGATTCTTGCCTTCGGCTTTGCTGATTACATGGCATTTTTCCTCCCGGATGTGTCTCGCCTCGTCATTGCGTTGGGCATCGTTCTTGCGGTGGTAGCGGTGAACTTGCTCGGGCTCCAGGCGAGCGTTCGGGTTCAAATGGTCATGGTCAGCGTTTTTGTGGCGGCGCTTCTCGTTTTCGGCCTCGGTGGCTTGTTCCACATCAATAAGGATTTTCTTACCCCCATGGTTCCTAACGGGTACGGTTCCGTCCTCAGCGCCGCCGTTCCCGCCTTTTATTCCTATTCAGGCTTTTTAGGCTTTGTGATCATCGGTGAGGAGATCAAGAACCCGGGACGAACCATTCCGCTGACGCTGCTCCTGACCTTCCTTGTGGTCGCGTCAATTTACACAGTGGTGACTCTCGTACTTCCAGGACTCATTCCCTGGCGAGAGCTTGGCACCATGGTGGCCCCTATGGGGGCGGCGGCCCGGCTCTTTTTACCCGAAGGGTTTGCGGTGGCGATTACCGTGAGTGCGCTTCTTGCTGCGGCTACCTCAATTAATGTGGTGGTGCTGACAACCTCACGAAGTTTCTTTGCGCTTGCGAGAAACCAGGTTTATACGCCTATTCTCGCCAAGCTCGATCCGCGGACGGGGGAGCCTTGGCTCGCGCTAGTGCTTGTTGGCGTCTTGGCCGTCTGCGGGGTCGCGGTGCAGGGAAGGATCGTGGAATATGCAGCGGTTAATGTAATCGGCCTAATGCTCTATGGCCTGGTTTGGGCCCTGGCCTTGCTGCGCCTTCCTGCCGCCTTCCCGGAGCACTATCGGAAGAGCGCAATGCGCCTCAAGCCCCGATCGTTGGCGCTTATCGCCGGAGTAAAGGTGATTGTTTCCTTTGGGTTTCTTTACATCGGCATTCGGGACAACCCGGTTCCTGCCATGCTGTACTTGCTTTTGCTCGGCGCGGGTGCTGCCTACTACTTCTACCGCCAGCGCTTTCTGGTGAATCGGGGAGTTTCCTTGGATGCGCTTCTTCGAGAGGAAGCGTCCCGTGCGCTCGAAGGGCTTAGAAACTAACGGGCTCGGTTTTGGGATTAGCCAGGGTTTAAGCTTGAGGGCAAGGGAACAAGAGTGGGGAGAAAGCCAATGAAGGACAGCCTAGCGCTTCGCGCGGTCGACGCCACCCATCGCGAGCTGGAGGCGGAGTACATCGCCGCGAATCCTAAAAGTGCGGCTAGCTTTGTCGCGGCAAAGGACTCGGGCATTGCCGGGGGAACAAATCGCGCTTCCGTTTTCTATCCTCCCTTTCCCCTGACCTTCGTTGACGCAGAGGCGGCGACGGTGGAGACCGCTGATGGGCAACGGCTAACGGACCTGTTGGGTAATTTTACGGCGGGGCTATTTGGCTTTTCTCCTGAACCCGTGCAAGAGGCTGTTCGGGACGCGATGGCCCGCGGCCACGCCCTTGGGGGCGGTCCCAATCTTCACGAAGCGGAGGTTGCGCGAAGGCTAACCGAGCGCTTCCCATCGATGGAGTTGATCCGCTTCACCATGACAGGAACGGAAGCGAATACCTACGCGATCAACACCGCCCTCGCGGTGACGGGACGAGGAAAGATCCTGGTCTATGACGGCGCCTACCATGGGGCTTGGATTCACGGAGGCGTGGCAGCGGGCCCTCTAGACACGCCTTACGCAAAGCTTACCGTACCTTACGGGGATGCTGATCTCATCGTGCGTACCATCGAGGAAAATGCCGAGGATCTTGCGGCATTCATCCTCGAGCCTGTCATGGTTAATCCGACCACCTACCTAAAGCGCGTTGCCCCCGTAGCCTATCTTCAGCGTATTCGCGAGGCCTGTAGTGCCGCGGGTTGCGCGCTAATTTTCGATGAGGTGATGACCTCTCGGCTGTCGCCGGGGGGCGCGCAGACGCTAGTGGGGGTCACCCCTGATATGACCACTATTGGGAAGTACTTCGGCGGGGGCCTTCCCTTCGGCGCCTTCGGAGGATCCCGAGCTTGGATGGCGCGCCATGACCCCTTGCACCCGCAAACCATAAATAGCGGCGGCACTTTTAATCAGAATGCCCTGTCAATGGCCGCAGCGAAGGCGGTCCTTGATGAGCTGTGGTCCCCAGCCCAGTGCGCCGCTCACAACGCGCGGGGTGATGCCCTGCGCGAGTCGATCAATCAGCTGGCGCGGCAGCACGGGGCTCCGCTTCAGGCATGCGGCACGGGAAGCCTCATCACCTTAATTTGGCAGCGCGAGGCAGTGGTCGGAGATATTAATGACGAAACGGAGACCCATCTCCTCGCCATCTCCACTCATCCGGCTGTTCGCCAGCTTCCCGCCATTTTTTGGTTCGATATGCTGCTGCGGCATAACTTCCTTGCGGGAAGTCCAAGGCTCAATTATCTGACCCTTCCCACGCAGCTTACAGATGATGATTTCCAACGCTTCCTTTCTGCCCTGAGCGATTTCCTTACACGGCACAGGGATATGTTGAAGCTATTGGCTGAGGAGATGGAATAGCGAGGGGTTTAGCCCGGATCAGGTCCGGGCGGTCCTGAGTTAAGCCGAAGCGGGGCTAGGGGAAAGCCTCCGCTAGTACCTCGACCTGTTCAGAAAGGTAGGCTTCGAAGGCGTCGTGTTGTTTTTCATCCAGCGCTTTGAGCATGATGGTTCTAAAGGCGCTCACCCGTTTTTTCTGCGCCCGCTGCAGCTTCTTTTCCAAATTCGAGCCCCCGCGTCGTAGCACTTTGCCAACGTCGTCCCGCAAGCCAGTTACGAAGTCCGTTAGCGCCGCTCCAAAGGTGGTTCTCTGCTCTGGATTCATATTGATATCGACGATTTTTTGCGTCAGCGATGGCGTTAGCCAGCTCGGAAGGGACTCCGTGCCCTCGGCGTGCAGCAAGCCGGTCGAAAGGATCATCGCTAGCGCGACTGTCAGTTGCTTCCAGAAACGCAGTGCCGGTGCTGGAGACATGGGAGCTCCCCTATCGAATGGCGCGATTAATCACTACGGGTTGCGACCAAAGATTTTGAGTTTAACCATTTTCTGGCGGGCGAAAGCAAGGGCGGACAAAGCAGGGAAACCTGCTCCATCAGCTATGCCGGTGATCTCCTTAACCCTTGAGTTACGGGACGCGTGGCCTTCCTTACCTTAGCCCAGACGCAAACGCTATCGATTCCGTTATGGGTAGCCTCCCTTGGTAAAGCGTGCGCGCACATTGTTGCTAAAGCCGAAGGGCTCCCCTTGGAATGCCTGGAAAATTTGCTCCAGGCCCCATCGCCATTCAAATCGTGAAAACCCCCACTGCGTAGACTCCAGTAGGCAATTCAAAGGTGGTCGTAAAGCTTTTAGGGCCGGCTGGTTAGATTGTTCCCGCGATAATCCCCCGTTGCGGCCCGCCGCGGTGGCCCCGGTCGCCCTCGAAGACTCGGGGGTCATTGTAGATCGCCAAATGAATCTCTCCGGGCGCCTCCATTCCTGTCACCATAACGGTGGGCTGCGCCGCGCTGAGTGATCGGGCAGGTGCCAGCATGGCAAAAGCCGTTAGGAGGGGCTTCGCGGGCGGTTCCTTGGCTGTTTTTGAATAGGTTAGAGTAGAGCCTTCAAAGGGGATGGAGTCAAAAATTTTGGAGCAGCTACTTCTCCAGGTGAAGCCTATTCCTAGTCACGTTTTTGCCGCCTTTTTTGCCCTTTTTCTCGGTGCCCGGCAGCTCCTCAGGCCAAAGGGTGGGGGTGCACATCGACTTGCGGGATGGCTTTGGGTTGGTCTTATGGCCTATGTAGCTGGGTCGTCCCTTTGGATCAGCGAAATTCAAATGTGGGGCCGGTTTAGTCCCATTCACCTCTTGAGTCTTTGGACCCTTGGCTCCCTTGTCTTCGCGGTAACCATGGCGAGGCGAGGCAACCTGCGGGCGCACCGGAGAGCGATGCAGTCCCTTTTCTTCCTTGCGCTGGTCGTGACCGGGCTTTTCACCCTAGTGCCCGGGAGGGTGATGCATACCATTTTGCTGGGAAGCTAGCGATGTTCCCTGCTGCTCAAACGGCAGGGCGGCGGGTGGCAGAGCGTTAATGGAGCGGCAAAAGGGGCCCAGCTATGCAAGCCTCGAAGAAATACCGTAGCTCCCTTAGCGTACCGGTTCTGTCATGAATCCCTCGAAGCCCGCGTCCGCGACCTCCGTCAAGCGCTTGAAGTAGCTAGAGCCGTTTAGGTGGCCCAGGAACTGCCGAGGCTTTCCGGGAATATTCGCGCCGAGGTACCAGGAGTTGGTGCGGGGGTAGAGCGTGCCAGCGGCAATGCCCTGAATTTCCTCGTCCCAAAGGGTTTCCGCTTCAGGCGTGGCTTCTATGGCGCCGAGGCGGGTGCTCCGCAGGTGGCTGATGCACCGCCCGATCCAATTCACCGTGCACTCCCCGCCCAGGGGCATGGTGAAGAAGACCCCGGGGGAGCCGGGCCCGTGGACCATAAACAGGTTCGGGAAGTCGGCAATGGCCGTGCCCAGGTAGGTCTCGAAGCGATCGGCCCATTTCTCCTTCAGGCTTACGCCGCCGCGGCCCTTCGGGTTGATGGCCAGCATGGAACCACTGACGGCGTCGAAGCCCGTGGCCAGCACGAGCATGTCGACGGGATGGTCGCCCTTGCGGGTCCGAATGCCGGTTTGGGTAAAGGTCTCGATGGGGTCTTCCCGCAGATCCACGAGGGAGACGTTGGGCCGGTTGTAGGTCTCGAAGTAGCCGTTGTCGAGGATCATGCGCTTTGTGCCAATAAAGTAGTCTGGCAGCAGCTTCCGGGCCGTTTCCGGATCCTTAACCGTCTCCCGAATTTTCCCCCGCACGAATTCCGAGACTTCTTCGTTCAGCGCTTCCTTCGTAAGCACGCCGCGATAGCTGTTGATTAGCAGTTGCATGCCCCCCTCGGCCCACATTTGTTCGTAGCGCGCCTGGCGTTCCTCCGCCGTGGCGTCCCGGGCCCGAAGCTTGGTGGTGGGGAAGGGCGACCCGCCCCGGTGAATCATGGAGCCGCGGTGGTCTTCCCAGTTGGCCCGAAAGGCGTCCAGCTCGGCCTTGGGAAGGGGGCGATTGCGCGCGGGCAGCGCAAATTGCGGGGTGCGCTGGAAAACGGTGAGGTGTTTGGCCGTCTTTGCAATCTCAGGGATAGCCTGCATGCCCGAGGAGCCCGTGCCGATGACGGCAACGCTCTTGCCCTCGAAGGAGACGGGTTCGTGGGGCCAGCGGCCCGTGTGGCAGATCTTCCCGGTAAAGTCGTCGATGCCGGGGATGGCCGGTCGGTTCGCGACGAACAGGGCACCGGTGGCGCAAATCAGGAATTGGGCCGAGGCCGTTTCTCCGCTGTGGGTTTCCACGGTCCAGCCTTGCGCGGCTTCGTCGTAGCGGGCGTCGGTGATGCGCGTGTTGAACTGAATGTCCTTGCGCAGATCCAGCTGATCGGCTACGTACTCTAGATAGGCTAGCACGGTGCCCTGGGACGCCTGGGTCTCGGGCCAGTCCCAGCCCTCAACAAGCTCGCGGGAGAAGGTGTAGGCATAGAAGGGGGTGCTCGGCGCATCGACCCGCGCCCCGGGATAGCGGTTGTACCACCAGGTACCGCCGACGCCGCCGGCGCTGTCGAAGACACGGACGGACAAGCCGAGCATATCTCGAAGATGATGGAGCGCGTAGAGCCCTCCGAAGCCAGAACCAATAATGATGGCATCAAAGTGTGGCATGGCGTTCCCTCCTTTCCCCTCGATTGAGCCTACCACTAGAAATCGCTTTAGGGAGGCTCGGAGAAGAATTGCAGGGCGCCGGCGGAGTACCCCACGGCGCGGAACTCGCTTAGCGCTAGAGCGTCCAAAAGCTGCCACAGGGCCTGGGCCGAGGCCGCTACCTCAAAGTTTTCCCCGGTGATCGTCGAGGTGCCGTGGCCGAGCAAATCGGGAGCGATTACCGTGTAGTGCGCGCTGAAGGTCTCAAGGAACGGCTCCCACTGTCGGCCCTGGCCAAAGTAGCCGTGCAGCAGGAGCAAGGGCGGACCGTCGCCGGCCATGCGGTAGCCGACCTCCCCGCAGGGGGTCCGGTGCGTGCCTTCCGTATGCCAGGGAGTCGCCGCGAAGATGCTGCTTCTCACGGTGAAAGGTAAAAGGAAAAGCAAAAGTACCTTTGCGCCCGCGCTGTAATCTCCTGGCACCTGATAAAAGGTGGTATTTAACCGTGACCCTAGCGCTAAAGTACCTAAGGTAATGGGAATGGGCACGGTACTTTGCGCGCTACGGTGGCTCAGGCTGAGGGGGCAACATGGAATTTTTACAGCCCGGTTGTAGGAAAACGTTGCGAGAGGGGCTGGATGAACTTTATCGCCAAGCGCCGGAGGTCGCTGAGGTGTCCCGGCGTAAGGGAAAGGGGTTTCGCGACCACGACCTTACGCACGTGATCTTTGGCTGCGATACGTCGATTCGGGGCGAGATACTTCTTAATCCCTGGATACTGCTAGGCACGACCATTACGCGCCTAGAGATCAGGGAATACGCCGCCGATCCTGAGGTAAAACGACTTAATCAGGAAGGTTATGACCTTCTGGGTGGGCGCCTGAAGGCCGTGCTGCTTTTCATCTCTTATTATCTTCCCCTCTACATCTGGCTCTGGGTTAAGCACATCAGACCCATGTCGAAGAAATGGCCTCACTCGCAGGTGACAGACACCATGCTTGATACGCCTCTGGATGTGCTTAGGCGGGAGTACGGCATTCGCATTTATAGCCCCCCCGCCCTCTAACGGCAGCTTCGGAAAACCCGTGGTCGAAAGGGCCTGAATCGAGCCGCCTATTGGCCTAAGCTGTTTCCGGATTAGTCGGGGGAGAATGACGCATGGTAACGGCCGGAAAGGGTGTCATTTTAGCCATGGGGGTTTTCATGCTCGCGGGGGCGCAGGCCTCCGGAGTTTCAGCGCCCGTGAACGAACGGACCATGGCGCTCTGGGCGCGCAGCTGCGCCCTCTGCCATATCGATGGCAATGCCGGCGCCCCGCGAGTCGGGCAGGCCAAGGAATGGGGGCCGCGTCTCGCCCAGGGTCGGGAAACGCTGCTTAAGCACACTGTGGAAGGGCTTAATAGCATGCCGCCCCTGGGCTATTGCATGGCCTGTGAGCGCGACGATTTCCTCGCAATGATTGATTTCATGACGGCTAGCCTTGCCGCTGCGCCGGCGGGGGATAAGCCATGAGCCCGGGCTGGTCTCGCCGTGATTTTCTGGCAAGTAGCGCGTTGGCGGCGCTCTTTGCTGCGTCCCAACCTGGCGCTGCGGCGAGATCGCTGTCCTTGCCCTGGCGTAACTGGTCCGGCGCTTTGGTGTGTCAGCCCCAGGGGCGTTTCTCCCCGAGCTCCGAGGCGGAGCTGGCGGAGTTCTTTGCCGCCTCTTCCGGGTCCGTGCGCCCGGTGGGCGCGGGTCACTCCTTTTCCCCCTTGGTCCCCACGGACGGCCATTTGGTGGTACTGGATCGGCTGAGCGGCTTGCTCAGCCATGACTCCGCCGCCTTACAGGCGACCTTTGGGGCGGGTACACGTTTGGGGGATATGGGCGCGCCTTTGGAGGCCGTGGGGCAGGCCATGCTGAATCTGCCCGATATTGATCGCCAGACCCTGGCCGGGGCGACGGCGACGGCTACCCACGGTACGGGCATTGGCTTTACGTGCCTGTCCGCCTATGTGCAGCAGCTGCGCCTGGTCACGCCCCGTGGCGAGGTGCTGGATATCGGTCCGGGCCATGAGCTGTTTGACGCGGCCCGGGTAAGCCTGGGGGCCCTGGGGGTGGTGACGCGTATGACGCTGCAAAACCGCACGCCCTATCGCCTTAAAGCGCGCAACTGGGTGGCGCCCATCGAAGAAGTGTTAGAGCACTTCGACGCCCAAGCGGCCGCCCACCGGCATTTCGAGATGTTCCCCCTGACCCATTCGGACTACGCCCTCACCCTGGCCATCGATGAGACGGATGAGCCGGTGAACAATCCCCCCGCTTCGCCCCAGGAAGAGGCCGCCTTTGGCGAGGCCATGGCCTATTGGGCGAGCGTTCCCCCCCGAGAGCGGCAAGCGTTGGTGGATGGGGTCGCCCAGCAGATCGAACCCACGGAGGCCATCGACACCTCCTACAAAATTCTCAGCAACGTGCGTAACGGGCGCTTCAACGAAATGGAGTACGCGGTTCCCCTGGAGGCGGGGGCCGACTGCCTTCGGGAAATTCTTCGTACGATTAAGGCGAAGGAAGTGGATGTGGTCTTCCCCTTGGAGTATCGCTACGTAAAGCGGGACGACACGCTCCTGAGCATGAGTTCGGGGCACGAGGACCATGCGGCAATTTCTATCCATCGCATGGCGTCGGAAGACTACCGCCCCTACTTTGACTTAATCGAACCCATTTTCTGGAAGTACGGGGGCCGTCCCCACTGGGGCAAGGTGCACTCCCTGGGGGCGAAGGCGTTGGCCAAGCTCTATCCCCGCTTTAAGGAATTCCAGGAGATTCGAGAAGCTCTCGACCCGAAGGGGCGGATGCTCAACGCGCATTTGCGAAAGGTGTTTTTGGGCTAGGGCAGGGGAGACGCTCGCATGAATCGACGATCCTTTCTGAGCGCGTCCGCGCGCCTGGCAGCGACGGCAGCGGCTGGACGTCTGCTTTGGACGCCGGCGGCGCAGGCCGCGCCCACGGCCCACGATGCGTACTTCTCGAGGCTCAACGCGATGCTCAAGCGCGAGGGACCGGGGCGTCCGGTCATGCTTATCGACACGGCGCGCATGAACCACAACATCGATCGCCTGACGGCCTCCGTGGGCGCTTATAAGCAATATCGCATCGTGGTGAAGTCCCTGCCGTCCGTGCCCCTCCTGGAAGCGGTACGCCGGCGCGCGAAAACCGAGGCCTTGATGGTCTTCCATCAGCCGTTTCTGAACGCTATGGCCGAGGCCTTTCCCGAGTCCGATGTCCTACTGGGCAAGCCCATCCCCGCGGCCGCGGCGCGCACCTTCTATGACGCCCTAGGCCCGGGATGCTTTGATCCCGCCACCCAGGTGCAGTGGCTCATCGATTCCCCGGAACGCCTCCTACAGTACCAGGCGCTGGCCCGCACCCTTGGGGTGAAGATGCGGCTGAACTTTGAAATTGACGTGGGCCTTCACCGTGGCGGCTTTGCCGAACCGAAAGCCCTAAGCGCGGCCCTGGCTGTGGTGGCGGCTGATCCCGAGCACCTGAGCGTGAGCGGCCTCATGGGCTATGAGCCGCACCTCACGGGTATGGAGGCTGATCTTAAGCATCCAGAGGTGCGCAAGGTGCTCGAACGCTACGCCGGTTTTGTGGCGCGGCTCCGGGCGGCTGGGCTCGATCCCGAAAAGCTCACCTTGAACGGGGCGGGCAGTCACACGCTAAAGATCTACGAGAAGGACCGCACCTTTAACGATCTTTCAGCGGGCTCCGGGGTGGTCATGCCTACGGATTTCGATACCTACCACTTGTCTGATCACCAACCGGCCTTGTTCATCGCGGCTCCAATTCTGAAGCGCTATAAGCAGAACCCCTTTATGGCGGAGGCGCCGGCGTCTATGGCGCAGATTTACTACCTTTACGGCGGCTATTGGAAGGCGAAGATGGCGTCCCCCGCCGTCGTGGGGGAGCCGATCTACCAGAGCACGAACCAAACCCCCATCTCCGCTTCGGCGGACATCGACCTAGAGGTCGACGACTACATGTTCCTCCGCCCCACCCAAAGCGAGGCGGTCATGCTTCAGTTTGGCGATCTGCTCCCGGTGACGGACGGCGCAATCGCGGGCCGCTGGCCGGTGTTTCATCAAACGGGCTAGGGATGAAAATCGTGGGGGCGCCCAGCGAGGACCCGTTGACGGTTGATCGTCTTGGTTGGGGCCTCTTTCTAATCGTTTTATAGGAGCTGCCTAAGGGTTCTGTGCCAGCTACCCTTGCGCCTATCCGCGCCAGCCATGGACCTTAGGGCTTGGTGCCTAAGGCATGGGGAGAGGCCCAAGGGAGGCTAACGCCAGCGCTGGGGACTAAGGAAGAAAAGGCTAAGGCCGGCGACAGCTGTCGCCACCGCCAGCATGGAAAAAACTCTAAGGAGCCAGGTGCCGATTTCATCGCGAGTGTCGTAATCCATAATGTGTAGGGACCAAAGGAAATCCCACCAACGCCAGGCCGTATTACGAATCGCCAGTACCTGACCGCTTTTGCTGTGGAGGTAGGCCACGGTGCTGGGGTCGTCGTCGTGGTAAACGCGCCAAAGGGGGAGGGGCGCCCCCCGGTACTCCGCGCCAGCTTCGGCGGTTTCGATCCACTCTGCCTGATTAGGCGCAAGGTCCGTCCCGAGAGTCCCCAGTACCAAGGCCTCAGAGGCGGTCAGGGGCGCGAGGGCCTCGCCGTCGCCGCTATACCATTGTGCGCCCGTTTCCGTTTCCACGCTCACAATGGCCTCCCCTGGGAGGCGCCAGAGCACCTTTAGGCTGGACGTCGGTTCTGAGAGGGCTGGGAAGGTGATATGCGGTAGAAGGTCTGCTTGCGGGGCCTTTCGGTGGTGGCTGCCGCGGACCCCTTCGATATCGACGAAAGCAAAGAACACCCCGCTGAGGGTCCAGGCAAGGAGTTGAGCGGCGCAGAGGAGGGCGATGCGCCGGTGCCAGCGCCGGACCTGGCGCTGCCGCTCAAAGCGTGTGGTCATGGGGCTGTCCTCCCAGCGCGATTTCGTCCCATCATCCAAAGAGCCGGGAGCAACAGCAGCACCGCAGCCACCGTGGTCACCAGCCCACCGAGCATGGGTGCGGCGATGCGTTGAAGCAAGTCTGCGCCGGCGCCGTCGCTTACCAGGATGGGTGCTAGCGCCAAGGCAGTGGAACTGGAGGTCATGAGCACCGCGCGGCGCCGCTCTAGGGCGGCTTCAAAGGCCTGGCGAAGGATCGCGTGGGCTTCGGTTTCCGCTCGGGTATGGCGATGCAGGGCGGAGAGGAGTAGGAGCGCCATCTCCGCAGCGAGGCCTGCAAGCGCCAGCAGACCCACCACGAGGGCAACGGACCACTTGTGCCCCAGGGCCCAGCTCAGCCATAGGGCGCCGGAGCAGGCCGGGGCCAGGGTGACTAGCGTGAGAACCACCGTCTCGATTCGATGGCTTTGGAGCCAAAGCAGCAGGGCAATGAGCATCACCGTCAGGCCGCCAAGCTGCAGAAGCCGCGCCTTAGCCCGGTCCCACTCCGCATAGCGACCGCTCCAGCGCCAGCTGTAGCCTGGCGGAATTTCGAGGCTGCGAAGGCGGTCCTCCGCTTCGGTCTTGAAGGCGCTGGTGGCCATAGCGCCGGGATTGATGAACACCCAGCTCTGGGGAAGGGCATTTTCGCTTTTGATCATGGCGGGGCCACTTTCCAGGCGTAAATCCATAATCGCGTCCAGCCGAACCCTCTGCCCCCTAGGCAGGGTTAGGGGAAGGGCCGCCAGGGCCTCAGGGCTGCTTCGATAGTGTTCGTTCAAGCGAACACGAAGGCTGGTACGCCGTCGTCCATCGATCACCGTGCCCAGGGTTCGCCCCCCTAGCGTTTCCGCCAGTACGGTGGTGATGCCCTGGCTCGTGACACCGTAGCGAGCCGCCGCATCGTCCTTGAGGTCAAGGGTGAGGTAGCGACCGGCAACGCTGCGTTCTGCATAAACCGCGGCGGGCCCGGCGATGGGCGCGAGGCGAGCGGCAGCCGCCTGGGACAGATCGGCCAGGATCGCGAGGTCCGGGCCCGAGAACTTTAACCCCAGGGGTGATTGCATGCCCGTGGAGAGCATGTCGATGCGGGCGCGGATTGGTTGGGTCCAGGCATTTGATAGCCCGGCCATGGTGACCTGCTGCTGCAGATCCCTTTCGATGGCGGCCCGGTCGCGCCCCGGCCCCCACTCCGCCTCAGGTTTCAACTGAATCACCGTTTCGAACATGCCGAGGGGGGCGGGATCGGTGGCGGTGTTCGCTCGGCCAGCTTTACCAAAAACTTGAGCGACTTCCGGTACGGCCTTCAGTAGCCGGTCTGTTTGCTGCAGCACGCTGGCCGCTGCTCCCGGCGACAGGCCTGGATCAATGGTTGGCATGTACAAAAGATCCCCCTCATTGAACGGGGGAAGGAATTCGCTTTCCATCTCCAGGGCCGGATACAGCGCACTAAGGGAGAGTAGAAGGCCCGCCGCAAGCGTGTTTCGGGGGTTTCGAAGACCCGAGGCAAGAAGCCCGGAAGGGCGGAGGGGCGAGGGCGTGCTTAGCGCTTTGACACTGGTGGGCGTGGTCCGAGGCCGGAGAAAAAGCCCAACGAGAATGGGGAGAACGGTTACGCACAGCACTGCCGATGCCGCCATGGCCCAGGTCTTGGTGATCGCTAGGGGGCCGAAGAGCCGACCCTCCTGCCCTTCGAGGGCAAAGATCGGCAGGAAGGAGAGGGTAATGATCGCCATGGAGGTGAACAGCGTCGGACCCAGGTCAAAGGCTGTCTCGCGCACGGCGTTCCACCGTGCCGGCGCATCGGCGCGCGGCCCCAGGGCATCTAAGCGCTGCTGAGTGCGGTCAATGAGCACTATCGCGGCATCGACCATGGCACCGATGGCGACGGCGAGTCCGCCGAGGGCCATGACGTTGAGCGTGATCCCTTGAGCACGAAGCAACAAGAACGTCGCCAGAAAGCCAAGGGGTAGGCTTACCAGCGTGACCCCAAGGGGGCGCAGGCGGCGCAGGAAGAAGGCAAGCACCAGGGTGACAATGAGCAGTTCCTTGCCCAGGAGCTCCCAGAGCGTAGCGACAGAGCGCTCTATGAGGGCAGAGCGATCGTAGGTCAGGCGGATCTCCGCGCCTGCCGGCAAGCTTGCCTCGAGCGCCTTTAAACGCGCCTTCACTGCATCAATGGTGGCCAGGACGTCCGCGCCGTGGCGCATGATAACGAAGGCGCCGACGACCTCCCCTTCCCCGTTGAGCTCCGCGATTCCGCGACGGGCAGCCACGCCGCGCTGAACCCGGGCCACGTCCCTCACGCGCACTTCGCCCTGCGCTTGGGTCACCCGAAGGGGCAGGGCGGAAAGCGCCTCCAGATCATCCAGGCGTCCATCGGCTCGAATCAGGAACTCCCGTTCCCCAAGCTCCATAAGCGAAGCGCCCTGCTCAAAGCTGGCGCTGCGTACGGCGCTCACCAGTTGTTCCAGGGAGAGATTCTGGGTGGCGAGACGCTCCGGATCCGCCACCACCTCCATGACGTCCTCATAGCCCCCCACTACCGCGACGTCGGCAACGCCAGGGAGGCTTTGTAGTTCGTAGCGAAGGAATTCCTCTTGAAAGCGGCGAAGAGCGGGAAGGTCCTGTTGCCCCGTCTCATCCACCAGGGCGTAAGCCAATACCCAGCCGAGGGCGCTGGCGTCGGGGCCAAGGCTTGCGGTCGCGCTTGGGGGAAGGCGGCTTTGCGTTTCCGCAAGTACCTCCCCTACGCGAGAGCGAGCCCAGTAGGGATCGGTGCTTTCTTCAAATAGGGCATAAAGAAAGGCGTCGCCATAGAAGGAAAAGGCGCGCACATCTTTTACTCCGGGGACCGCAAGTAGGGCCGCGCTCAAGGGATAGGTGAGCTGGTCCTCTACATCCTGCGGGCTCTGCCCGGGAAACTGAGCTTTCACGATGACCTGCACCTCGGAGAGATCCGGTAGCGCATCCATCGGCAGCTGGCGGAGGCTGATGGCACCCGCAGCCGCCAGCAGCAGCGCCAGCAGCAGTGTGGCGGCGCGCTCCCTAAGAGCGAGCGCGAGGAGGGCACGGATCATGGCGAGGCCTCCCCGAGATCCATGGTGCTGTGATCCATGGTGCTGTGATCCATGGTGCTGTGATCCATGGTGCTGTGATCCATGGTGCTGTGATCCATGGTGCTGTGATCCATGGTGCTGTGATCCATGGTGCTGTGATCCATGG
>JADHNT010000065.1 GCA_016779385.1 Pseudomonadales bacterium
CACGGCGGCAGCTTTCTGAACCCGACGGATCTGAGAGGGGTCGGAGCCCTCCCGAAGCTGAGCACGGGCCTCCTGATGACGCTTACGCGCCTCCTGAAGCCCAACCTCCGGAAAGACGCCGAAGGCGAGAACTTTTTCGATCCCGCCGTAGCGGTATTTGTATCGCCAGTACTTGGAGCCTTTAGGATTCACGAGCAGATAGAGCCCACCGCCATCGGCGAGTTTGTAGGGAGCTGCTCGAGCAACTGCCGACTTAACTGCTGCGACCGTCAGCTTTTCCTTCTGCGCCATATCCTTAGCCCATGCTGGGGGTATCTAACTGCCCCACCCATGAGATACCCCCTCTCATACCCCCATCTGCGGCGGATAAAGGAGGACTTAGTAGGACGACCCAGGACAAACGATAGCGAAAAGTCTTTTGAAATACAGCTGTTTACGGACGGAAGCGGACAACGCAGGAGGGGAAAATGGTGGGCCGTGATGGATTCGAACCATCGACCAAGTGGTTAAAAGCCACCTGCTCTACCGCTGAGCTAACGGCCCGGAGCGATCTACCGCGCGACGCTACGCGGCGAGGGGCGCATTATAGACATCTCGGCCCCGATGACAATGGTACCTAGCGGTAGGGCGTGGGGTCTGCGACCCCCGCCACCGCAAAGCCTTCCCGACGCAGGCGACAGCTATCACAGCGACCGCAAGCCAGCCCGGCCTCCGTGGCTTGGTAGCACGACACCGTGAGGTGATAAGGGACGCCAAGGTCCATCCCCCAGCGAATGATCTCCGCCTTCGTCAGCATGAGCAGGGGCGCATGGACTCTAAAGGCCCCCGACTCCACCCCCACCTTCGTCGCCAGGTTCGCGAGCGCCTCAAAGGCATCGATGAAAGCGGGCCGGCAATCGGGATAGCCGGAATAATCGACGGCGTTTACCCCCAGGGCAAGGTCCGTGGCCCCGAGGGCCTCGGCCATGCCCAGAGCATGGGCTAGAAAGATGGTGTTGCGCGCCGGCACATAGGTAATGGGAATGCCTTCCGTAGGGCTTTCGGGCACGGCGAGGTCGTCGTCGGTGAGCGCCGACCCGGAAAAGGCCCCCGCATCGAGGCGTATGATCCGAAAGCTTTCCGCACCCTGGGCCTCGGCGACCCGAGCCGCTGCGAACAGCTCTGCGCGATGTTTCTGGCCATAGTCGAAGGCGATGGCGTGACAGGCATAGCCTGCGCTTTTTGCTGCCGCCAGCACCGTCGCCGAATCGAGCCCCCCGGAGAGCAGAACCACCGCAGGGCGACCCTCACCGGGCGCTAGGGGGCCGCTCCGCTCCCGTTCCATCGCCATGATCGTCTCCTAAACGCCGGGGCGATCGCCCCAAATGATCTTGTGCAGCTGAAGCTGCATGCGCACCGGTAGGCGATCTTCGAGGATCCACCCAGCGAGCGTTTCCGGGGTCAGCACGCCGGTGCTCGGAGAGAAAAGCACTTCGCCCACCCGCTCAGCGAGGGCCAGGGTCTCTAATTTCAGCCGAGCCCACTCGTAATCTGCACGATCGCACAGCACGAACTTCACCTGATCGGCGAGCTTGAGTTCGGGGATGTTCTCCCAAAGATTTCGACTCACTTCGCCGGAGCCCGGGGTTTTCAGGTCCAGCACCACGCTCACCCGTGCATCAAGCCCCGTGATGGGCAGGGCGCCGCTCGTCTCCAGGGAGACCTCTGGCGCCGTAGGCAAATCGCAAAGCGCCGTCAGAAGCGCCGCGCAGCCTGGCTGAGCTAAGGGCTCACCGCCGGTTACGGTGATAAAGCGCGGGGCGTACTGGGCGACTTCTTCAAGAATGGCATCAAGGGTCCGGCTTTCTCCGCCGGAGAAGGCGTAAGCGGTATCGCAGTAACCGCAGCGCAGAGGGCAGCCTGTGAGGCGTACGAACACCGTGGGGCAGCCAGCGGTACGCGCTTCCCCCTGGAGGGAATGGAAAATCTCCGTGATCCGGAGCGTGGAGGACGCCTTCGCCTGCACGCTTAGGCGCCGCGGCGGTCGAGGTAGCTTTGCGTTAAGCGCGCCGCAGCGCTATCAGGGTGCTCCGCGAGCACGCGCTGGAAATAGCGCGTAGCGTCGCTCGCAACGCCGAGCTGATCGTAGACCACGCCAAGCTTGTAGAGCGCATCGGGAACCTTAGGATGCTCGGGCCACAGGGAAACTACCTGCACGAAGGCCTGGCGAGAGGCTTCCAAGTCTGGATTTGAAAGGGCTAGGTGAAGTTCCCCAAGCCAGTACCAAGCGTTGGGAATGTAGGCCCCCGCGGGGTAGGCCTCGATGAAGGCCTTAAAGGCGGGGATGGCTTCAGCGAAGCGCTTATCTCGGGTCAGCGCAAAGGCAGCCTCGTAGGCCTCCCGCTCGTTCCCCGCCACCGGGGTCGCCAGGCTCGGCGTTTCCGCCACCGGGGCCGAGGGCGCCGCTGACGTGGCCGGGGCTAGCCCGGAGAGGCGGGCAACGCGACGGTCTAAATCGAGGTAACGATCGCGTTGGGCTGACTCAAGACGCTCCAGCGCCTTCGCCTGAGTTTCAACCAGCCCGCGGAGCATCATCACTTCGGTCTGAAGCGCCTGCAGCTGCTCAAAGACCACCCCTGGGGAGGCCGCGGCCGGCTCCGCGGGGGCATCGAGGATCAGCTCTGGCGCCTGATAGGGCACACCATCCACGACCGCAGGCCTGGGGGCTTTCGAAGCGGGACGGCTAAGGCTAGGGGTGGCGTCTTCCACCGGAGCCACGGCGGCGTGGCTCAGGGAAGCGAAGAGAAGAGCGCCGCCGAGGGCGGCGCGCAGAAGGGTGTTCATCGCTTAGTACGCGAGCTCCACACGGCGATTTTTCGACCAGGCAGACTCGGTGGAGCGAGGATCCACGGGGCGCTCTTCCCCGTAGCTCACGATGCGGAGCTGGCTGCTGGCCACGCCCATGGACTGGAGATAGTCCCGGACCGCCGAAGCCCGGCGCTCCCCGAGGGCGAGGTTGTATTCCCGGGTGCCGCGCTCGTCGGCATGGCCCTGGATGGTGATGCGAACGCTGCCGTTCTCCTTCAGATACTCGGCGTGCTCAGCAAGCAGCGCGCGCGCCCGAGGCTTAAGCTCCGTGCGGTCAAATTCGAAGTAGAACACGTAGCCAATGGGCCGCCCCGAAGCATCTAGGGGGAACCCTTCCTCGTTAGTCACCGGGCGCGGCGCCGGGGTCACCATAGGCGGAGCAGCGGGCGCGGCTTCCGCCGTCGCTTCCTGCACCTCCGGTTCCGGGGCCACTTCCGCGTCCCCCGTGCTTTGACAACCCGCTAGCACCAGGGCCGCGAGGAGGCTGAGGAGAAGGGTCCGCAAGGACATACGATTCATGACGGGCTCCTAAGGTGTTGTCCGGGCAAAGGAATATTGCTTACAGAAACGGGGACCAGGCCGGTTCGCGCACATCCCCCTCCGTTGACGGTAGACGATACTTTACTCTGCCATCAATCGAAACCACGGCAAGTATACCGCGCCCGTTGCTCCGGGTCGCGTATATCGCCATTGAACCATTGGGCGCCACGCTCGGGGACTCGTCAAGGCTTGTTTCCGTCAGGATCTGCACCGTGCCCCGCTCGAGGTCCTGGGTAGCAATATGAAAGATCCCGTCCTGGCGATGAACAAAGATCAAATAACGACCATCGGCAAGCACGCGGGCCCGAGCGTTGTAATCCCCCACGAAGGTGAGCCGCTCAATGGCCCGGGAGCGGACGTTCATCTTGTAGATCTGGGGCCCGCCCCCCCGATTCGAGGTAAAGATCACCGCCTCGCCATCAGCGGTCCAACTGGGCTCCGTATCAATCGCAAAATGGCGGGTGAGCTGGCGCAATTTGCGAGTCTCAAGGTTGAGTACGAAGATATCCGGGTTCCCCCCGGCCGACAGCACCAGCGCTAACTCCATGCCATCAGGGGAAAAAACCGGAGAACCGTTCAGCCCTTCGAAATCTGTCAGCTTCTCCCGGCGCCCGGTAGCGATCTCCTGAAGGTAGATCGCGGGCTTCCCCGTTTCGAAGGATACATACACCACCGTCTGACCGTCAGGGGACCAACTGGCGGACAAAATGGGCTCCCGAGATTTCAGCAGCGTTTGCGCGTTAGCACCGTCCGCATCGGCCATTTCTAGGCGAAAGGTCTCCGCTTCCGTAGCGATGTTTTGTGCGACTACGTACAACAGGCGGGTAGAGAAGGCGCCGGGGATGCCGGTGAGCTGCTCATAGGCCCGATCGCTAATGCGATGGGCCAGAGCTCGGAGTTGCCCCGCTCGCGCCTCGAGGGTTTCCTCAAACAGCAGGCGCTCGGCGAACACATCAAAGAGCGCATAGCGCGCCTCCAGCCCGGACTCCGTGGGACGGACCGATCCGAGCAGGACGTAAGCAATGCCCTGCACCCGCCAGTCCCGCACATAGAGCTCCTCCGGACGGCTCGGGAGGCTCAGCATGTCCTCCGGAGCCGTCATGGCGAACTGCCCGCTCCGGGCGAGGTCGAAGCGGATAATCTTGCCTAAATCCTCCGGGGGCCGGCCCCGCCCCTGCCAGGCAAAGGGCACCACCGCCACGGGCACGGGTGCGTCCACGCCCTGGGTGATTTCAATAGCCAGCTCCCCTCGGGCCGAGGCGGCCAGCGCCAGGGCGATCCAGAGAAGGAGTAGGGAGAGGGGATGTCGTCCCGAAAAGGCCAGCACCATCAGTACCTCAAATCGTTGGGAGAGAAGGTTACGGTTACGGAGCGAAAATAGGCATCAAACACCGCCGGATCTTCCGGCACCTGGAAGGGCGCGGCGCGGCGCACGGCCAGCTCCGCGGAACGATCAAACGCCGCATTCCCGCTCGACCGTACCAAGGTAACACTCACCAGCTCCCCCGTGGGAACCAAGGCCAGGCGCAAATCGCAGCTCATGCCATTGCGCGCACTCGGGGGCCGAGACCACTGAGAAACAATGCGCGCCATGAGGTCGGCCTCGTAGCTGCCGAGGGCTTCGGGGCGCGCCTCGCCCTCAGAAGCCGCCCCCGCTTCCGCCGCCAGCGCGTCCTCGAAGTCCGTGCCCAGTAACTCCTGAAGGCTAGGCTTCTCTGGCTCAGGCACCATCGGGGGCGCATTGCGCTCCGGGGCCGCCTTCTCGGGCCGGGCGGGCACCGGGGCCTCCGCCAGGGGCGCGGGCGCCGCCTTTTTCTGGGCCTTTGGTTTGGACTTCGCCTTAGGGGCGGGTCGCGGCTTGGCCTTCGGCTTGGGTGCGGGCTTTGGCGCCGGCGCCACCAGGGTCAATAGCTCAGCCCTCATGGGCTCGGTCGTGCTGCTTTGCCGGAGCGCCGGCGGGGAGGACCAATTGGCGGAAAACAGCACCAGGGCCACGGCATGGAACAGCAGGGCCCAGGCCAGGGGCCAAAGATAGGCACGAAGCTCCGCCATTAGCGCCCGCCGGCGGAGCCAAGCTCCGGCGGTTCGGTGACCAGGCCCACGCCCCGGACCCCCGCCTTTTGCAGGACACTCATGACCTCAATGACAGCGCCATAGGTCACCGCAGCGTCCCCGCGCACGAACACGGGGATAGTGGGGCGAGTGTTCAAAATCTTCGTGGCCTGATCCGCCAGATTCCCCAGGGATACGCGGGTGGCCCCGCGCCCTCGCCCCTCCCCCGCCGCGGGCATGCCGAGGTTCAGCCAAAGCTGGCCTTGGGCATCGATGGTCACCACAAGGGGGTCCGATTCCTCGGCCTTCTTCAGGGGTGCGTTATCCGCTGCGGGCAAGGCGACTTCCACGCCTTGCATGAGCAGAGGCGCGGTGGCCATAAAAATCACCAGCAGCACCAGCATAACGTCGATGTAGGGAACGACGTTGATCTCGCTGACGGGGCGACGCCGTGGCCGATCGTGGCGCACTAGCTGGCTCCCGCTCCGCGGCGCCCGCTGAGCAGCGAACGGTAAAGGATGCTGGCGAACTCATCGGCAAAGGTGTCGTAGCGGCCCATGAGTCCATCCACCGCCGTGGAGAAGCGGTTGTAGGCCACTACCGCAGGAATAGCGGCGAAAAGACCCATGGCCGTTGCGATGAGAGCCTCGGAAATCCCGGGCGCCACCGTCGCGAGGGAAGCCTGATTCACCGTGGCCAGCTGGCGAAAGGAGTTCATGATCCCCCAGACCGTACCGAACAGGCCGACGTAAGGGCTGGTGGAGCCGACCGTGGCCAGAAAAGGCAGATTCTGGGCGAGGCGCTCCTCCTCCCGGCTTAGGGCCACGCGCATGGCCCGTTGCACGCCCTGCAGCACGTCGTCCGGATCGGCGGAGGCCCCGCCAAGTCGGGAGAACTCCCGGAACCCGGCGACAAAGATCTGTTCCGCGCCAGGGGCGACGGCGCCATCCTCCCGCTCCGTGACCTCGCGGTAAATCTCCCGAAGATCCGTACCGGACCAAAAGTCTTCTTCAAAAGCGTCGAGCTCTCGGCGAGCTGCCGCGATCAGCTGAAAGCGCTGCACAATCATGACCCAGGAGACCAGGGACGCCAGCACTAGGATCAGCATCACCCCCTGAACGAGGAGCGTGGCTTCGCTCATGAGGGTCCAGATGGAAAGGGATTCAGTCATGCGAGCCCTCCGGGGCCGGGGGCTTGGCCCCCTCATCTAACGACAGCGCCTGCTGCGCCACCCGTTCCGGGGGCGTCAGGCCAAAATGAAGGTAGGCATGGCGCGTCGCCATGCGCCCGCGGGGCGTCCGTAGGAGGAAGCCCTGCTGAATGAGGTAGGGCTCAATCACATCCTCGATGGTGTCCCGCTCTTCGCTGATCGCAGCAGCAAGGCTATCGACGCCCACCGGCCCCCCGTCAAACTTATCCATCAGCATCAGCAAAAGACGCCGGTCCATCACATCGAAACCATGCTCATCGACCTTCAGCAAATTCAGGGCGTGATCGGCGATGGCCTGATCCACCTTCCCCTCGGCCCGGACCTCGGCGAAATCCCGCACCCGGCGCAGCAAGCGGTTGGCGATCCGAGGCGTACCCCGGGCCCGCTGGGCCACCTCCCGAGCGCCCGCCTCATTCATGGTCATGGAGAGCTTGCGACCGGAGCGGAGCACGATCTGCGTGAGGTCCTCAACGCTATAGAACTCGAGGCGCTGGACGATGCCGAAGCGATCCCGGAGCGGCGAGGTCAGGAGCCCGGCCCGGGTGGTCGCGCCGAC
Organism: Pseudomonadales bacterium; assembly: GCA_016779385.1. Taxonomy (GTDB): domain Bacteria; phylum Pseudomonadota; class Gammaproteobacteria; order Pseudomonadales; family Azotimanducaceae; genus Salivita. Next base: position 7,206 of record JADHNT010000065.1, read on the forward strand.
AAGAGTGAACTGAGGCAAATCGAGCTTGATGGAGCGGGCCGCGGGCCCCTCCCCGATCATGATGTCGAGCTGGTAGTCCTCCATAGCGGGATAGAGGATTTCCTCCACCACGGGAGACAAGCGATGAATTTCATCGACAAAGAGCACATCCCCGGGCTCAAGGTTCGTTAGCAACGCCGCCAAATCCCCGGCCTTTTCCAGCACGGGGCCTGAGGTGGATTTCAGGGAGACCTGCATTTCCTGGGCGATGATATGGGCCAGGGTGGTTTTCCCCAGCCCCGGCGGACCAAAGATCAGCGTGTGGTCGAGGGGTTCACCCCGCCCCTTCGCCGCAGAAATAAAGATCTCGAGCTGCTCCTTAACCGCAGGCTGGCCCACGTACTCGGCCAAGCGCACGGGGCGCAGGGCGCGATCGAAGGCCTGCTCCTGCGGGGCCGCATCGGCGGTGATGATGCGATCTTGCTCAATCATGAACGATCCCCGGCCCCTCGCTCGTTGAAAGGGCGATCATAGCGCACGGCTAGCGGCTCACCATGCCCTTCAGGGCTAAGCGAATAAGCTCCTCGAGGGGCACATCCTCCGTGACCGCTGCCACGGCGCGGCTGGCTTCCGCGGGCTTATAGCCGAGGGCAATGAGCGCCCCCTCCGCTTCATCCCGAAGATTCGCCTCCGGGGCCGGCGCAGCCGCCGCTGTGGGCCGGGCAAGCTCCGGCGGCAGAGCTTCCCCAAAGGCCTCCGCAATCCGGTCCCGCATCTCGATGATGAGGCGCTCGGCGGTTTTCTTCCCGACCCCGGGCAGGCGCGTGAGGGAGGTGACATCCCCCTCCTGGATGCAGCGCACCAGCTCCGGGGCGTCAATGCCCGAGAGCAAGGCCAGGGCCAGCTTCGGGCCCACACCATTGACGCGAATGAGGGCTCGGAAGAGCTCGCGCTCTGGGCGGCTTCGAAAGCCGTATAAAAGCTGCGCGTCTTCCCGCACCACGAGGTGGGTAAAGAGGGAGACCGGCGTATCGGCCCCAGGCAGGTCAAAGAACGCCGACAAGGGCGCTTCCAACTCGTAGCCCACCCCACCCACGTCCAACAGAAGTTGGGGGGGGCGCTTTTCGAGGACCAGGCCTCGGAGTCTGCCAATCATGGGGAGCTCCTAGCGAAGGCGGCTTCGACGAAAGCCCACGGCATCGGTCCCGGCAAGGAGACTCCGACTATGAGCATGGCACAGAGCAAGGGCCAGGGCGTCCGCGGCGTCGGCCTGCGGGGTGGCGCTGAGCGCGAGCAGGGTCGTGACCATCTGCGCCACCTGAGCCTTATCGGCCCGGCCCGAACCGGTCACGGCCTGCTTCACCTTGGGCGCCGCATATTCGGCTAGGGGCAGCCCCGCCATCACCGCCGTGAGCATCACCGCACCCCGGGCATGGCCCAGCTTTAGGGCCGATTCCGCGCTGCGATAGACAAAGACCTTCTCGACGGCAACCTCATCGGGGCGGTGCGTTTCGATAAGCTCCCGGAGCCCCGCATGAATTCGGCCCAACCGTTCCGAAAGGGGGCCTGCGCCCGCCCGAATGCAGCCGCTGGCCACGTAGCGGTGGTGGTTCCCCTCCACCGTGATGACGCCATAGCCCGTGATTCGCGAACCGGGATCAACCCCGAGGATGCGAATCATGGCGAGCGCCGCCTAGCCGTAGGCCGCGTCGTCGAAGCTGGCGTTGGTATAAACGTTTTGCACATCGTCGAGATCCTCGAGCTGATCGATGATCTTCATGACGGTGAGGGACGTCTCCTCATCAAGCTCGCTGTAGGTGTCCGGAATCATGGCCACCTCCGCGTTCGCGGGCTCAAGCGCCGCCGCCGTCAGCGCATCCATCACAGCGCCAAAGTGCTCCGGAGCCGTAATCACGTCAAAGGAGCCGTCCTCATTACTGCGCACGTCCTCGGCTCCGGCCTCCAGAGCGCACTCCAGAAGCTGGTCCTCTTCCGCGCCCGGCGCAAAGCTGATCATGCCAAGCTTCTTAAAGAGGTAGGCCACGGAGCCATCCGTGCCAAGATTACCGCCGTGCTTCGTGAACGCATGGCGAACTTCCGCGACGGTACGGTTTCGGTTGTCGGTCATGGCCTCCACCAGGATCGCCACGCCTCCGGGGCCGTAACCCTCGTAGGTGAGCTCCTCGACCTGATCGCCGTCGCTCGCTCCGATTCCCCGGGCGATGGCCCGCTCGATGGTGTCCTTCGGCATATTGGCGCCAAAGCCCTTGTCCATGGCCGCTCGGAGCCGGGGGTTATCTGCTGGATCGCCACCGCCGCCGACCCGCGCAGCCACGGTGATTTCCCGGATCAGCTTGGTCCAAAGCTTGCCTCGCTTAGCGTCCTGGGCCGCTTTTTTATGCTTGATGTTCGCCCATTTGCTATGTCCTGCCATGGCCTTTTTTCTCCTGCCTAGGCGTTGTCGACGGAAGGGGGTGTCGGTTGCCCTTCGGCCTCCCGAGGCCCCGCGGTGGAGCGCAGGGAAAGCTCCTGGAGCTGGGCCAAATCCACCGTGCTAGGGGCCGCGGTCATGAGGCATGCCGCTGTTTGGGTTTTCGGGAAAGCGATGACGTCCCGAATGGCGCTAGTGCCCGACATCAGCATGACGATGCGATCGAGGCCGAAGGCGATGCCTCCGTGGGGCGGCGCTCCATAGGCCAGAGCATCGAGGAAGAAGCCAAAGCGCGCCTGGGCCTCAGCCTCGTCCAGCCCCAAAATTTCCAGCACGGCTCGCTGCATGGCGAGGTCGTGGATACGAATGCTGCCGCCCCCGAGCTCGTAGCCGTTAAGCACCAAATCGTAGGCCCGGGACAGCGCGGCGCCGGGATCGGCCTTCAGGCTATCGGGGGAGCCCTCCGGGGCCGTGAAGGGGTGATGCAAGGGCGTAAAGGCGCCGCTGCGATCCTTTTCGAACATGGGGAAGGCCACCACCCAAAGGGGTGCCCAGGCGGCTTCATCCACCAAGTTTAAATCCTGGCCTAGCTTAAGACGCAGGGCGCCGAGGGATTCGTTCACCACCCGGGTTTGATCAGCGCCGAAGAAGACCAGATCGCCGTCTTCCGCGCCCACGCGTTCCAGCACCGCCCGCACCACCGCTTCCGGCAGGAATTTGATGATGGGGGATTGGAGCCCCTCGAGACCGTCAGCAAGCGAATTCACCTTGATATAGGCCAGGCCCTTGGCGCCGTAAATGCCCACAAAGCGGGTGTAATCGTCGATGACCTTTCGGGACAGGGCCGCGCCCCCGGGCGCCCGAAGCGCCGCCACGCGACCGCCGGGATCCTTCGCCGGGCCGGAGAACACCTTGAAGTCCACCTCGGCCATGAGATCGGCGACGTCCACCAGTTCCAGGGGGTTGCGCAGGTCGGGCTTGTCCGAGCCATAGCGCCGCATGGCCTCTTCCCAGGTCATGCGCGGGAAGGCCGGGAGGCTTTCCCCCAGCACGTCCTCAAAAAGGCGCTTCACCAGCGTCTCCCCAAGGGCCATCACCGTTTCTTCATCGGCGAAGGACAGCTCGATATCCACCTGGGTGAATTCGGGCTGGCGATCGGCGCGGAGATCTTCGTCCCGGAAGCATTTGGCAATCTGGTAGTAACGATCAAGCCCAGAAATCATCAGCAGCTGCTTAAAGAGCTGGGGCGACTGTGGCAACGCGAAAAATTCCCCGGGGTGGGTGCGGCTCGGCACCAGGTAATCCCGGGCGCCCTCCGGGGTAGCCCGGGTGAGGATCGGGGTTTCCACGTCGATGCAGCCGGCCTCTTCTAGGGTGTTGCGGATGACCCGGCTGATCTTTGATCGCAGGGCAAGGCGCGCCTGCATTTCCGGGCGGCGGAGATCGAGGTAGCGATAGCGCAGCCGGACGTCTTCCCCCGCATCGGAATATTCGTCGAGCACAAAGGGCGGGGTCGCCGAACTGTTCAGAAGCGTCAGGGTTTTGCCCAGCACCTCGACGTCGCCCGTTGGCATCTCAGGGTTCCGCGTCCCCTCGGGACGCATCCGCACCCGGCCCGTGAGCTGAATCACATACTCGCTACGCATGCGATCAGCCAGGGCAAAGCTATCTTCCGTGTCCGGATCAAAGACCACCTGGACGAGGCCGGTGCGATCCCGGACATCAAGGAAGATCACGCCGCCGTGATCCCGGCGCCGCTGCACCCAACCACAGAGCGTGACCGTTTCCCCCTCGTGCGCCGCCCGCAGCGCCCCGCAATAGTGACTACGCATGTATGTCCTTTCCGATGAGCGCTGCGGCGTGGCCCTGACCGATGCCCGGGGGGGGCGCGGCGCGAGGGGGCGCACAACGTCTTTTAGCGACGGCTCCAGTGTAGCACCTGGGCGACCCGAGGCCCTAGCTGTCCCCGCTGCTGCTGGCTTTGGGCGCGTCACTCTTGGTGCCGCCGGAAGCGCCGCTGCCACTGCCGCCGCCACTGCCGCCGCCACTGCCGCCGCCACTGCTACTGCTGTCGCTGCCACTGCCGCTGCCACTGCCGCCGCCACTGCTACTGCTGTCGCTGCCGGCCAGGTTGCGCTTGCCGCCCTTCTTGAAATCAGTCTCGTACCACCCCGATCCCTTCAGACGGAAAGCCGGGGCAGTGACGTTCTTACGCACCTGGCCCTCCGCTTGGCATAGTCGGCACTGGGTGAGGGGCGGATCACTAAGCTTCCGTAGGGCCTCGAAGATGCCCTCGCAGGCATCGCACTGATATTCGTAGATGGGCATCGTGATGAAGCTCCCAACAGTTTCCCGAGGGCGGGCCCCATGCCCGCCGCTCGGCCGATTCCTGCCCCCCAGGGACACGAATCTGCGCCGCGCTATATGGGCAGATTTTCCCAATTTATCAAGTCCTAGCCCGTCAAAAAGCGGGCGTTTTCGTCCAAAAAAGCCAAAAACTGCGAAAAACCCCTTAAAAACCGCCTAAAACGCGTCTAAATCCTTGCTACGTCAAAACTTAATGGCTATAAAAACGCAGGCAGCGGCTCACTATTAAGGGGTTAGGGAGATCGCGCTGTCGAAAGCCATCGGCACGGGGCCGTTGGGCATTCAATAGCTGAGGGATAGTTGCATGGCTGCGACCAAAACCACTGGTGGAAAAGCACCCGCCAAGAAAGCACCTGCTGCCAAAAAACCCGCTGCGCGGGTAACGGCGACCAAGAAGCCAGCGGCGAAAGCTGCCGCTAAGCCTGCTGCCAGGAAGGCAGCTCCGGCCAAGGCCCCCGCGGCTAAGGCTCCGGCCAAGGCCCCCGCGGCTAAGGCACCGGTCCGGAAGGTGACGGCCGTTTCCGAGAAAATGTCGAAGGCTACGATGCTTAACGAGATCGTGGGGGCCACCGGCCTGGCTCGGAAAGATGTTGCGTCGGTCATGACCGAGCTCGAAGTCATCATCGAGCGCCACCTTAAGAAGCGCGCCGTGGGCGAATTTGCCCTCCCCGGCCTGCTGAAAATCAAAACCGTGAAGAAGCCGGCACAACGGGCCAAGAAAGGGGTGCCCAATCCCTTTAAGCCCGGTGAGACCATGGACGTCGCTGCCAAGCCCGCTTCCGTTCGGGTGCGGATCACGCCCCTGAAGAAGCTCAAGGACATGGCTCAGTAAGACGCCAGCCCTCTGGCTGCGCCCGCCAAGCGGGCGCAGCCTTCATCCCCTTCCCTTCGCCCCATCCCTTCCGCCGCCTTCGCCCCCTGCGTAGAATCTTGCCCCTTCCCTAACGCTCTGGGCCCATCGAATGAAAACGACCTCCCTGCTTTTGAGCACGCTCAAAGAGGTGCCCGCGGATGCGGAAATCGTCTCCCACCGCCTCATGCTTCGCGCTGGCCTCATTCGCCGCGTCGCCGCCGGCATCTATACCTGGCTGCCCGTGGGCCTTCGCGTACTGAGAAAAATCGAAACGCTAATTCGGGAGGAGATGGACCAAAGTGGTGCCCGGGAGGTGCTCATGCCCGCGGTCCAACCCGCGGAGCTGTGGGAGGAAAGCGGTCGCTGGGGGCACTACGGCGCCGAGCTTCTGCGCATGGAAGACCGGCATCAGCGCCCCTTCTGCTTCGGCCCGACCCACGAAGAGGTCATCACGGACCTCGTGCGCCGGGAGCTGCGTAGCTACAAGCAGCTGCCCCTGAATCTGTATCAAATTCAAACCAAATTCCGCGATGAGATCCGCCCCCGCTTTGGGGTGATGCGGGCTCGGGAATTTGTGATGAAGGATGCCTACTCCTTCCATCTGGACGAAGCGAGCTTAGAAATCACCTACGGGGAGATGCACGCCGCCTACCACCGCATCCTTCAGCGCATGGGCCTCGACTTCCGCCCCGTCCTGGCGGACACGGGAAACATCGGCGGGGCGAAGTCCCATGAATTCCACGTGCTTGCGGAAAGCGGGGAAGACCTCATCGCCTTCAGTGACACCTCGGACTACGCGGCGAACGTCGAACGGGCTCCGGCTCGGGCACCGGCGCCGCCGCGCCCGGCTCCCCGGGCCCCCCTTGCCACCGTGGACACGCCGAAGGCGCGAAGCATCGAAGCCCTCACGACGCAGCTCGGCGTGAACGCTACCCAGTGCCTCAAGACCCTCGTGGTCGAGGGTACGGACGGCCCCGTGGCCCTTATGCTTCGGGGCGATCACACCCTGAACGCCATCAAGGCGGCGAAGCTTCCGGGCATCGCCGACCCCTTCCGCCTAGCCGGGGAAGACACGCTTAAGGCCGCGGGCCTGGTGCCGGGCTTTATCGGCCCTGTAGGCCTCCCCATTCCCTTTTTTGTGGACCACAGCGCCGCGGCCCTCGCGGACTTCGTTTGCGGCGCCGGCGCTCTGGACCAGCATCACCAGGGCGTGAACTGGGATCGGGACGTATCCCTCGACGCCAGCCAGGTGGTGGATCTTCGCAACGTGGAAGCCGGCGACCCCAGCCCTGACGGTCAGGGGGTGCTGCAGCTGCGCCGGGGCATTGAGGTGGGGCACATCTTCCAGCTGGGCACGAAGTATGCGGCAGCCCTAGGCGCTACGGTTCAGGATGCGGGGGGCGCCCAGTGCACCCTCACCATGGGCTGCTATGGCATGGGCGTCAGCCGCCTCGTGGGCGCGGTGATTGAGCAGTGCCACGACGACGCCGGCATCCTCTGGCCCGAGGCCATCGCCCCCTTCCAGGTGGCCCTCGTCCCCGTGAACTATGGGAAGAGCGAAGCGGTGCGGGAGGCGGCGGACGCCCTCTACGCCGAGCTTAGGGCCGCAGGCGTCGACGTCCTCCTCGACGACCGGGACGAACGCCCGGGGGTTAAGTTCGCCGACATGGAACTCC
>JADHNT010000066.1 GCA_016779385.1 Pseudomonadales bacterium
GAGCGATCAGGATCAGTGGCTGAAGATCCTCACCGCCGAGCCTCATCACGTGGGCTCCGCCGCCGGAGCCCGGAACGTCCAGTGGATGAAGGAACAATTCGAAAGCTGGGGCTATGAAACGGAGGTCGTGCGCTATGACGTAAGCGTGCCCTTCCCCACCGTGCGCCGGGTCGCCCTCACGGCCCCGGAAGCCTGGGAGGCAGCGCTGGCGGAAGCGGCGCTCGCGGAAGATCCCTCCACCCAGGCCCCGGAAGGGCTGTTGCCGCCCTATCATGCCTTCTCCGCCGCGGGGGACGTGGAAGCGGAGTTGGTCTTCGTTAACTACGGCTTAAAGGAAGACTACGAAGCCCTAGCTCGGCGCGGCATCGACGTTAAAGGCAAAATCGTCCTGGCCAAATACGGTCGCTCCTGGCGCGGCATCAAGCCGAAGCTTGCTGCGGAAAAAGGCGCCATCGGCGCCCTGATCTATTCCGATCCGGCGGACGACGGCTACGGGCAGGGGGATCCCTACCCCCGAGGCCCCTTCAAGCACGAAACGGGGGTGCAGCGCGGCTCGGTCATGGACCTCCCCCTGCGCCCGGGGGATATCCTGACCCCCTATGCGGGCGCGAAGGACGGTACGCCGCGCCTCCCCCTGGAGGAGGTGGAAACGCTCACCCCCATTCCCGTGCTCCCCCTGTCCTACGCCGATGCGACGCCCCTCCTGAAGGCCCTTGGGGGCGAGGTCGCCCCGACAAGCTGGTTCGGCCAGCTGCCCTTCGCCTATCACCTTGGCCCGGGGCCTGCGCGGGTCCGCCTGACCCTCGACTTCGACTACAAAACCGTACCCGCCTATAACGTCATTGCGCGCCTCCCCGGCGCGCGCCTTCCGGAGCAGTGGATCCTCCGAGGGAATCACCACGATGGCTGGAACCACGGCGCCGCGGACCCGATCTCGGGGCTGGTGGCCATGCTGGCGGAAGCCAAGGCCCTTGGAGCGCTAGCGGCCGAGGGATACCGCCTAGATCGCACGGTCATGTACGCCGCCTGGGATGCGGAGGAGCAGGGCCTCATTGGCTCCACGGAATGGGTGGAGGATCACGCTGAGGCGCTCCGGGAGCACCTCGTGGCCTATCTCAATACGGACGGCAACAGCCGCGGCTTCGTAGGCCTCGGGGGCAGCCATAGCCTCCAGCGCCTGATGAACGAAGTGGCCAACGCCACCGCTGACCCGATCCTAGCGGTGCCCGTCACGGACCGGCTCCGGGCCAAGCTTCGGCTGAGCAGGGACAAGGACGACCAGCAAGAGGCCCAGGCCCCGGAGCTGCCCATCGCGCCCCTGGGCTCGGGCTCGGACTACTCGCCCTTCCTCCAGCACCTGGGCATCGCGTCCTTAAATACGAGCTTTGGGGGAGAAGGGCCGAGCGGCAGCTATCACACCCTTTACGACACCTACGCCCACTACACGCGTTTTCGGGACCCTGGCCTCCGCTATGGCGTGGCCCTCGCGGAGCTCAACGGTCGGGCCACCCTTCGCCTCGCCCAGGCGCCCCTCCTTCCCTTCGAGTTTGAAGGCGTGGCCGCAGCGGTAGATCGCTTCCTCAGCGACCTTCAAGGCGCCACGGAGAAGCAGCGCACGGCGCAGCAGCAGCGGACCGCGCGCCTGAAGGATGGCAGCTATGCCCTGGCCCTCGACCCTGAAGGCGCTGTTGCGCCGCCGGAAGCGCAGCGCCCAGTGCCCTATTTCAACTTTGCGCCCCTGCGAAATGCCCACGCCCAGCTCGCAGAGGCCGCCAAGCGCTACGGGGCGCTCACCGCTGACCCTACGGCCCTACCGGAAGCGCTGCGGGCCACCGTCGACCGCATGCTGGCCCAAGCAGAGGCCCACCTGACCGATCCCGAGGGCCTGCCCCGGCGCCCCTGGTTCCGCCATTTCCTCTACGCCCCCGGGTTCTACACGGGCTATGGGGTGAAAACGCTACCGGCGGTGCGGGAGGCCATCGAGGAGGAGGAGTACGAGCAGGTGGCCCAGGAAGTGGCGCGTACGGCAGCCCGCCTGGAGGCCCTCACGGCGCATATCGAGGCGATAAATGCGCTGCTCGAAGCGCCACGCTAAACCGACGTCAGCGTGTAACCTGTTTCATGAACAAGGGCTCCTTATGCTCAAGCGAACACACCGGCTAGCGCCGATGATCCTGGCCGCAGCCCTGCTCATGGGCTGCGCGCCGGAAGCACCGGAAGCGCCTAGCGCCGTGGAACGGACCGGCGCTGGGACCGCCCAAGCTGCCGTCGCCATGCCCGACACCCATTCCGCCCGAGTCAGTGCGGAAATCCTAAAAGCGGGGGGCAACGCGGTAGATGCCGCCATTGCCGCAGCCTTTACCCTCGCCGTTACGCTGCCGGAAGCCGGCAATATCGGCGGCGGCGGGTTCATGCTTGTGCACATGGACGGCGAGAGCGCGTTTCTCGATTACCGAGAGACCGCCCCGGCCCTTGCCGATCGGGACATGTACCTTGGTGAAGATGGCGAGGTCATAACGGATTCCACGCTCGTAGGGCCACGCTCCGTCGGCATCCCGTCCACGGTGGCAGGCCTGTGGGCCGCCCATCAACGCTACGGCACCCTACCCTGGGCGGAACTCCTCCAGCCCGCCATCGCCCTCGCCCGGGACGGCTTTCTCGTCCCCAAGCACTTGGCCGATCAGATCGCCGAGGGGGTCGAAAACCTTGAGGGACGAACCAACTTCTCCACCTACTTCGGTCCCGCGGCCAAGGCCGGGCACCGCCTGCTTCAACCCGAGCTGGCCCATACCCTAGAGCGCATCGCCACCGATGGTCGGGACGGCTTTTATCTCGGCAAAACGGCGGAGCTCCTGGTGGCAGAGATGGAACGGGGCGGCGGCCTCATCACCTTCCAGGATCTCGCCAGCTACGAAGCCGTTTGGCGAGAGCCCCTTAGCGGAGCCTGGCGGGGCCAGACAGTGGTCTCCGCGCCGCCCCCCTCCTCCGGCGGCTTCGCACTCCTGCAGCTGCTGCGGGGGAAGGACCTTCTGGCCGAACACTTTGAGGGCTTAGCCCATAACTCCGCCCCGTATGTGCATCTCGTTGCCGAGCTCGAAAAACGCGTATTCGCGGATCGGGCCGAGTACCTTGGAGATCCGGCCTTCGTCGATATCCCCATCGCCGCGCTGCTCGCTGACGACTACATCGAGCGGCGAGCGACGGAAGTTCAGCTAGACCGCATCTCGGCCTTCGACAGCGTCCACCCGGGGCTTGCGCCAGCCACCCCACCGGCGGAGACCCGCGCCACGCTGTCAGCGATGGAACCGGCGGACACCACGCACTTCTCCATCGTCGATGCCGCGGGAAATGCCGTATCGAACACCTACACCATCAACTGGTCCTTCGGCAGCGGCGTGGTCGTGGAAGGGGCCGGCTTCCTCCTCAACAATGAGATGGACGACTTCAGCGCCAAGGCGGGCACTCCGAATATCTTCGGTGTTGTCGGCAACACCGCCAACGAAATCCAACCGGGGAAGCGCATGCTGTCCTCCATGACCCCGACCCTGCTCCTGGACGACGCCGGCAAGGTCACCATGGTCATCGGCACCCCGGGGGGAAGTACCATCTTCACTTCGGTATTCCAGGTCATGGTGAACATCCTCGACTTCGATATGTCCCCGGAGGATGCCGTGGCGGCAACGCGCTTCCACCACCAGCTCTTACCGCCCGACCTGATTACCCACTCCTGGGCCAACCCCTTAAGCGATGCCGTGAAGGCAGAGCTGGCGGAGCTGGGCTACCGTACGGAGAAACATCTTTGGGAATTCGGCAACGTGCAGGTGATCGTGCGAGGCAGAGACGGTTGGCAGGCCGCGTCCGACCCCCGGGGGCGGGGGGAATCCCAGGTGCTCAAGGTCGAGGCCCGGCCTAGCGAGGCCCGGCCCTAAACCACCCGGTTACGGACAGCCGTGGTGCTCCGGCAAAGGGCGCCACGTAGGCTACGGGATGCACGTGACGCATGTCGAAGAGGAAAAGCACGTTTCAGCCCGGCACCCAAGCGTCTCGCGGGGTGCCGTTATCCTCAAAGAACTGCAGAAGCCCACCCCAGTCCGGGTGCCAGCGCTCCGTCAGGCTAAGCACATAGGCCACGCGCCAGGCTTGTCCAGGAATGCCATCGCATGGCGCGTGAGAAAATGCCCGCCGCGATAGCGCGTGGCCTGCCCATCAGCGTGGGTGATGTCCTGAAAGCTCGTCAGCGCCCGCACCTGAGCGAGCGTTTCCGACGCATTCACCGCCGCCAGCACGGCCCGGAGGTCTGGGTTTTCGGACGCCGCCAGCAGCCCATGCCAGGCCTTCGCCCGAGCCTCGGGCAGAGCCTCCGGCAAGCGAAGCCGCCCTTCCGCCGCGAAGCGCTGCGCCAATGTTGCCCAATCCTCTCGAGGTACAAACATCGCCCCAACCCCTATAAGCCCCCAACCCATACAAAGAAAAAGGGCGGCCTGCGCCGCCCTCTCTCGGTTCAACGACCGCTTAGACGCCGAAGCCTCGCCCTAACCGAGGGTGTAAACGCGCTCAAAGGTTTGCACAAAGCGCTCTAGGTCTTCGAGCTTGCCCATGCTGACCCGGGACCAAGTTTTGTAGGGCTCGTACACGCCGCGAATCAACACGTTCTCAGCGCGCATCTTCGCCTGGAAGGCATCGGCATCGCGGCCAATGTCGGCGTAGACAAAGTTGGTCTGGGACGGCACGTGGGGGATCTCAAGGCGATCAAAAAGCGCCTCCACCATCTGCCGCCCTTCCACGATCTTGCTCTTCGAGTAGGCAAGGAAGGCCTCATCGTTGTAGCTGGCCAGGGCCGCAGCGGCCCCCACCACGCTCGGAGAGGTCATGGCGTTGCGCTTCAGCATTTCTGCCAGGTGGGGCGGCGCCAGGGCATAGCCCACGCGGAGCCCGGCCAAGCCATAAAGCTTGGAGAAGGTCCGGGTGATGATGACGTTCTCCCCGCGACGGACCAGATCCACCATGCTCGTCGCATCGGGGTTATCCGTGAGCTCGTTGTAGGCCTCATCCACCATCACCGTCGCCCGAGCGCTTACGGCTTCGCAGAAGGCGCGCATGCGCCCCCCTTCCACCGTCAGCCCCGTGGGGTTATTCGGATTACAGACGTAGACCAGGCTGGTCATGCTGTCCGTGACCGCAGCCATGCGCTCGAGGTCCTGGTCCATCTCCCCCGTGAGGGGCACCCGAAGCACTTCTCCGCCCATGCGCTCGGCGACGGTGAGGTGGGGCCCGAAGGTGAGCCCCGGTGCCACGATGCGGCCGTACTTGGTAAAGGCCGCGGCCGCGGCAAACAAACATTCCATGGAACCGGAGGTCAGCACGACGTGATCCGCCGTGAGGCCGTGGCGCTCCGCGATCATCTCGGCCAGGGCGCGATTGATCTTCCCCGGGTAGTAGGCGCCGCCTTCCGCTGCGGACTTCGTAATGGCTTCTAGGGCCTTAGGCGAAGGGCCGTAGGGGTTCTCGTTGGCGTTGAGCTTCACAACGCTCGCGCTCGGCCCATAAAGCATCGGGGCCGCAGCCCAGCTACGCTGCGGCAAGGCCGTGGCCACGGCCGCAGCCCCGGCCAGGGTGGCCATAAAGGCTCTTCGACTGACTTCCGTATTCATAGTGATAGTTTCTCCACTCCATCGACGATGACATCGTCAGCGCGCCGGCCCAGGCCTAGCGCTCGCTTAGCGATCCCCGGCTTCAGAAATACGCCCCCTCTTCCCAGAGATCAAGCCCTCCTGAGGCCCGGGGATGGGGAGATGAAAAAAGGGCTTGACCTGATACTGGTTATTTATACAGTATTTCCTTCCAAGCCATGATTGATGAGGCCCAACTATGAACGCGTCCCTTGACCAGCTCCTCCAACACCCGCACCTGTGGCGCGCCACGGCGCAGCGGGGTTTCTCCGGGTCAGGGCTCAGCACAGGCTTTGCCACCCTCGATGGGGCCCTGGAGCAGGCCGGCTGGCCCCAGGACGGGCTGATTGAGCTTTTAAGCGATCAGCAAGGCATCGGTGAATTGCGCACCCTCATCCCCACCCTGAAAACCCTCACGCACAACGAGGACCGGTGGGTCGCCTGGGTGGCGCCGCCCCACTTGCTCTCCGCGCCAGCGCTGGAAGCCGCGGGGCTCCGCCTCGACCGGCTCCTCCTGATTCACCCCAAAACGCCACAGGAACAGCTGTGGGCCATGGAACAGGCGCTGAAGTCCGGTACCTGCAGCGCTCTTCTGGGCTGGCTCGATCCGCGCCACGTGACCCCCCAAGTGCTGCGGCGCCTGCAGCTGGCCGCCCGCAGCGGGGGCACCCTCGCCTTTCTGTTCCGTCCGGAAGCCGCGGCCCAGGAGGCCTCCCCGGCGGAGCTACGTCTGCGCCTGGAAGCTGGAGAAAACGCACAAGAGGTGCAGCTACACGTTCTAAAGCGCCGAGGGGGCTGGCCCCTCGAGCCCTTCGAGCTCGCCCTGAACGACCCCCTGAGTCAGCAGCTGAGCCCGTCGCCAGAGATAGCCTCCGGTGGGCCTATGCCTTTGAGCGTTGCAATCCCGGCCCAACCCTTGACGGCCGCCTCCCTCGAGCCTTCCTCCAAGGGCACAGCAGAAACACCGCGGCGCCTTTGGGCCCCGCGGGGGCCCTTCCGGGACGCCGCCGGTGCCCCTCCCGAAGCGCCCCCCCGGTCGACGCCCCGAGCCCATCACCCCAGGGGAGACGGCCCCCCTCAGACTGCTCGCCACTAGCCCTGCGTCCTTGCCTGCGCATGCCCTATGGCCCGGGAAACCCTTTGGCTATGCCTTCATCTGCCGCGCCTGGGGCTTGAGCACTGGCTCAAAAGCGACCCCGAGGGGGGCGGCGCCCTGCCCCGAGCCCTTAGCGAGGAAGGGCGCCTATGCCAGCTCAATACTCATGCCCAGGCCCGGGGCCTTAAGCCCCAGATGGCCCTCAGCACGGCCCTCAGCATCTGCCAGGATCTTGACGTGCGGCCCCGCGCCCTCCGGGAAGAACAGCAAACGTTGCGCCTTCTGGGAGATTGGGCCACGGTGTTTACCCCTGATGTAAGTCTTTCAAATTATTCGAGTTTAGTTCTGCAAATTTCTGATAGTATTAAGCTTTTTGGAGGCGCAGATCGAATCCAGGCCGCCGCCGTGGCCGGGCTTCAGGCCCAGGGCTACAGCGTCAGCGCAAGCCTTGGGCCCACCCCCCTCAGCGCCCAGGCCCTGGCAGAAGCCGGCCAGGCGCTCTCCCTAGAAGCCCTTCGCCAGGCCCTCCCGGAAGATCCTGCGCTGAGCCCAAAGGCACGCTGGTGCCAAGGGGTTGCCACCCAAGCCGCGCCCCTCCTAGAACGCCTACCCACAGCCAGCCTTTTTCCCAAGGGCGTGACGGCCAAGCTCCTGGAAGACCTCGGCCTTCACCACCTCGGCGCGCTTCGCGCCCTCCCTCGGGCCGCGCTACAGGCGCGCCTGGGCCCAGAGGCCCGGGATCGGCTAGAACTATTCTGGGGCACCAAACCCGATCTCCGTCCCGCCCTAAAGCCCCGCCGAGCCTTCTACCGGGACCAGCCCTTTCTGGAAGATGCGGTGCACCGGGGCGGCCTACGCTTTCCCCTTCGGCGCCTCTGCGGCGAACTCGCCCAGTGGCTCCGGGATCGGCAGCTGCGCACCGATCGCTTAAGCTGGCGCCTTCAGCACCGGGACCACGGCAGCCAGTACCTCCGCGTGGTGCTCGCCGAGCCCCAGGGCAGCGCCGAAGCCTTCTACGAGCTGTCCTGGCTCCAGCTGAGCCGGGCGGAGCTTCTCCCCGCCGTGGATCGCCTTACCCTGCGCGTCACGGCCCTGAGCCCCTGCGAAGGCCCCGGTGAAGACCTCTTCCAGCGCGCTAAGCGCGGCACCCAGGAAAGCCCGCAAACGCTCCTAAGCCGCCTCTTTGCGCGGCTGGGGGAAGACAGCTGCTCGGGGCTGCGCACCCAGGATGATCCTCGGCCCGAGCGCAGCACCACCACCCTTCGCCCTCGCTTTGCCCCTAGCCCCCGAGGCACTAAAGGCCAGACCGGGGGCAGAGTGGGACCCGGGGAAGAGGCCCTCGAGGCCCCGCCCTCAGAAGGTGCTGGCTGGCGCCGCAGCCCCCGGCCCCTCTGGCTCCTTCCCCGCCCCCAGCGCCTTTCCAACGCAAGGGCCGAGCCTCGCTACCGGGGCGAGGCCCTGCAGCTACATCAGGGGCCGGAGCGCCTCTGCTACGGCTGGTGGGATCACACGGCGGAAGGCCCCGGCTCACCCCGGGACTACTGGGTCGCTCAAGCCCCCCAGGGGGCCTGGCTATGGATCTTTCAGGATAGCGCCAGCGAGGCCTGGTACCTCCACGGGCTCTTCGCCTAGGAACCGCCATGGCTGGCTACGCGGAGCTCCACTGCCTAACCCACTTCAGCTTTCTGCGCAGCGCTGCGGACCCGGAGCGACTGGCAGAGCGTGCCAAGGCCCTGGGCTACGCGGCCCTAGCAGTTACCGACGAGTGCTCCGTAGCCGGGGCCGTGCGCATGCACCAGGCCTGCCAGGCCGAGGGCCTAAAGCTCATCGTGGGCAGCGAATTTACCCTCGAGGAGGGGCCGAAGATCGTACTCCTGGCCCCGGACCGGACCAGCTACGGGGCGCTTTGCAGCCTCATTACGCAGGCCCGCCGGCGCTGCGAAAAGGGCCACTACCGCTTAAGCCTTCGGGACCTCACGGCCCAGCGCACGGCCCAGAGCCTTGCCCTTTGGCTTCCCGATCCAACACGCAGCATGGAAACGCAGCGGCCCTGGGGGGAGGCCTTGAAGACGGCCTTCCCGGAGCGCCTCTGGTTGGCCCTGGGGTGCTTTGACGAGGGGGACGACCTCGCGCGTTATCACGAGGCCTACGCCCTCGGCCAAGCCCTCGCCCTCCCCCTTACCGCCGCCGGGGACGTGCGCCTGGTCACGCCAGAGGATAAGCCCCTCCACGACGTGCTCACAGCCATTCGCCTGGGCCACCCGGTGGCCAGCCTCGGCTCGGCCCTGCATAGCAACGGGGAACGCCACCTCCAGCCCTGGGCCACCCTTCGGCGTCGCTATCCCTCCGAGCTCCTGGCGGAAACACTGCGCATCGCCGACCGCTGCCACTTCTCCCTAGCCCAGCTGCGCTATGAATATCCCGAGGAGCTCGTCCCCCCAGGGCAAACGCCGAGCAGCCACCTCCGAAGCCTCACCTTCGCCGGTGCCGCCGAGCGCTGGCCCAGCGGCATTCCCGACAGCGTAACCCGGCAGCTTGAGCACGAGCTCACGCTCATCGAGGCCCTGGGCTACGAGTACTTTTTTCTCACCGTCTACGACATCGTGGCCTTCGCCCGCAGCAAAGGCATCCTGTGCCAGGGCCGAGGTTCCGCCGCCAATTCCGCCGTGTGCTATTGCCTCGCCATAACGGAGGTGGACCCGTCCCAAAGCCAGCTGCTTTTTGAGCGCTTTATCTCTAAAGAGCGCAACGAGCCTCCGGATATTGATGTGGATTTTGAGCATCAGCGCCGGGAAGAGGTCATCCAGTACATCTACCGGAAATACGGCCGGGACCGGGCCGCCCTCGCCGCCACGGTGATCGCCTATCGCCTGCGCAGCGCCCTTCGGGACGTGGGCAAGGCCCTGGGCTTTGAGGCCGCCTTCATCGAAAAGCTGGCCCGCCAGGCCCGGGGCTGGGAACGAAGCCGGGGCCTTCCCGAGCTCTTCAGCGCCTGCGGCGCCGATCCCACGGCGCCGGCGCTACGGCGCTACCAGGCCCTCGTCACCCAGCTCCTCGGGGTGCCTCGCCACCTCTCCCAGCACGTGGGGGGCTTTGTGATCTCCCGGGGGCCCTTGGCCGAGCTGGTTCCCGTGGAAAACGCGAGCATGACCGAGCGCACGGTAATCCAGTGGGATAAGGACGATCTGGAGGCCCTGGGGCTCTTGAAGGTCGATGTGCTGGCCCTGGGCATGCTGAGCGCCCTGCGCCGCAGCCTCGAGCTTCTGGCGCCCCTGCGGGAGGGGCCCCGAAGCCTGGCCGATATCCCCCGGGAGGATCCAGACACCTACGCCATGCTCCAGCGGGGCGATGCCCTGGGCGTCTTCCAGGTGGAGTCCCGGGCCCAGCTCGCCATGCTGCCCCGGCTGAAGCCCGCCTGCTTTTACGATCTAGTGGTAGAGGTCGCCATCGTGCGCCCCGGGCCCATCCAGGGGGACATGGTCCACCCCTTCCTGCGCCGGCGCCAGGGCCTGGAAGCGGTGCACTACCCCAATACGGCGGTGCGCGAGGTGCTCGAGCGTACCCTTGGGGTGCCCATCTTCCAGGAGCAGGTGATTAAGCTGGCCATGGTGGCCGCGGGCTTTAGCGGCGGCGAAGCCGATGCCCTGCGCCGGGCCATGGCCGCCTGGAAACGGCAAGGGGGGCTGAGCCATTTCCGGGACAAGCTGCTCCAGGGCATGCGGGAGCGAGGCCACGATGAGGCCTTCGCGGAGCGGCTCTTCGCCCAGATTCAGGGCTTTGGCGAATACGGTTTCCCCGAATCCCACGCCGCCAGCTTTGCCGTGCTCGTATACTGCTCCGCCTGGCTTAAGCGCCACGAGCCCGCGGCCTTCTATGCGGGTCTACTGAATAGCCTGCCCATGGGCTTCTACAGCGCCGATCAGCTCCTCCAGGATGCGCGACGCCATGGCCTCGAAATCCGCCCCGTGGATGTGCAGTGCAGCCACTGGGATTACACCCTAGAACCGAGCCCCCAGAGCCCCGGACCGGGCCAGCGAGGCCCAGGGCCTTGGCATTACGACTACGCCTCTCCCCAGGCGGCGCTGCGCATGGGGCTCAGACAAATCAAAGGTTTACAGCGTAATTCGGCAGAGCGCCTTATCCAGGCACGGGAAGCGGGCGGGCCCTTCAAAAGCCTCCCGGAACTGCGACGCCGGGCCCAGCTCGACGCCGGGAGCCTCCGTTGCCTGGCCCAGGGGGATGCGCTCCAGGCCCTTACGGGCCACCGGCACCAAAGCCACTGGGCTCGGGCAGCGCTACTCCCCGCTACGCCCCTCCTAGGGGACGAAGACCCCAGAGACGAGGTCAGCCTTCGCCCGCCCCGCCTGGCGGAGTCACTCCAGGCGGACTATGAGAATCTGGGCACCACCCTGCGCCCCCACCCCCTTGCGCTCCTGCGCAGCCGACCCCGCTTCCAGAATCTCCCCCGGGCCGAAGACCTACGATCGCTGCGCAACGGGCGTTTCCTGCGCCTGGCGGGCATCGTCACCGGGCGCCAGCGCCCCGGCACGGCCTCCGGGGTGCTCTTCCTCACCCTTGAGGATGAAACGGGCTTCATCAACGTGATCGTCTGGCCCCAGGTGCTCGAGCGCTTCCGCGCCGTGGTGCTGGGCGCCAGCCTGCTTTACGTGAAGGGGGTGCTCCAGCGGGAAGGGGAGGTCATTCACGTTGTGGGCGGCGCCTTCTTTGACGAAAGCGCCCAGCTGGCGGACCTTCCCCTAAGGGCCCGGGATTTTCACTAGGCGCGCGCCGCGCGAGGTCTAGTAGCCCGCGAGCTGGAGGAACTCCTGCCGGGATTTTTCGTCCTCTCGGAACACTCCCATCATGCGGCTCGTGGTCATAATGACCCCAGGCGTTTCGACGCCCCGGCAGGTCATGCAGCCATGGGTGGCTTCGACGATGACCCCCACGCCCAGGGGCTCGAGGGCCGTAGCGATGCAGTCGGCGATCTCCGCGGTCAGCCGCTCCTGCACCTGCAGGCGCCGGGCAAAGGCGTGCACCACCCGAGCAAGCTTGCTGATACCCACCACCCGGTCCCGGGGCAAGTAGCCCACGTGGGCCTTGCCGTGGATCGGCGCCAAATGGTGTTCGCAGTGGGAAACGAAGGGGATGTCCCGGAGGAGCACGATTTCGTCGTAGCCCCCCACCTGCTCGAAGGTTCTCTCCAGGTAGCGGGCCGGATCCTCGGCGTAGCCCCGGAAGTACTCGAGATAGGCATCGACCACGCGCCGGGGCGTGTCGTGGAGCCCCTCCCGGGTGGGGTCCTCGCCCACCCAGCGAAGCAGAGTGCGCACCGCCTCGAGGGCAGCCTCCCGGGCCTCCGGGGAATCATCAGGGGGGGGCATGGGTTCGCTCATCGTCCGTTAGCTCCCGGCAAGGACCGAAGGGGGTTCAGCACGCCTCAAAAATAGCGGCGATGCCCTGTCCGCCGCCCACGCACATGGTTTCCAAGCCATAGCGATCGCCGCGCCGGGCCATGGCGTGAAGCATGGTGGTCATGATCCGGACCCCCGTCGCGCCAATGGGGTGACCCAGGGAAATCCCCGAGCCCTGAATATTCAAGCGTTCCGTGCTCTCAATCCCCAGGCCCTTCATTACCCCCAGCACCTGGCAGGCGAAGGCCTCGTTGAGTTCGATAAGCCCCATGTCGTCGAGGGTCAGGCCCGTGCGCTTCATGAGCTTCTCCACCGCCGGCACCGGGCCCAGGCCCATGGTGGCGGGATGGCACCCCGCCGGGGCCCAGCCCACAAGGGTCGCCATGGGGGTCAGGCCCAGGGCCTCAAGCTGATCCTCCGCCACCACCAGGCAGGCTGCCGCCGCATCGTTTTGCTGGCTCGCATTACCCGCGGTGACGACCCCGTCCTTCATCAGGGGCCGAAGCTTAGCCAGCGAATCCACCGTCGTATCGGGACGGAAGCCTTCGTCCTGGGCTACCACCACCGGGTCCCCTTTGCGCTGCGGGACGGAAACGGGCACCACCTCGGCGTCGAAATCGCCCCGGGCCCAGGCCGCAGCGGCACGGGCATGGCTATCGGCGGCGTAGGCATCCGAGGCTTCGCGGGAGATCCCGCACTCCGTAGCGACGTTCTCCGCCGTTTCGATCATTCCCGAGATCACCCCAAAGCGTTCCACGGGCTGGGAGCGCTCCCGGCCCCGCTCTAGGCGATCGTAAAGGGCCACGTTGCCGGCCCGGGCGCCGCCGCGGAGCGCCGTGGTGTAGTACTCGATGTTACTCATGGACTCCACGCCCCCGGCGAGCACACAATCCGCGGCGCCGGTTTGCACCATCATGGCCGCAGTCACGATGGCCTGAAGGCCCCCGCCACAGCGCCGATCCAGCTGGATCCCGGGCACTTCTAGGGGTAGGCCGGCGGCCAGGGCCGCCCAGCGACCGATGCAGGGTGCCTCGGAGTTGGCATAGCTTTGAGCAAAGACCACGTCTTCAATGCGGGCCGGATCCACGCCGCTCTTGGCCACCACGGCTTTGATGATCTCGGCGCCCAGCACCTCCGCCGGAAGGGCCGACAGGCCGCCAAGGAAGCGTCCCACGGGGGTACGGAGAGGGGTAACAATGGCAGCGCGGCGCATGGGCTTTTCCTGATTGGGTCAACGAAGGAAGGGGTAAAAAACCACGCGGGCGCCTCAGCCCGCGCAGCGATGCGTGAGGCCACGGCCCAGGCCGTCGCCCCCGGGGATGGCGGCTAGCGCGCCGCCTCTGGCCAGGGCGTGCCCTGCTCCCGGCGATCCACGGGCTTCATACCCTGATAGGCAAAGCGCTGCACGCGCTTACCCTCATAGGTTTCCGTGGTGAAGATGTTGCCCTTAGAGTCCACGGCGATGCTGTGCACGCCGAAGAACTGGCCAGGCTGGCGACCCCCATCCCCGAAGGTGGTGATGATCTCGAGTCTTTGCCGATCCATGACGTAGACCCGCTCATTCTTGCCGTCGGCCAGGTAGATGAAGGTCTGCTCCGGATCTGGGGAGAAAGCGATATCCCAGACCGAGCCATCGCCGAGGGTCTTCGGAGCGATGAACTTTTCCTTCACAAAAGTGCCGTCCTTCTTGAACACCTGGATGCGATCGTTCGCCCGGTCACAAACGTAGACCAGCCCGTCGCGGGTGGGCTCAGCGCAATGCACCGGATTCCGGAACTGCTGGGCCGGCGGTTCCTCGGGATTGTAGCGCCCGATGTTCTCGTCGGAGGGGGTATTGCCATAGGCGCCCCAGTAGCGCTTCACCGCGCCGCTGTCGGCGTCTAACACGGCGACGCGCCGGTGGGTGTAGCCGTCGGCGACGTAGGCTTCATTGTCCTCGGCGTCCACCGTGATCTTCGCCACCCGGCCGAAGTATTCCGTGCTGTTGCTGTCCAGCGGGGCCCCGGGCATGCCGTATTGGGCCAGGAACTTACCCTGGCGGGTGAATTTCAGGATGTGGGCATCATTTCTGCCGTTGCCCCCAATCCAGATGTTGTCCTTGTGGTCCACGGTGATGCCGTGATTTGACTCGGGCCAGTCATAGGCCTCCGCCGGCCCCCCAAAGGTGTTCACCAGCGTGCCATCCGGGCTGAACTCCAGAATGTTCGGCGCCGGAATGCAGCACTCCCCCGTGGGGGGATCGGTGAAGGCGCCAATTTCCGTGCGCTCGTTGAAGGACTGGCGCCGGTGGATCACATAAACGTGGTCCCGGGAGTCCACG
>JADHNT010000067.1 GCA_016779385.1 Pseudomonadales bacterium
AGGTACAGGTAATGTAGGTGAATTCGAGGATTTCCTCGTCGGACAGATGCCCTTGGAGGGCTTCGAAAACGCCGTCGTCCACCCGGCCCCGCTCGAGCACCAGCGCATCGGTGTACGCCAGCGCAGCCCGTTCCACGGGGCTGTAGCAGTCGGCCACGGACCAGTGCCGGCACCCTTGGATCTGTTCTTCCGTCAGCCCGACTTCCCGAGCAGCTTTGCAGTGCTGGGAATAGACAAACTGCGAGCCCACGAGATAGCCCGCCCGGAGCTGCCCGAGCTCCCGAAGCTTGGGATCAATGACCCGCTTCGGATCCCGGTAGAAGCGAAAGCCATCCGTGGTGTGGGCGAAGGCGTCGGGGACGATGTTAAAAACGGTCCACCAGTTTCCCGGCGTGCCCGTGGCCGTGCCCGGCGCCGTTAAGGGGTCTCGGTCTCCAAAAAGGAGATCGAAAATTTGATTCGCATAGGGATTCCCCATCTCCCGCCCTGCTTGCTTGAGCCGCGGCATAGCACCATCCTCCCGTGAAAACCCGTAAGCTCCCTTGCAGCGCCGCCATTCGGCGGTGCACTGGCCAAGGAGAGCACGCCATGAACTCTAACGCAGAGCCGCCCGTGATTCTGGTCCTGGGCGCCGGCGCCGGCATCGGCGCCACCACCGGGAAACGCTTCGCCGCTGAGGGCTACCGCGCCGTGCTGTGCCGCCGCACGGACCAGGCGGGGCTCGACGCCGCCGTCGCGGAGATTCAAGACGCTGGGGGCTGGGCCCAGGGGCGCCTTCTCGATGCGACGGCGCCGGAGCATCTCGAGGCGGTGATCGAGGAAACGGAAGCCACCGTCGGCCCCATCGATACGGTGCTTTTTAATCTCGGTGGCCAGATCGGCGATCGCGCCCTCACGGACACTTCGCCTAAAACCTTCGAGCGGGTGTGGCGCATGGCCACCCTGTCCCTTTATCGCACGGCCCACGCCGTGCTGCCGGCCATGGCGGCCCGCGGGCAGGGCAATCTTTTGGTCACCGCCTCCACAGCGGCGCTCCGAGGCAATCCGGGGCAGCATGCCCACGCGGCAGCCATGGGCGCGCGGCGCCTGCTCTGCCAGAGCCTCAGTGCCGAATATGCGGCCAAGGGCATTCATGTGGCCCACGTGGTGGTGGACGGTGCCGTGGATGCGCCAGACACGCTGGGAAAGATGCTCGGGCCGGAACGCTTCGCGGCCCTTCGAGAGGCCAAGGGCGGGGAGGCCGGGGGTCTGATCAGCCCCGAGGCCGTGGCCGAAACCTACCTACAGCTGGCCCGCCAGCCCCGCTCCACCTGGACCTTCGAGCTGGACCTTCGGTCCCACAGCGACCGGGCCTGGTGGAACTAGGCCCGATGGCTACCCCTGCCCTAGAGGCGCCTAAGGAAGATCCTATGCGGGCCGCCCAAAGTGCGCTGCCAACAGGGCCGCCACGTAGGCGGGCCGGTACACTGGGGAGCCGTGCCCGGTCATAGGCATGAGGTGGAAACGGGCCGGGGGCACCCAGGCCGCAATGCGCTGCGCCTCCTTTAAGTTCTCATCGTAGGCCCCGCAGGCGATGAGCGTAGGTGCCTGCACCGCCCCTAGGGGCTCGGTGAGATCCGGCGCCCCCTCGTGGGCTCGGTGCATGGCATCGGCACTGTCGCGATCCTCGTAGAAGCGCCAGTAGCGCTCCGCCGGCTCCGGGCTCTGCCCCGCTGCCGCGAGCGCTGCTCGAGCTGCCTCCCCGAGCACACCTTGACGCTTCTGATCCACGGGCGGGGTCAGGGAGACATCAAACAGCGCAAGACCCGCTAGACGCCCGGGATGACGAAGGGCAAAGGCCGCGGCGGTCCGTGCGCCGTAGGCCACCCCCACCACGATCGCCGAGCCGAGCTCGCAGTGCGTCAAGAGCCCCGCCAGATCATCGGCGTACTGCTCGAAGCGATAGTCCTCCGACGCACCCCCGGTGCTACGGCCCATGCCCCGAATATCAAAGCGCAGCACGCGAAACTGGCTGAGCAGATCGGGCATGAGCCGCTCCCACATGGTGAGGTTGTGGCGCGCCATGGGAATAAGCGCAAGCAGCGGCTTGTGGGGATCCCCCTCGAGCACGTAATTTAATTGAACATCGCGCACGGAGGCGAGGGACCCGAGGGTGTGGTAGGGGGTGAGGGACTTCAGAGCCATAGCGCTTTCCGAGTTTCTTAAAACTCTTCTAGCCTACCCTAGGGCGCGGCTCCCCGCCCTCTTCTCCTGAGTGGGCTTGGCGACCCGTAACTGTATTTTGATAAACGGTTCTGAACGCGCATAAAAAACCCGGCGCGGAGCCGGGTTTCTTATAAAGCCCCCACGGGACCTTAAAGAGAAAGGGGCTTATTGAAGCCAGCCTTCCACGACATCGTTACCGTGCTCCGCTTTCCAGGCCTTGAGCACCTTGTGATTACCGCCCCGGGTTTCGATCTTTTCCCCCGTGGTGGGATTCAGATAAACCTTGAGTTTACGCTGGCGGCGGCCCGAAGCCGGTGCCGCGGCGCCGGTCTTTGCAGGCACCATGGGCGCCAGATCGGCAAGGGTCTTACTGTACTTAGCCAAAAGCTGATTCAAGTCCTCAATAAAAGCCATTTCCTTCTGAACTTCCTCGCTGGCCTTCATACGCTCGATATCACGCTGTAAACGCTCGAGTTCTTCCTGCTTCTTTTGAAGTTGGACAAGGCTGGTCACGCAACTACCCCCACTTGGTTGGAATAGGTTTATTTATACTCCAAAACTTGTGAATTGCAAATACCCCGCCACTAATTATTTCAATAAAGCGTACTTTTTAGGCCCTACTCTTAAATAAGAAAAAAAATAAGAAGAAGAAAGACGATTGCTTCAGCGCCTTTCTTACCGATATTAAAAGTCAAAGAAACCGCTTGTTAACAGGTTGTAAAATGCCGGGGCCCGAAAGGCCCCGGCTAAGTACGCTGCCTTTAGGGTGAATACGCTAGGGCTGGCTGAGGGTAAGCCGTTCAATGTTTTGGTCGACGGTATTAAGACCAATACCCCGAACATTGGCGAGTTCATCGATGGTGCGAAAGCCCCCGTGTTGATCTCGGTATTCGATAATGGCCGCGGCCTTGCGCAGGCCCACGCCTTTCAGCGCGGCGGCCAAGGCTGCCTCATCCGCCGTATTGATATCCACCTTCTCCACCGCCGCTACGGGCGCTGGCTCAGCTGCCTGCGCAGACAGGGCCAGGGGAAGGGCAAGCATGCCCACTAGTAGGGCTCGCGCGAGCGCGGGGCCCGCAAGGTGTGCTGTATGCATAAGAGTGCTCCTGATCCTCGAAAGACGCCCCAGGGGGCGGATCGCTAGGATTTCCCATGGGTAAGCCGGGCTAGGTGCGACATAAGCAAGGACAGCGGTAAGACGCTACGGAAAGGGACCTAGGCCTAGGCTTAGAAGGTTCTGGTGGTTAGGACGGTTCGCGATCGCCAGGAAGGCTGCGCGCGAGCTTACGAAGGGCGAGGCGCGCACGAAGGGTTCCCACACCAGCCACCGCATAGCCAAGGAGCAAGCCAGCCAAAAAGAATAAGCAAAGCCAAAAGAAGAGCGGCGCGGGAGGACTGACCCAGGTCAAGACCGTCAGGGAGACGTCCTCCGAGTTATCCATCCCCAGAAGTACGCCCAGCAGTAAGAGAAGAAGGGCCACGCCCCCATAGGTGAGGACCGCTAGGGCCCGAAGCATTAGGCTTCCGCTGCCGGCTCGGGGTGCGTGAGGAGGCTGGCGTTCACCCGATCCCGGAGTTCCTTCCCGGGCTTGAAATGCGGCACGTGCTTACCGCTCAGGCCCACCGCTTCCCCGGTCTTCGGGTTACGGCCTACCCGAGGGGCGCGATAGTGAAGGGAGAAGCTGCCAAAACCCCGGATTTCGATCCGCTCGCCCTGAGCCAGGGTTTGCGCCATCTGCTCGATCATGGTTTTTACGGCGAGCTCCACGTCTTTGCTGGACAGCTGGCTTTGCCGCGCCACGATGCGCTCGATCAATTCCGATTTGGTCATGCCCCTCACCCCAACAGCGGACCGGGGAACCCCGGTACCCACTCATCATTCCGAAAATCAGAAGCTTAGCGAAGCTAGCATAGGCTTCCGGGACGCTCAACGGCGAAGCCACGCGCCCGGGCGGACGCGTGGCGCCGTGGCCGGGCCTTAGCCGCCCTGCTGATCCAGCTTCTCGCGGATCAAATCGCCAATGGTGGTTGCCGCGGAGCTATCCGGCTCGCGCTCCTTGTGCTCCCGCATGGCTTCCCGCTCGTCTTCCATGTCCTTCGCCTTCACGGACAGGTTCACGGTGCGGTTCTTCCGATCGACGGCGGTGATCTTCACCTCAACCTCTTCCCCGGCCGTAAGGACGGTCCGGGCGTCTTCCACCCGCTCCTGGGACAGCTCGGAGGCGCGAAGCACCCCTTCCACTTCCTCGGCGAGCTTGATGATGGCCTCCTTCTCCGTGACTTCCACCACCGTACCGGTGACGATGGAACCGCGGTCATTGACGGCCACGTAGTCGTTGAAGGGATCATCTTCAAGCTGCTTGACGCCCAGGGAGATGCGCTCCCGCTCGGGATCGATGGCGAGCACCACGGTGGTGACTTCCTGGCCCTTCTGGTAGTCGCGCACGGCTTGCTCGCCGGTGTCGTTCCAGGAGATGTCGGAGAGGTGCACAAGACCATCGATACCGCCGTCGAGGCCAATGAAGATCCCGAAGTCCGTGATGGACTTAATGGTGCCGGTGATTTTGTCGCCCTTGCCAAAGCTGGCGGAGAACTGCTCCCAGGGGTTCATCTGGGTCTGCTTGATGCCGAGGGAGATGCGGCGGCGATCTTCGTCGATGTCGAGGATCATGACCTTCACATCGTCGCCCACCTGCACGACCTTGGAGGGATGGATATTCTTGTTGGTCCAGTCCATCTCGGAGACGTGCACGAGGCCTTCCACGCCCTCTTCGATTTCCACGAAGCAGCCGTAGTCCGTGAGGTTGGTGACCTTTCCTTCCACAATGTGGTTTTCCGGGTAGCGAGCCTTGATCTCCACCCAGGGATCTTCCCCAAGCTGCTTGAGGCCCAGGGACACGCGCTGACGATCCCGGTCGAACTTGAGCACGCGAACGCGGATTTCGTCGCCCACATTGACAATTTCGCTCGGGTGCTTGATCCGGCGCCACGCCATGTCGGTAATGTGCAGCAGACCGTCGACGCCGCCGAGATCCACGAAGGCGCCGTAATCCGTGAGATTCTTGACGATACCCTTGAGGTCCATGCCCTCGGCGAGGGAGGTCAGCAGCGCT
The DNA here is from genome assembly GCA_016779385.1 of Pseudomonadales bacterium. Classification (GTDB taxonomy): domain Bacteria; phylum Pseudomonadota; class Gammaproteobacteria; order Pseudomonadales; family Azotimanducaceae; genus Salivita. Next base: position 5,319 of record JADHNT010000067.1, read on the forward strand.
TCCCGCTCGACGGAATTCTCTTCCTCGAGCACGGCGCGGCGCGACACCACGACGTTATTGCGACGCTGGTCGAGCTTGATGACCTTAAATTCCAGTTCCTTGCCCTCGAGGTGGGCCACCTCGCGCACGGGGCGCATGTCCACCAGGGAGCCGGGAAGGAAAGCCCGGATGCCGTCGATGTCGACGGTGAAGCCGCCCTTAACCTTGCCCTGGAGGAAGCCAGGAATCTTCTTAGCCCCTTCGAAGGCCTCTTCAAGCACCATCCACACTTCGGCGCGACGGGCCTTCTCCCGGGACAGACGGGTTTCCCCAAAGCCATCGTCCACGGCTTCCATGGCCACCTTAACCTGGTCGCCGATGGACAGTTCGAAGTTTCCTTTCTCGTCGACGAACTGGGACCGGGGAATCACGCCCTCGGACTTCAGGCCAGCATGGACCGTCACCCAATCTTCATCGATATCGACAATGGTCCCCGTGACAATGGCACCGGGCTCCATCTCGACCGCCTTTAGGCTTTCCTCAAATAGTTCCGCGAAGCTTTCGCTCATTAGGTAAGAACCTCGTTATGTCGGGCTTGCGCCCTCAGCACCTCCAGCCTGGTGCTGTCTGCTCAATTTGCCTAGCCCGTGACTCGGCTGGGATCGGTCACGGCGGGCTAGGCCCTCACGCCGGCAAGAGCCGGCCCATTTCCTTGGAATTAGCCTTCGGCGCAGAGGCCCCGCTGAAGGGCGGCGCGCCAGACGGCGCCGAAGACGTCGTCGATGGCGAGCGCGGTGGAATCAATCACCAGCGCGTCGTCCGCCGGGCGCAGCGGGGAGGTAGAACGCGCTTGATCGCGCTCATCCCGGGCCTTGATACTATCCAAAAGGGCGCGGAGGTTAGCATCTAAGCCCTTTTCTTTCAACTGCTTATAGCGTCGTTCGGCGCGAGCCGGGGCGCTGGCGGAGAGAAAGATCTTGAGCGGCGCCTCAGGGAAAACCACCGTCCCCATATCCCGCCCATCGGCCACAAGGCCCGGGGCCTGGGCAAAATCTCGCTGCCGCGCCAAGAGCGCTTCCCGCACCGGCGGCAGGGCCGCCACCTGGGACGCCGCCTGCCCTGCGGCATCGGTGCGAATGGCTAGGGAGACATCCTGTTCCCCAAGCCATATCCCACCACCGGGGGCAAAGCGCAAAGCCAAGGACCGAGCGCGGACCGCCAGCGTTTGAGCGTCATCTAGAGCCACCCCGGCTTGCTGCCCATCCAGGGCCAGCACCCGATATAGGGCGCCGGAATCGAGAAAATGCCAACCAAGGCGAGTCGCCAGCGCTTCGCACAGCGTGCCCTTCCCCGCGCCGCTGGGCCCATCAACCGTGATTACCGGCGCCTCAAGGGGCGTCATCGGTGCCTCCAAAGCTTTCCATTAAGGCGGCATCGCGAGTGGCGCGAGCTCGAGCAATGGCCTCGAGGAGTGCCGCCCCATCTTCCGCCGCGATGGCCCCCCGGAAGGTCCTTAGGGTCGCCTCGAAACGATCCAAAGCCTCCAGGAGCGCTGGTCCATTGGTGGTGAAAATCTGGGACCACATGGTGGGGTCGGAGCCCGCAATGCGGGTGAAATCCCGAAAGCCCCCGGCCACGAGGCGAAAAATCGCCTCCCGATGGGGATCGGCGCCAAGGGCGTCGACCAGGGCAAAGGCCAGCAAGTGAGGCAGATGGCTGGTCCGGGCCAGCACCGCGTCGTGCACCTCTACGGTCAGGGTTTCAATCTCGGCGCCCAGGGCGCTCCAGATTTGCTCGACCTTAGCCAGCGCTTCCGGGGCCGTGTCCGCTTGCGGCGTCAGCACCACGCGCCGCCCTTGAAACAAGGCCCCATCGCTTGCCGCCATACCGCTGCGCTCGGACCCCGCGATGGGGTGCCCCAGCACCACCTGGCGCCGAAGCGCCGGAGGTAGCACGCCCAGGGCCTCGGCGAGGGGCCCCTTTACGCTGGCCACGTCCGTTACCGTGGCCCCCGCCGCCAGCGCCGGCGCGAGGGTCGGTAGCACCGCCGCGGCCGCCGCCGTGGGCATAGCGAGGACAATCACATCCTCCGAGCCCAGGGTTTCCGGCATGGTGAGGGCGTGAAAGACGCCGAAGGCCTCCGCCGCTGCGCGGGCCGGCGCCGCCGTATCCACCCCATGCAGCGTCCACCCCCCCGCTGCCCGGAGCCCTTGGGCCATGGAGCCGCCAATAAGCCCCGTGCCAAGGATAGTAACGCGCCGCAAACCCTAGGCCGCCAGCTGCGCGCGAACGCGATCGAAGCTTGCGAGGAAGCGGGTCATCTCCTCCGGCAAGCCCACGCTCACCCGCAAGTGCTGGGTGAGGCCGTAGCCCGCCACGGGGCGCACAATCACCCCCTCCTGCAGCAGCGCGTCGTAGTAGGCCTTCGCCGCGCCTACTTCAATGGTCAGAAAGTTTCCTGCGCTTGGAATAAAGGGGATGGCCCGTTCGGTCATCGCCCCTTCCAAAGCCTGGAGCCCTTCCGTATTGAGACGACGGCTTTCATCCACGTAATTGTGATCATCGAGGGCCGCGAACCCCGCAGCCATGGCCAGGCTGTTGACATTGAAGGGCTGGCGGAGGCGATTCAGTAGACCGACGATCTGCGGTGCCGCCACGGCGTAGCCGAGGCGGAGCGCTGCCAGGCCATAGATCTTTGAGAAGGTCCGGGTCACCACCAGATTCGGATAGCGGGATAGAAGGGACAGGGCCGTCCCCGCTGCCGAAGAATGCCGGTATTCGCAGTAGGCCTCGTCCACCACCACGAGCACGTTGGACGGCACGGCCTGCAGCAGGCTTTCAATCTCTGCGAGGGTAGCGACAGTCCCCGTCGGATTATTGGGATTGGCGATGAACAGGAGGCGCGTGGCGTCGTCCACGGCAGCCGCCATGGCCGGCAGGTCGTGGCCATAATCCTTTGAAGGAACGGCGCAGACCGTGCCGCCGGCTCCGGCAATGGCAAGGGGATAGACCACGAAGGCGTACTGATCGATCACCCCCTTCGTCCCCGGGGCCAGAAACACTCGAGCAATGATTTCGAGGACGTCATTCGAACCATTGCCAAGGAGAATCTGGTCCGGGTGAAGCCCCTGCTGCGCCGCCAGCTTTTCCCGGAAGGCGTGGGCACTTCCGTCGGGGTAGCGGGATAGGTCGGAGGCCGCGCGAGCGAGAGCCTCGCGCACGCTCGCCCCGGGGCCGCGGGGGTTCTCGTTACTGGCCAGCTTGATGGCTTCCCGAATGCCGAGCTCCCGCTCGAGGGCCTCCACCGGTTTCCCCGGCTCGTAGGGATGCATGGCCCGAATTTCCGGGCGAGCTTGCTGAAAAAGGGCGTCGAGTGCCTGTGCTGCCATGCTGTGTGCCGTCCTTGTGGTACCCGTGGAATGGGACTGATCGTTGTTGCGACTAGCGCTGAGGCCGTGGATAAGAGCCCAGCACACGCAAATCCAGAGCGAGCCCCACAAGGGCGCCCAGGGCCCCCTTCACCGCATCATCTTCACGGTGCCCTTCTAAATCGACAAAAAAGGCGTAGGTCCATTGCCCCAGCCGTGCCGGCCGGGACTCCACGCGAAGCAGATTCACCCCGGCGGCACCGAAGGGCTCGAGGACGCGCAATAGGGCGCCAGGCTCGTTCTTCATGGTCACCACCAGCGAGGTGCGATCATCCCCGGAGGGCGACACGGCTTGACGGCCCAGCACGAAGAAGCGGGTGCAGTTATCCGGGGCATCCTCCACGCAGCGCGCTTCAGCTCGGAGGCCATAGCGTTTCTGCGCGGGATCGCCAGCAAGGGCGGCGAGCTGCGGATTCTTCGCCACCTGCGCCGCCGCTTCGCCATTGCTGGCCGCGGGCACGCGGGTGAGCTGGGGCCAGTGTCGATCGAGCCAACCACGGCACTGGGCCAGAGACTGGGGATGGGACCAGACCGCTGTGAGCCCCTCGAGGGCGGCCTCAGGGTGAAGCAAGAAGTGCTGGTGAATGGGCAGCTCAAGCTCGCCCACAATGGTCAGGGGCGTGGCGAGCAGCGCGTCGAGGGACTGATTCACAACCCCTTCCGTGGAGTTCTCCACGGGGACGACGCCGAAATCCGCTTGCCCCGCTTCCACCGCGCGGAACACCTCTGTGATGGAGGGCGCGGGGCGGAAATCCGCGAAGGCGCCGAAGTGCCGCTCCGCCGCCTGCTCCGTGAAGGTTCCCTCCGGACCCAGGTAGGCCACCCGCTGGGGCGCTTCCAAGGCCAGGCAAGCCGACATCACTTCCCGGAAAAGGCCCGCGATGACATCGTCCGAAAGGGGACCGGGGTTCGCCGCGCGAAGCCGCGCCAGCACCACCGCTTCGCGCTCGGGACGGTAAAAAGCGAGCGCATCCCCAGCGCCTGGTTCGGTAAAGCGGCGTTTGACGTCGGCCACGGCCTCCGCAGCCCGCGCTCGGGCGTTGAAGCGCTCTAGGAGCTCGCCATCGAGGCGGTCGATCTCCGCGCGAAGGGCCGCGAGTGCGTCCGCCTCCTGACCGCCTTCGTCCCTAGCCATGGCTCGCTTCAAAGTCGGCCATGTACGACACGAGCGCATCCACCGCGTCCTGGCCCACCGCGTTGTAGAGGCTGGCCCGCATGCCGCCCACGCTACGATGCCCTTTAAGGCTCATGAGCCCCGCGGCTTCGGCGCCAGCCAGGAACGGCTTATCAAGGCTCGGTTCGGGCAAGGTGAACGGCACGTTCATCCAAGATCGATAGGCCTCGTCCACCGGGGCGGTATAGAAATCCGAGGCGTCGATGGCTGCATAGAGGGTCTTCGCCTTGCGCTCATTGCGCTCGGCCATGACCTCAAGGCCCCCTTCCTGTTCGATCCACTCGAACACGAGCCCGGCGAGGTACCAGGAGAAGGTCGGCGGCGTATTAAGCATGGAGTCTTCGTCAGCGAAGCCCTTCCACGCCAATAGCGTGGGAATATCGTTGCGGGCGCGATCAAGAAGCTCGCGCTTCACGATCACCAGCGTCAAACCCGCAGGGCCAACGTTCTTCTGGGCACCGGCGTAAATCACGTCCCAGGCATCCACGTCGATGGGCCGGGACAGGATCGTTGAGGAGAAATCCCCCACAAGAGACACGCCCCCAGCCTCGGGGGCTGCCGGGAATTCCACGCCGCCAATGGTCTCGTTGGCACACACGTGCAGGTAAGCCGCATCGGACGGCACGTTCCAGCTGGCGCGTTCAGGGATTGTGGTGAAATTCTCCCCTTCGCTGCTCGCCGAAACGACGACGTTGGCGTAGCGCCCCGCCTCCTTAATCGCTTTCTTAGACCAGGCGCCGGTATTCACGTAGGCCACGGTCTGCCCGGGGGCGGAAAGATTCAGCGGCACGGCAGAGAACTGCATGGTGGCCCCGCCCTGAAGAAAGAGCACGGCGTACTCGTCCGAGATACCCATGAGGGAACGCAGCCGCGCCTCCGCCGCTTCGGCGATCGCCAGGAAGGTAGATCCACGGTGACTGACTTCCATGATGGACATGCCCGTGCCCTGAAAATCCAGAAGTTCTTGCTGTGCTCGCTCAAGCACAGCGGTGGGCAGCGCTGCGGGGCCTGCGGAAAAGTTAAAAGCGCGGTTCACTCGTTAGATTCCTCTTGGTTATCCGATGGGTCCTCTTCCGTTTCGACGATGCGCTCAAGGCCCACCAGCTGCTCGCCGTCGCGAAGATTGATCAGGCGAACCCCCTGCGTATTGCGACCGAGCACGGAGATCTCCCCCACCCGGGTCCGTACCAGCGTGCCCTGGTTGGAAATCAGCATGATTTCGTCGCCCTCACCCACCTGCACGGCGCCCACCATATCGCCGTTGCGCTCGGTGGTTTGCATGGCGATGACGCCCTGCCCGCCCCGGCCCCGGAGGGGGAAGTCTTCAACCTGGGAACGCTTGCCATAACCGTGAGCGCTGGCCGTAAGAATCATGGTGCCCGGATCGGGGACGATGCAGGCGATGATGCGATGACCGCTGCCGAGCTTCGCCCCGCGCACGCCCCGGGCCGTCCGGCCCATGGCCCGCACGTCCGACTCCTTGAAGCGCACGGCCTTGCCCGAGGAGGTCAGCAGCATGACGTCCCGCGTACCGTCGGTGTAGACCGCACGGACGAGATGGTTGTCGTCCTCAAGGTCGATGGCGATGAGGCCCACGGACCGGGGCCGAGAGAACTGATCGATGGGCGTCTTCTTCACCGTGCCATTGGCCGTAGCCATGAAGATGAAGCCCTGATCCTCGTTCTCCTTTACGGGAAGGAGCGTCGTGATGCGCTCGTTCTCCCCCAGGGGAAGAATATTCACCACCGGGCGGCCCCGGGACGTGCGGGAGCCCTGGGGGAACTGGTACACCTTCAGCCAGTAGACCTTGCCCCGATTGGTGAAGCACAAAATGGTGTCGTGAGAATTCGCTACCAGCAGGTGCTCCACGAAGTCCTCTTCGTTCACGGAGGTGGCGGCCTTTCCGCGACCCCCCCGACGCTGGGCCTCATAACTGGTGAGGGGCTGGGCCTTGGCATAGCCCCGGTTCGAGACTGTCACCACCATGTCCTCTTCTTCAATGAGGTCTTCGTAGGTGAGGTCTTCGAAGCTGCTGCGAATTTCCGTGCGCCGCTCATCGCCATACTGCTCGAGGATCGCCACGAGCTCTTCCCGAATCACGGCGAGGAGGCGGGCGCGATCCCGGAGAATCTCGAGGTAGCCGGCGATCTCTTCCAGAAGCCCCTCGTATTCCTCGATGAGCTTGTCCTGCTCCATGCTCGTGAGGCGGTTCAGGCGGAGATCGAGAATGGCCTGGGCCTGCTGCGGCGACAGCCAGTACTGGCCATCGTGGAACCCATATTGAGGCTCGAGGTCATCGGGGCGGCAGGCTTCGGCGCCGGTACGGGAAAGGAGGCGCCCCACGGTCTCCGAGGCCCAGCCCCGGCCGCAAAGGGCCTCTCGCGCTTCGGCCGGCGTGGGAGACGCCTTAATCAGTGCGATGACCTCGTCAATATTGGAGAGCGCCACGGCCTGCCCTTCCAGGATATGGCCCCGCTCCCGCGCTTTGCGAAGGAGGTAGATGGTCCGGCGAGTGACGACCTCCCGGCGGTGACGGAGGAAAGCCTCGAGCATTTCCTTAAGGTTGAGGATCTTCGGCTGCCCGTCGACGAGGGCCACGCAGTTGATTCCGAAGACCGACTGCAGCTGGGTTTGGGCGTAGAGGTTGTTCAACACCACTTCCCCGGACTCACCCCGGCGCAGCTCAATGACCACTCGAAGGCCGTCCTTGTCCGACTCGTCCCGGAGCTCGCTGATCCCCTCGATGCGCTTTTCCTTCACCAGCTCGGCGATCTTCTCGATGAGCCGCGCCTTGTTCAGCATGTAGGGCAGCTCGGTGATGAGGATCGTTTCCCGGTTCGTCTTCTCATCCACGAGCACTTCCGCTCGGGCCCGTACATAGATACGACCGCGACCGGTCCTGTACGCCTGCACGATACCTGCGCGCCCATTGATGATGCCCGCCGTGGGGAAATCCGGGCCCGTGACGATGTTCATGAGATCGTCGATGGACAGGCTGTCGTCGTCGATGAGCGCGATGCAGGCGTTGACCACTTCCGTCAGGTTATGAGGCGGAATGTTCGTCGCCATGCCCACGGCAATGCCGGAGGAGCCGTTCACTAGGAGATGGGGCACCCGGGTGGGCAGCACGGAGGGCATGTGGAGCGTTTCGTCGTAGTTGGCGACAAAATCCACCGTTTCCTTATCGAGATCCGCGAGGAGCGGCTCGGCCATCTTCGACATGCGCACTTCCGTGTAGCGCATGGCCGCCGGAGGATCGCCGTCCACGGAGCCGAAGTTGCCCTGCCCGTCCACGAGCAGGTAACGCATGGAGAAATCCTGGGCCATGCGCACGATGGTGTCGTAAACCGCGGAATCCCCGTGAGGATGATATTTACCGATGACCTCGCCGACCACCCGCGCCGATTTCATATAGGGGCGGTTGTAGGTGTTGTTCAGTTCGCTCATGGCGAACAGCACCCGGCGGTGCACCGGTTTCAGCCCGTCGCGTACATCGGGCAGGGCCCGACCGACAATGACACTCATGGCGTAGTCGAGGTAGGACTGGCGCAGCTCGTCCTCGATATTGACGGGTAAAACTTCCTTGCCAAGCTCTGACATTCAATACTCGCTTAGGATTTCTTGAAGACCCCACGGGCCCCTCCCGGGAGCGGCCCAAAGCCAGGGCGAAGCATACCATAAGCGCCCCCCAAGCGGCCCCCGGAAAGACGTCTAAGTGCTTGTCCTGGCGGGCGAAGAAACCGCACTTTGGGCTATACTTCGGCGCCCCGAAAAAGGAAACACGCCATGACCGGCCCGGAAGGGACCCCCACCCCCGTCACCACCGTCCTCTGCCCCGAGTGGGTTCTGCCCATGACCGATGAGGGGCCCTTTTGCCGAGAGGGCTGGGCGGTAGCGCTCGCCGGCGATCGCATCGCCGCCGTGGGTCCCCGGGAGGCCCTCACCGCACGCTGGCCCCAGGCCACGCGCCAGGCCTTGCCCAAGCAAGCCCTGCTTCCCGGCTTCATCAATGCCCACGGCCACGCCGCCATGAGCCTATTCCGGGGCTTTGCCGATGACATGGCCCTGGGCCCCTGGCTCGAGGAGCGCATCTGGCCCCTCGAAGGGCGCTTCGTGGATCCGGAATTCGTTGCCGATGGCACGGCCCTC
>JADHNT010000068.1 GCA_016779385.1 Pseudomonadales bacterium
TAGACCGCTACCGAGCTGCCCAGGAGGCGCGCAATCATCGCATTACGGCCTGGGCTGGGAGCCGCCTAGAAACGCTAGCAGCGGCGGGCTATCGGGATGAGGCCTTTCTGTTCCACCGGGCCTGGGCCGATCCCCGCATGTGGGATAGCACCCTTGACCCCTCGGATCGCGCAGCGCAGCGGTGCTACGCGGGAGACCCCTCCCGGGCCAATTTCACCCCCTTCAACGTCGGTCTCACCTGCACGCTTCGAAGCTGGCTGGCCATGTGGAGCCTTGAGGCCTCCGATTGTCAGGGGGCGCCGCACCTGGCACGGCTACGCATTCCCGCCTTGGTACTGCAAAGCACGGCGGATACGGGGGTCTTTCCAAGCGATGCCCAAGCCATCTATGGTGCGCTCGGGAGCGAGGATAAAGCGTTGGTGATGATCCCCGGCGATCATTACCTCACCGAGCCCGCGGGGGCTCGGGACGGAGCGGCCGATCATATCGACCGCTGGCTGAAGGAGCGGGGGGCCTAGGGGCCTGAATTTAACGTCTGCAGTAAGGCCACTGGCTATGAGCGTAAGCATTCCCTATCGGCGTGAAATGAGCTTTGAGTACGGCAAGCTCGAGCGCCTAAGCCCAAGGATTCGGCGCATTATCGCCCACAATCCGAGCGCCTTTACCTTCCACGGCACGGGCACCTACGTGCTGGGGGAAGGCTCGGTAGCGGTAATTGATCCGGGTCCTGACGATCCCCGGCATATCGAGGCACTCCTGGACGGCCTCGGTGCGGAGCGCGTGAGCCACATCCTCATTACCCATTGCCATCACGATCACTCCCCCGGGGCCCGCATGCTCAAGGCGGAAACGGGGGCGCCTACCTACGCCTTTGGGCCCCACGGCGCCGGGCGCCTCGGGGATCAGGGAGAAAGCGAGGAGGGGGCCGACTGGGACTTCGCCCCTGATCACCGCCTAGTAGATGGGCAGATCATTGAGGGCGAGGGCTGGTCCGTGGAGTGTGTGTTTACCCCGGGTCATACCTCGAACCACATGGTCTTTGCCCTGCGGGAAGAGAAAACGCTCTTTTCCGGGGATCACGTCATGGGCTGGTCCACGAGCGTAATTTCCCCTCCCGATGGTGATATGGCAGCTTACATGGCCTCCCTGGAAAAGCTCTTGGATCGCGACGACGTCCGCTATTGGCCCACCCACGGGCCGTCCATCGAAGATCCGAAAACCCATGTCCGGGCCTTTATTGCCCATCGCCAAGCCCGGGCCCAGCAGATTCTCGATGCGCTGGCGTCGGGGCTGACCCAGGTGTCGGCCATGGTGCCGAAGATGTATGCGGACGTGTCCCCAAATCTCTATCCCGCGGCCACCCGCTCCGTGCTCGCGGCCGTGGCTTACCTTGAGGATCAAGGCAAGCTCACCGTGGCCGGGTCCCTTAATGCCGACGCGGTACTGGCCCTCCGCTAGATCCCGAAGTGTTCTACCAGGGAATGGGCTGACCATCGTAGGCGAAGAAGCCGCCGTGATCCTCAAGGGTCAGGGCGCTCACCGTTTTCAGCAGGGCTGCGGCGGAGCCCTCCGGCGTTAGTAGCTTTGGCTGATCGGGGCGGCGGAAGGGCTCGGAAAGCTTCGTGGCCACGGTGCCGGGATGGAGCGCTACGCAGAGAAGGTCCCGGTGTTTGCGGCGCAGCTCGATGGCCAGGGTACGAAGGCCCATGTTGTGGGCCGCCTTGCTCACGCGATAGCTGTACCAGCCCCCGAGGCGGTTATCCTCAATACTTCCCACCCGGGCCGATAGGCTCGCCCACAGGGCTGGACCCCGGCGGGGGAAGCCCGGGGAGAGGGCTTTAGCGAGTAGGAGGGGCGCGACGGCGTTAATCCGATAGCTGGCAACTAGGGCTGCGCTCTCCACGTCGGCAAGGCGCTTTTCCGGCGTAAGTCCTGCTCCGTGCAGAAGCCCGGCGGTATAGAAAATCAGACTTGGAGCCTTGGCCCCGCTCACCTGCGCCTCGCCGAAGGCGGCGATGGCATCGTCATCGGTGAGATCGAGGCTTTGGTAGGGAATCCCGTCCTTTTCCGTGGCCGCGCCCCGATTCGTTGCGGTCACCGAGGCCACCCCGGGATGAGCGGCCAAGGCACGGGCAAGGGCATGGCCTACGCCGCCGGCGCCCAGGACCAGAGCATGATGCTGCGTTCTTTTATCGGAAAAAATCATCGGGCGTTTCCTTGGAGGCGCCGGGCCAGGGGCAGACGAACTTCAATTTCCACCCCGGAGCCGTCGGGAAGGTTTCGCGCCAGGGCGCTGCCGCCGTGGTGCGCGGCGATGACCCGAGCCACGTAAAGGCCTAGCCCAAAATGGAGCTTAGTGTCGTTCGTACCGTCCCGGCGGGTGACCATGGAATCGAACATGCTGGCCAGCGTGTCCTCGGACAGCAGGGGCCCCTGATTGCGGATGGTCAGCACCGCATCGCTGCGCTCCCGGCGCAGGACCACGGCGATGGCCGTAGTCGGTAGGGCAAAGTCCAGGGCGTTATCAATGATTTTGTCGAGAAGCTGCTCTATGCGGTAATCCGCGGCCTCTACCGTGACCCCGTTTCCCGGGCCCTGGAAGGTGAGGCGCCGGGGCGCCTGGAGGGCTGCGGAGTTTCGCACGTAGCTCTCTACCAGGGCCTCAAGATCTAGCGCTTCCAGATCCTCGGCCTTTAGTGATTCCTCCAGATTTGCCGCGTCCGCAAGATTTTGCACAATCGCCCCAATGCGCTGCACCCCGCGCCGGGCCGCATCAAGGTACTTGCTGTCGGCAAGTTCGGGCTGCGTGTCCTCCAGGTTCTGTAGGGACGTGGAGAGCGTATTTAGGGGGTTGTTGATCTCGTGGCGCAGGGTGCGGGGCATGTTTTCCAGAAATTGGTTGTGCTGGTTAAGGCGCGCCAGCATCTGGGAGACGTTGCGGGAGAGCTCCCCGAGCTCGTCCCCGGCACGGGCTTCCCGGCGCAGTTCGAAGGTGCGTAGCCGGCCCTGCTGATCGATGGCGCGGGAGGCTTCGGCGCCCAGGCCCCGAATGCGCCAGGCAAGGCGCAGGGAAAAGGTAAGAAGGGCCAGGAACACCAGGGCAATGGTCAGCACCGCGAAGCCGATGATGCGATCGAGGGCGTCGCGCTGCAGGGCGAGAATTTCATCCGTGTCCTGCTCCACCACCACTGCCCCAAGGGTGCGATCTCGTCCGCGAATGGGCACGGCCGCCATGATGATTTCCTGCTCGTCGCTTAAGCGCCGGCGCACGGCGAGGGCGCTTCCGGCGAGGGCCGTGTCGATCACCGCATCGCTTGCAATGGGATCGGCGTTATTTGCCTGGCCGAGCCGGGCAATGGCCAGGAGGCCGCGCACGAGGGGGCGGAAAAATTCCAAGGGGCCAAGGGCCGGGGCAGATAGGGGGGGTGCCCCGGGCCCCTCCCGTTGATAGGCGCCCGTTTCCGCGCGCACCCGGCGCTCGCCGTCGATGACGAGAATCCGGGCCCCCGCATAGCCCAGTCCCTCGACGATATTCAGCACCTCTGGGGAGCGCAGTACGATGAGGTTAAAGGCTTCGGGCCCCGCCGTGGGCAGGGTTTGGACCATAGTGCGCTGACTACGGCTAACAGGGTCATCCACATCCACCACACTGACGCCGAAGGACTCTCGAGCATTGAGCATGGCTAGGGGAAGGCGGAACTCCACCACGTAGCCTTCCCCGGTGTTGGTGGGGGAGACGAAGCCCTGAATGCGATTGTCCGGCTGCCCGTCGCTGGCAAAGCGCCAAGCCTCATCCATCGCGTAGGCGGTGAGTACGCCAGGGCCGGAGAAGGTGAGCTGGATGCGCCCCCGGGCGCCGCTGGCATCCTGGAAGGTAAGGCGCACATGATCGGCGTTATCGAGGCGTAGGGCGTCCGGGTCCCGCCAGATTCGATCTCGGTCGAGGATACGGAGTACGGCATAGAGCTGATCGGCGCGGTCCCCAAGGATCAGGTCGAAGGAGCCATCGGGACGATCGCCACTGTCCGGGTCGGCGCCAAACACCAAGCGGCGTTCGGCGAGCCCGTCCCAGTCGCCGTCCCGACCGTCGAGGCGAATGGCCGAAGGCAGGGGGTGGGCGTAGAGGGAGGCGTAGCCCTCCGCGCTCAGGGGCAGATCGTTGAAGAGATCATCCCGGCCGTTGAGTAGCGTGGAGATCCCCTCGGCGGTGAGGAGCTGAGCCTGGGCCTGGCCCTGGATCAGAAACTGCTCCATAGCCAAAAGCTGGCGCAGGCTGAAGTAGGGGAGGCTTAGGAGCGCGGCCCCGAGGAGCATGAGCTTGGTGGCGAGGCTCGGCCCCCGAAAGCGTCGCTTGGCCACGGGCTAGCTGCCCACCCAGCGATACCCATAGCCGTATTCGCTTTTGATGGCGGAGAAGCTCGAATCCATGCGTTCGAACTTTTTACGGATATTTCGCATGTGCGTGTTGATGGTGTTGTTCGTCACCAACGATTGCATGGTGGCGTTCATGAGGATCTCGTAGCTCACGGCGTGTCCCGGGGCGCGAACAAGCTTGGCAAGCATGCGAAACTCGGTCCCGGATAGGTCAATGCTTTGGCCCTTCCAGGACACGAGTAAGGCATCCTGATCGAGCACGAGATCGCCGATGCGCTGCGCGCTGGGGCTTGGCGCCGTGACGCCGCCGTCGCGCTGGGAGCCGATGCGCAGCAGGGACGCGATCCGCTCGGCCAGATAGTCAAGGGAGATGGGCTTCGGTAGATAATCCCAGGCGCCGAGGCGGAGCCCGGAGATCTTGTCGATCTCATCGATGCGTTCGGTGAGAAAGAGCACGGGCAGGCTGGGACGCCGGGCGAGGAGATCGCGGCAGAGCTCAAAGCCCGCGTCGATCTCGTCCCCGAGTATGATGTCGAGGATGGCAAGGTCCGGGAGGGCCTGTTCGAAGCCCGCAAGGGCTTCGGCCCGGGATCCGTAGGCCCGCACCAGGTAGCCCTTTTTGGTGATGGCGTCCCGGTAGTTTTCCCGCTGATCCGGATCGTCCTCGACAATGGCGATGGTTTTTTTCATGCGGTGCCTTCCCGAAGGGGTGTCCCAATGGAGTTTATGAGCTTTTGGACCCTAGATCGCGTCCTCGAATTCGCCGGCCTGGTCACGGGGCTCGCCTGCGTCTGGCTCCTGATCCGCCAACATATTGCCACCTGGCCCCTGGGCATCGTCTACGTTTTCCTCTCTCTCTACATTTTTTGGGAGGCCAAGCTCTATGCAGACTTCCTTCTCCACCTTGGGTTCCTTGCCTTAAACAGCTACGGCTGGTGGGTCTGGTCCCGGGGCGGAGAGAATGAAACCTCGACGCTTCCCGTGACGCGTTCCTCCCGGCGCGAGCTGCTCACCGTGCTCACCCTTGGGGCGCTGGGCACGGTGAGTTTCGGCACGCTCTTCGCCCATACCACGGATGCCGCCTTACCCTACTGGGATAACGCCACCACGGCCTTTTCCCTTGGCGCCATGTGGCTATCCGCGCGGAAGCGCCTGGAAAACTGGGTCCTTTGGCTGGCCGTGGACGTGGTTGCGGCGGGCATCTATGCCGTGAAGGGGCTGCCCTTCTATGCGCTGCTTTACACCATATATCTGGGCCTAGCGGTGCTGGGCTTCCAACAATGGCGTCGCTCCCAGGAGGCAAGCGCCTAACCATGGACGTGGTGCTCACGGGGGTGGAGTCCACGGGGAAGAGCACCTTGGCTCAGGCCCTCGCGGCGCGCCTCGGCCGCCCATGGGTGCCTGAAGCTGCCCGTTCCTACCTCGAGCTGCGGGGGGGGCGCTACGACGAAGGCGATCTCCTCGCCATCGCTCGGCGCCAGTGGGCCTGGGCGCGCTGGGTCGAAGGGCCGGCGGTGCTCGATACGGATCTATGGACCCTCGTCCTTTGGGCGGAGGTGCGCTTTAAACGGGTCCATTCCTGGCTACGCGCGGCGGCGGCGGCGCAGGGTCCACGGCTCTATCTCTTGTGCGAACCGGACCTGCCTTGGGCCGAGGATCCCCTGCGGGAACATCCGTCTCCGGAAGCCCGGGCCGCCCTGCACGCGCGGTACACGGCGATGCTGGCGGCTCAAGCCTGGCCTTGGGTATGCCTTCGGGGTACGGGTCCTGAGCGCCTGGTGGCGGCGGAGGCGGCGCTGGCGGATCAAGGCCTGCTTCCCTCGGGGCGCTCTAGGCCCCCTCTAGGGCCCCTCTAAGCGCTCCAAGGCCTTGGTGGCTTGGTGTTCCTGGACCTCAGCTTCCGTGATGCCTTCGCTCCGAGCCCAGAGCGCCCAAGCATATTCCCTTAACCAATGGAGCGTTTCGAGCGTGCGCCATTCCTCAGCGCTGGGCAGCTGCGCGCCATAGTTTGAAAAGAGCGTCGCCGCTTGGCGGTGGCTTAGACCCAAGTGCGTCGTTAAGGTCACGAGCTCGAAGCGCGGGTCCCCAGGGCTCGCAAGCTCCCAGTCGAGGAAGGTGAACCGGAGGCCGCGGCGCAGGATGTTACCGCCATGCAGATCATTGTGGGTGAGGCGGTCGCTGCGAAGGGGGTGGGGGAGGAGGGCTTCCAGCCGGCCCTGCCACCGGGGGTCCGAGCTCACTCCCTGTTCCCCGGCGCGCTGCAGGCAGCTCCGGGCGTAGCGGGCGGGGTGAAAGGGGGTGGCATCCCTTGGGTAGGGCAGAGCATGGAGCCGCCGAAGTTGCTGACCCAGGGCTTGGCAGCAGGAGTCGGCCTTCAGCGACGCCGCGTCTAGGGGGCTCCCTGGGCAGGCCTCCGTGGCGAGCCGCCCGGTCTCTTGGTCGAAAAATAGCACCGATGCGGCAAGCGGCCCCGCCGCGGCGAGTAGCGCTCCCTCCCTGGCCCAATCCACCCCCGGGGGCGGCGTTGCGCTGCGGGGGGCACGAAAGAAACCTTGGCGCCCTGGGGCTTGGAGCGCGTATACCGTATTGGTCCAGCCAAGCCCTGCCGCGTCGCCGAGCGTGTACCCCGCGAGGACGCCCGGGAGGCAAGGAGCCTCAGGCGCCCGCATTACCCCAGAGCGCTGCGTAGAGCCCCTCCATTTCTTCTAAGGTTGGCACCCGGGGGTTGTTGGCCGGGGATCCAGAGGCCTGCGCCTGCTGGGCCATGGTGGGCAGGGCCGTAAACCAGGCATCCCGGTCGATTCCGAAGGCCGCAGGGGAGGGCACGGCCAAGCGCTGATTGAGCGCCGAGAGCCCCTCGATCAAGGCCTGGCTTTGCGCCTCGGGGCTGGCGCCGGCGTCAGCCCAGCCCATGAGTACCGCTGCTTGCCCATAGCGCTGAGGAGCGGCCTCTCTCGAGAAGGCCGTCACCGTGGGAAGTAGCATGGCGTTAGAGAGGCCATGGGGGACGTGGAAGAGGGCGCCCACGGGACGGGACATGCCGTGCACCAAAGCCACAGAGGCGTTGGAGAAGGCGAGGCCCGCTTCGAAGGCGCCGAGCATCATGGCTTCTCGGGCTTCCCGGTCCGAACCGTCCCCGTAGGCCCGCTCAAGGTGGGCCGAAATCCGTGCCATGGCCGCCCGCGCGAAGGTGTCGGAGACAGGGTTGGCCAGCTTGGAAACATAGGCTTCCAGAGCGTGAGTGAGGGCGTCGAGGCCCGTATCGGCGGTGAGGCGAGGCGGAGCGCTTAAGGTGAAGGTGGGATCAATCAGCGCCGCATCGGGCAGGAAGGCGGCGCCGCGGCACAGGAGCTTCTCCTGGCTGGCCGCTTCCGTAATGACCGTAAAGCGTGTGGCCTCCGACCCCGTGCCTGCGGTGGTGGGCAGGGCGATGATGGGGACGCGGGGAAGAGTGACTTCGCGAGGAACGGCGTAGTCACGAATGCCGCCGCCACCCGCAGCGAGCACGGCCATGGCCTTGGCACTGTCGATCACGCTGCCGCCCCCGAGGGCGACCACGCCGTCGGCGTCCGACGCTGCAAGGACGGCTACCCCTTGTAGAATGCTGCCATCGGCTGGCTCGGGTTCCGTGTCCGTATGGACCTGAGCTTCCAGGCCCGCCCCCTTGAGTACCTCGAGGACCCGAGCCACGTGGCCCAGGCTCTCCATGGCGGGATCGCTTACGAGCAAGGGGCGGCTGACGCCTAGGGCACCCAGCAGCTCAGGTAATTGCTCTAGAGCGCCGTAGCCCAAGCGAAGTAAACGGGGAAAACTTAAGGCGTACGCCATGACACCACTCCAAGCCTGGCCCCAGGGGGCCAATGATTAGGCGAGGGCGCGTTGGCGGATCGAGCGAATATTCCAAAGATGGGCCGCCGCCACAAACAACACCCCAGGCAGGGTGAGATTGTGCGCGTGGTCGAGGTCGTGGACCAGGGGGCGGAGATCGTAGCCCATGAGGACCAGTCCCACTGCGCCAAGCGCCGGAATGAAAATCACCCCGTGGCGACGAAAGCCCTGCCAGAATCCGAACGCGGATAGCGGTAAGGCGATAAAGAAGAAGAGGCTGTGGACCAGCTCGTCACTCCCTTCGGAGACAAAAATGAAAGGCGTAAAGGAAACGAGCAGAGGTACGGTCAGGCAATGCAGCACGCAAAGCCCGGATAGCACGATGGCAGCGAGATCGACTTTCTTGAGGGCCACAGGTTGTGCTCCGATCAATTCGCGGCAGATGCTATAACATAACAGTAGGCTGTGGTAGCCCTTCCTGTTGGTTGCGCTGGGAAATAAATTATTTAACATAATATGTATTATGCGCAGTAATGCGCATAGGTTGGCCGGGGGGGATCCTAGGCGCCCTTGAAGCCTAGGGCCTCCTCTAGGGCGGCAAGCGCCGCCTCCTCCGTCGTCTCCGGCGTTAAAACTACGATTGGTGCCCCAGGAAGCGGAACTTTTTCACGCAGCTGCGCGTGAAGCACCGCTTCATCGGCATCGGAGGGATCGCACGCGGCGTTCTCTCGTGTCAGGACCCGCTCCCGAAGAACGGCCTCTGGGGCTTCGCAGCGCACAAGCACTGACGGCACGCTGAGACTCTCTCCCAGGGCTTCGAAAGTTTTCAGGGCGTCTGCGTTTAAAAAAGTGGCATCCACCATCACCGCAAAGCCGCTTTGGAGGTGCCGCTGCGTGAGATCACCAAGCCGCTCATAGGTGCGCGCGCTCATTTCCGGGCTGTAGCGCGCGGCGCGTTCCTGCGCATTTGCGGGCCGTGCCTTCGGTGAGAGCCCCAAGAGCCGTTTGCGCTCAATGTCGCTACGTAGGCATAGCGCGCCCAGCGCTGGGCCGAGCCGCTCTCCCCAGTAGGATTTGCCGCTCCCGGATAGGCCTTGCAGGAGCACCAGCGCGGGCTTGGAGAGCGGCGATTCCGCGAGGGTCACCTGGCCTTCCAAGCGGGCTACGCAGGCTTCCCGGGCCTCCGGGGCGGCCTGGGCCAGATCGAAGGCCGCCACCTTGGCGCGCACCAGCGCGCGGTAGCGCACGTAATACGACAGCACAGCGATGCCATCGTGGTCTCCAGAGGCATCGAGCCAACCCTGAAGCACACTGAAGGCTTCCCGGTGGGCCCCGCGAGCTCGTAAGTCCATGAAAAGAAAGGCTAAATCGCTGACTGTGTCGATCCACCGAAGTTGAGGGGAAAAATCAATACAATCAAAGGCTTGGATGGCATCTTGGTGAGCGCAGAGATTTTTAAGGTGGAGATCCCCGTGGCCTTCGCGGATAAAGCCCTGGGCGAGCCGATCTCGGAAGCGTGAGGCGAGGGCTGCGCCCTCCTCCAGGCTTAGCCGTTCCAGCGCGGCGAGGCGCGTCGCGCCGTTTTGCAGATAAGCCACCTTGGGCCAAAGATGGAAAAAATTCGCCGCCACAGGCCTTTGCACTGCATCGACGGTTCCCCAGGGGCCGCTCTCCGGAGCGCGCTCAAAGCTCGCCTGGCGGGCCGCCCAGTGTGCGCTGAAGGCGCGGAGCTGATCCGCCGTAAGCGTGCCCGCGGCCAAGCGCTCATCGAGCTGGGCCTCCTGGGGAAAGCGCGCCATGAGCACCGCAAACTCTTCCCCCGCCTCGGGGTGGTCGACGATTTCAAAGTCCACGCCGCGTTGGCGAAAGGCTACCACCCCTTTGTAGAGATCCGGGGCAAAGCGGGCATTTAAGCGCAGCTCTTCCTCGCAGCAGGTGCGCCGGCGGCTGAGGGTGGAGAAGTCGAGAAAGCCGAAGTTCACGGGCTTTTTGATCTTTAGGGCAAAGTGCTTGCTCAGCAGCACCCAGGCGCTGTGGGTGGTGATGCGCGTGAGCCCGTCGCAGGGCTCGAAGGGCCAGCGGGCGGGATGGGTCTCAAAGTGCGCCACCAGGGCTTCGCCGATGCCAGTCATTCCTGCGCCTGTCCTTTGCCTTCGGCCTCTTGGTTCTGCCTCCGCCCAGGGTACACTTAAGGCTTTCCTTTAGGGGAGTTTGTCCATGTTTCAAGGCGTTGGACGCGGGTGCGCGACCATAGCCCTGCTGCTGTTGGCCCTCGGGGGCAGCGCAGAGGAGGTGCGGCGCTTGAAATGGACCGAGCTCATTCCAGCGCATCTTGCGGCGACGCCCCTGACGCCGTCGGCCATTGATCACGCGAGTCCCGATCCCATGGCCCAGCCCACCCCCTGGGGCGCCCTTGCCATGAGCGAGCTCGTGGTCCCGGAGCTAAACGCCACCCGGGTGCGCATCCCTGGCTTTATCGTGCCCCTGAACATTACCCGGGACCAAACGGTGGACGAATTTCTCCTCGTGCCCTACTTCGGCGCCTGCGTCCACGTGCCGCCGCCCCCTGCGAATCAGATTATCTACGTCACGACGTCCCTGGGCTTGGCCGCAGACCGGATCTACGAAGCCTGGGAAGTGGAGGGCGTGCTGCGCACGGCCGCCGTGGATAGCGCCATGGCCCAGGCGGCCTATCAAATCGAAGCCGAAGAAGTCGTGCTCTATGGAGGTGGACGATGACGAGCCCTAAGCACCACGATCATGAGGCCTGCGTCGCGTCGGCACTGGCCGCGGCGGAGCGCATCTGCGCCCTGAAAAAGGCGCGCCTGACGCCCAACCGGCGCCGCGTGCTCGAGCTGATTTGGAGCTCCCACGATGTGGTGGGGGCCTACGATTTGCTGGCGGCGCTGCAGAAGGAAGATCCAGCGGCCAAACCTCCCACCGTTTATCGAGCCCTCGAGTTCCTGCTCGACCTAGGGCTGATCCATCGCATCGAATCGGCCAACGGCTTCACGCGCTGCGAAGCTCCAGAGGGATCTCACGTGTGCCAGTTTCTGATCTGTGATGAATGCGGCCTGGTTGAAGAGCTGCACTCTTCCAAGTTGGCCTCGGCGCTCGAGGCACAGGCCGAAGACGCGGGCTTTGAACCCACCTTTCAAACCGTCGAGGTGCGGGGTCGCTGCCGCGGCTGCGTGTCCGCCTAAGCAAGGATTCCCCATGAAACTGGCCCGCTTTCGCGCCGTTGGCGAAGACACCCCCGAGCTCGGTGTGCTCCGAGGAGAGGCCAGCGATGCCTTCGTGCCCTTTTCAGCCCTCGCTGCGGCGCTCCCGGGCGGCGAAGCACCGAAAGATCTTCGAGCCTGCTTTGCGTGGTCTGCCGCAGAGCGCGATGCCGTGACGGAGGCCGCTGTGGCGGCGGAAGCGCACCCCCTCAGCGAAGGCACCCTCCTCGCCCCTCTGAAGCCCGAGAAATGCTTGGCCATTGGGCTGAACTACCGGGCCCATGCGGAAGAGTTTGGGGGGACCGTGGCCCCCTGCCCTACGGTTTTCACCAAGCAGGTGAGCTGCATCACCGGCCCCTTTGCGCCGATCCATCGACCGCGCGTTTCCGATGCCCTCGATTACGAGGGGGAAATGGTGCTGGTGATTGGGCAGCGCTGCCGCCACGTGCCGGAAGATCGGGCCCTGGAGGTGGTGGGGGCTTATTGCGTCGGCAACGACGTCAGCGTCCGTGATTGGCAGCTGCAGACGCCGCAGTTCACCATGGGCAAATCCTTTGATACCCATGGCCCTGTGGGTCCCTACCTGACCACGGCAGATGAAATCAAAGATCCTCAGGCGCTGAACCTCCAGACCTGGGTGAACGGCGAGTTGCGACAGGAAAGCAGCACGGCACTCATGATCTTCTCCTGCGCCCAGCTCATCGCCCATTTGTCGGCGGCCTTCACGCTGGAATCGGGAGACATGATCTTTACCGGAACTCCCGCGGGCATTGGTCATGCCATGAAGCCACCGACCTACCTCAAGCTGGGGGATCGGGTGCGTGTGGCCGTGGAAGCCCTCGGTGAGATCGAGAACGTGGTGGTGGCGGAACCCGAGACCACGGCCCTGCCTTTTCCCGCGGCCTAGGCCCTAGGCCGCTTCGGCCTTGAGGGAGAAGGCCTCCGCAAGGCGCTGATAACTGAGCTCCCGCTGCTCATGCTGGGGTGTGATGGTGATCACGCTGCAGTGATCGGCCCCCGTCTCTTCGAGCAGCGCGCTCAGGCGGCTGCGAACCACGCCCGGCGTTCCGGCGATGGCATGGCTCCCGCCGTCGGGGCCATCGGTGCCCAAAATGCGTTCCGCTTCCTCGATGGTCGGCCAGGGACCGGCCTCCCCCCGCATCAGCCGTTGGCGCCAGAGATCTCGGCAGCGTGCCAGGGCCGCGGCTTCCCGGGGCGTATCGGCGCAGAGGGCGAACACCCCTAGGGAACTGTAGGGCGCTGCCAGCGTAGGCGAAGGCCGGAAGCGGTCCCGGTAGAGCTTCAAGATCGCCGCGGCGTGGTCCGGGGCGATGAAGTGGGCGAAGGCAAAGCGTAGCCCCAGGTGCGCCGCCAGCTGGGCGCTTTGATCGGTGGAGCCCAGCAGCCAAAGCTCCGGAGCCGAGGGGGTTTTGGGCCCACAGGGCACGGTGCTGAGGGCTTGGGTGTGGGGCGTTCCATCAGTGAGCCAGGCCTGGAGGTCGGCGACCTTCGCCGCGAAGTAGTCTGCGCCCACGGCATTACCGTAGCCCAGGGCCGCCGTGGTGTGTCCATCGGCGCCCGGTGCTCGGCCGATCCCTAGATCGATACGACCGGGAAAAAGCGCCTCAAGGACGCGGAACTGCTCCGCCACCTTGAAGGGGGAATAATGCATAAGCATGACGCCCCCTGTCCCCACCCGGAGGGAGGAGGTGGCGCTGGCAATGCGGGCGGTGAGAATTTCCGGGGCCGGTCCTGCGAGGGCTTGCCCCCCGTGATGCTCTGCGAGCCAGTAGCGATCAAAGCCGAGGGCTTCGACATGCTGGGCGAGGCGCACGGATTCTCCGAGCGCCTCGACCGGCGTGCTCCCCGGACGAACCGGGGTTTGGTCCAATACGCCGAAGCGCATGGCAGCGTGGGGCCCTTAGAGCCCCAGAACCAGCTTCGCCATGATGTTGCGCTGCACTTCGTTAGACCCCGCATAGATGGAGGCCTTACGGATGTTGAAGTGGTGCAGCGGCGCCTTCGCGGAGGTCCAGTCGTAGACCGGCTCTTCGTTCATGCCGGCGCTGGGGTCCGGGTGGTGGAAGGGAATGCCCTGGGCCCCCACCGTTTCCAGCGCGAGCTCCGCCACCTGCTGTTGGAGCTCCGTGCCCCGGCACTTGAGCATGGATGATTCCGGGCCCACGTTTTGTCCGGAGGACAGGGCGCTTAAGATTCGCAGTTCCGTGAACTCCATGGCGCGGATGGCGATTTCCGTATCCGCCAGCTTGCGCTGGTAGCCGGGATCGGCGGCGAGGGGCTCGCCGCTGGCTTCGAGCTGGCTGGCATAGCTGCGGATGCGGTCGAGTTTGGCCAGCAGCGCCGGTGCGTAGGCATTGCCGCGCTCGAACTCGAGGAGGTACTTGGCGTAGGTCCAGCCCTTACCTTCTTCCCCAATCAAGTTTTCCGCCGGGACCTTCACGTTCTCGAAGAAGACCGTGTTGATTTCCTGGTGCCCCGGGGGCGGGTTATCGATGGTAACAATGGGGTTCACCGTGATGCCTTCGCTCTTCATGTCGATGAGGAGGAAGGAGATCCCATCCTGGCGCTTCTCTTCCTTAGAGGTGCGC
>JADHNT010000069.1 GCA_016779385.1 Pseudomonadales bacterium
TCTATAATCCGCGTCCCTTAGGTGCGGGGTGGAGCAGTCTGGTAGCTCGTCGGGCTCATAACCCGAAGGTCGCAGGTTCAAATCCTGCCCCCGCTACCAACGTATCAGAGGCTTGCAGGTGGAGCCTCGGTGCCGGCGGAAACGCTAGGCATCACGGAAATGGGCCTTGCGCCCATTTTTTGTTTCTGGAGCAAGCGGAGCGGGCGTGCCGGACCAAAGCACCAGTAAGCGCTTAGGGGTAGATGCCTTAAAAGCCCTGTTTACCCCGGCTATTGCTGCGCTGGGCTGCCGTCTTTGGGGCGTCGAGCTAATGAACCCCGGGCGCCAGCCGCTGCTTCGCGTGTTCATCGATCGGGCCGATGGCGTCAGCATCGATGATTGTGAGGCCGTGAGCCGTCGCCTGGGGGCGCTCCTGGATGTGGAAGATTTAGTACCGGGAAAATTCACCCTCGAGGTGTCGAGCCCAGGCATGGATCGACGGCTTTTTGAGCTGGCGCAGTTCGAGGAAAGCATCGGAGAACAGGTCTCCGTGCGTTTGGAGCAGCCCTTTGAGGGGCGGCGGAAATTGGTCGGTGTGCTGCAGGCCGTGGAAGGGGATGAAATCGTATTGCGCGTCGGAGACGACGAATACGTGCTTCCCTTCGAGTGGATTGCAAAAGCACACATCGTTCCTACCTTTGCGTAGCGCGTGCGCTGCCGGCGAGGATAAGAAATGAGTAAAGAGATCCTTCTGGTTGTTGAATCCGTCTCGAACGAGAAGGGCGTGGATAAAGAGGTCATTTTTGAGGCCCTCGAGCTTGCTCTCGCGTCGGCGACTAAGAAGCGCTACGCCGAAGAGTCCGACGTACGGGTGGCCATTGATCGCGCCAGCGGGGAATACAGCGCTTTCCGCCGCTGGACCATCGTGGAATCGGAAGCGGAGATGGAGTCGCCGGCAGCAGAGCTGAGCTTTGCTGCGGCGAAGGAAATTGATCCCAGCCTCGAGCTCGGTTCGGTCTATGAAGAGGAAATCGAGCCTGAAGCCTTCGGGCGCATCGCGGCGCAAACGGCAAAGCAGGTCATTGTTCAGCGCGTGCGCGAGGCCGAGCGGGCAAAGGTCGTGGAGCTCTACACTCCGCGCCTTGGCGAACTCGTCAGCGGTACGGTGAAGAAGGTGACCCGGGAAGTGGTCATCGTCGATCTGGGCAATAACGCCGAAGCCGTTCTGCCCCGAGATCAAATGATTCCCCGGGAAACCTTCCGCATCAGCGATCGCGTCCGCGCCCTACTCCAGCGCATCGAGCCCGAGGCTCGGGGTCCCCAGCTCATTCTGTCCCGCACGGATTCGAAAATGCTGGTGAAGCTCTTCGAGCTCGAGGTGCCGGAAATCGCCGAGCAGGTCATCGAGATTAAGGGAGCGGCCCGCGACCCTGGCTCCCGCGCGAAGATCGCCGTGAAGACCAACGATGGCCGCATCGACCCCGTGGGGGCCTGTGTGGGCATGCGTGGCTCTCGGGTGCAGGCCGTTTCCGGAGAGCTGGCGAACGAGCGCATCGACATCGTGCTGTGGGACGACAACATCGCCCAGCTCGCCATTAACGCCATGTCCCCAGCGGATGTGGCGTCCATCGTAGTGGACGAAGATACCCACGCCATGGATATCGCCGTCGCGGAAGATAATCTCGCTCAGGCCATCGGCCGAGGGGGGCAGAATGTTCGCCTGGCCTCGGAACTCACGGGGTGGACGCTGAACATCATGACCGAGGAAGAAGCGGGCCAGAAGCAGGAGGCGGAGACGGTCGATCTCCTCGAACGCTTCATGGGCGCTTTGGATGTCGACGAAGATGTGGCGGGCGTCCTGATCGAGGAAGGCTTCGCGTCCCTTGAAGAGGTGGCCTACGTTCCCCTAGAGGAAATGCTGGCTATTGAAGGCTTTGATGAAGAAATCGTCCTTGAGCTGCGCAACCGCGCCAAGGATGCACTCCTCACCCAAGCCCTGGCTTCCGAGGAAGCGCTCGAGGGGGCTGCGCCCGCAGACGACCTCAAAGCGCTCCTTGAAGAGGAAGGGCAGGAGGGACGCTTGGCCTTCGTGCTAGCGAAGAACGGCATCATTACCCAGGAAGATCTCGCCGAGCAGGCCACCGACGATCTGGTGGAGCTGGAAGAGCTTGGCCTAGACGAAGCGCAGGCTTCGGCTCTGAT
The DNA here is from genome assembly GCA_016779385.1 of Pseudomonadales bacterium. Classification (GTDB taxonomy): domain Bacteria; phylum Pseudomonadota; class Gammaproteobacteria; order Pseudomonadales; family Azotimanducaceae; genus Salivita. Next base: position 2,182 of record JADHNT010000069.1, read on the forward strand.
CATGGCTGCGCGGGCGCCCTGGTTTGCAGAGGAAGCGGGCGAGGCCTAGGTCCCCCGTTGCGCAGGAACAGAATTTCCGGAGAAGTCAGATGGCAGAAGTGACCGTCAAGCAACTCGCCGAATCCGTGGGCGCCCCGCCGGAGCGCTTGCTGCAGCAAATGGAAGAGGCGGGCCTGCCCCAGCGCGGCCTCGAAGACGCGGTGACCGAAGAGCAGAAGCAAACCCTTCTCACCTATCTCAAGACTGCCCATGGCCAAGCGGACGAGGGGCCGAGGAAGATTACGCTCAAGCGTAAAACCGTCAGCACGTTGCGCACGGATCGGGGTCGAGGTAAGGCCGTCGCCGTAGAGGTGCGGAAAAAGCGCACCTACGTAAAGCGCGATGTCACCGCGACCGCTGCGCCGGAAAGCGCGGAGTCTGAACTGGCTCGCCTGAAGGCAGAGGAAGCAGAGCGCGAAGCGCAGCGCCAGGCGGCGGAGCTGGAGCGTCGGGCTGAGGAAGAGCGGCGTAAGCTTGAAGCTGCGGCGAAGGTTGAAGCTGAAGCGCAGGCGAAGGCCGAGGCGGAAGCCCAGGCCCAGGCTCAGGCGAAATCCTCAGCGAAGGCTCCGGCGGGCTCGAGCCCGGCGCCGGTGTCGGAGGAAGAGGCCCGTCGGGCGGCTGCGGCGGCCATCGTAGACGCCGAAGCGGCCACCGTGAAGAGCGAGAAACGCGGCGGTAAGCCCGTGAAGCGCCGAGACGATGACGACCGGTCCCGGAAGGGCCGGCGCATGGACGACGATGGTCCGGTGCGCGATGGTGGACGAAATAAGCGTGCGGGTACCCTCTCCCGGGATCGCCTAGCGGAACGCAAGCGCCGGGCGGCGCCGAAGGGCATGCCGAAAACCCAGGGCTTTGAGCGGCCTACGGAAATGGTGGCTCGGGATATCGAGGTACCCGAGGCGATCTCCGTTGGCGACCTGGCGCAGCGGTTGTCCGTCAAGGCTGGCGACGCTATTAAAAAGCTCATGGGCATGGGGGTGATGGCCACCATCAACCAGGTGCTCGATCAGGATACGGCCATCCTCCTGGTGGAGGAGTTTGGTCACCGGGCAAAGACCGTGGCCTCCGACGCCATCGAGCAAGAGTACTTCGAGTCCCTGAAGATTGAGGGAGAGGGCAAGTCTCGCGCACCGGTGGTAACCGTGATGGGTCACGTCGACCACGGTAAAACCTCGCTTCTCGACTATATTCGTAAAAGCCGCGTGGCCAGTGGTGAGGCCGGCGGTATTACCCAGCATATTGGGGCTTACTACGTGGATACGGGGCACGGCGCCGTGTCCTTCCTCGATACCCCCGGTCACGCCGCCTTTACGGCTATGCGGGCGCGCGGGGCCAAGCTCACGGACATCGTGATTCTCGTCGTTGCCGCAGACGACGGCGTGATGCCGCAGACGGAAGAGGCCGTGGCTCACGCTCGGGCGGCAAATGTCCCCCTCGTGGTCGCAGTCAACAAGATGGACAAGGAAGGCGCCGATCCTCAGCGGGTGAAGACCGAGCTCGCGGGTCGGGATGTGGTGCCGGACGAGTGGGGCGGCGATACGCAGTTCGTTCACGTCTCTGCCATGACCGGGGAAGGGATCGATGCGCTCCTCGAGGCACTGCTGCTTCAAGCGGAACTGCTCGAACTTACCGCGGTGGAAGATGCGCTGGGCCAGGGCTCGGTAGTGGAATCCCGCCTTGATCGTGGCCGTGGGCCCGTGGCGACGGTGCTGGTGCGCAATGGCACCCTCAAAAAGGGCGACTTCATTGTGGCAGGAGAACACTACGGCCGCGTGCGCGCCATGGTGAACGACGCCGGCGAAAACGTCGAGCAGGCGCTGCCTTCCTATCCCGTTGAGATCCTCGGTCTCTCGGGAACGCCCGATGCCGGGGATGAGTTCTCCGTGGTGGAGAACGAGCGGGGAGCGAAGGAGCTGGTGGAGTTCCGCCGGAGCCGGTCCCAGGAAGCGCGGATCAAGCAGCAGCAGGCCGCTCGCCTGGACAGCCTCTTCGACAACATGGGCGAGGGTGAAAAGCCGACCATCAACTTGGTGCTGAAGACCGACGTCCGAGGTTCCCTAGAGGCGCTGATTGCTGCCGTAGGTGAGCTGTCTAATGACGAGGTGAAGGTTAAGGTCGTGTCCTCTGGGGTTGGTGGGATCAATGAGTCCGATGCGAACCTCGCGGTAGCTTCCAGCGCCGTGGTATTGGGCTTCAATGTCCGGGCCGACGCCTCCGCAAAGAAGATCATCGAACGGGAAGGCCTTGATCTGCGCTACTACAGCGTGATCTATGAGCTCCTGGATGATTTGAAGGACGCCCTGTCGGGCATGTTGGCGCCGGAGCTGCGGGAAGAGATTGTCGGCATCGCCGAAGTTCGCGACGTGTTCCGGTCGCCGAAGTTCGGCGCCGTAGCGGGCTGCATGGTCACGGAAGGCACGATCTACCGCAGCAAGAAGATTCGCGTGCTGCGTGACAATGTCGTCATCTACGAAGGGGAGCTCGAGTCGCTCCGTCGCTTCAAGGATGATGTCCAGGAAGTCCGTAACGGCTTTGAGTGCGGTATCGGAGTTCGCAATTACAACGACGTTCGCGAAGGGGACAAGATCGAAGTCTTCGACGTGAAGGAAATTGCGCGCTCCCTATAAGCGCCGCGAGGATCTATGCCGAAGGAATACGGGCGCGATCAGCGCGTCGCCGACTTTATCCAACGCGAGCTGGCGTCGGTTTTGCAAAGCGAGATGCGGGACCCACGGGTAGCCATGGTTTCGATCAATGAAGTCCGGGTCTCTCGAGATCTGGGCTACGCGGACCTCTACGTTTCTTCCTTGCAGGCCCAGGATGAGGCCGCGCAGAAGGACGTCGTGAAGGCGCTCGCCGGCGCCGCAGGCTATTTGCGGACGGTCCTGGCAAAGCGAAGCACGCTTCGGACCACGCCCCGCTTGCGCTTCCACTGGGATGGGCTCCCGGGGCGAGCGGGCGAGCTGAGCGCGCTCATCGATACGGCGCTGGCGGCGGATCGAGCGCGAGAGCAGGACCGCGAGGGCGACGTATGAGCTGCGCTGATGCCGCAATATCTGATCGTAAGGGCCCGCCGCGGAATCGCGGAGGGAGGCGTAAGCCGCGCCAGCCTCGGGGACGGGACGTCACCGGCATCCTTTTGCTGGATAAGCCCGCCGGCATGACGTCGAACGGTGCGCTGCAAGCGACTAAGCGAATCTTCGGGGCAGCGAAGGCGGGCCATACGGGCGCCCTCGATCCCCTTGCGACGGGGGTGTTGCCCCTGTGCTTCGGGGAAGCGACGAAGTTTTCCCAGTACCTGCTGGATTCCAACAAGCGTTACTGGACGGAGCTTCGGCTCGGCGTGCGCACGGAAAGCGGCGACGCCGACGGTGAGGTGATCGATACGCGTCCCGTGCCGCCGCTTACGGAAGCCCTTCTCGAAGACGCCCTAGAGGCTTTTCGAGGCGACATTTTGCAGGTGCCGTCCATGTATTCGGCTCTGAAGCACCAGGGCCAGCCGCTCTATAAGCTGGCCCGGCAGGGCATTACGGTGGAGCGAGAAGCGCGCCCCGTGACGATCTTTGAGAATCGGCTGCTCAGCTTCGAGGGCGATCGGGTTACCTTGGACATCGCCTGCTCCAAGGGAACTTACGTGCGGTCCATCGCTGAAGATCTTGGCGAAGCCCTTGGCTGCGGCGCTCACGTGACGGCCTTGCGCCGCACCGCCGTGGGCCCCTTTGGTATCGAGGATGCCATTACCCCAGGGCGGCTAGAAACGGCCCGGGAAGAGGGTGGCTTTGAGGCCGTTGATGCTTTTCTCCTGCCCCTTTCGGCGGGGGTGGGCCACTTCCCGGAGGTGCTGTTGCCGGAGGCCACGGCTTACTACCTGGGCAAGGGTCAGCCGGTGCAGGTGCCCGGCGCCCCACGGAAAGGTTGGGTAAGGCTGATGCTCAAGGAAAACCCCGAGCTGACCTTCCTGGGCGTGGGGGAAGTAATTGAAGACGGACGCATTGCGCCGAGGCGCCTTGTCGTCGGAAAATAGAGGCGCGCGAACGCGCTTGAACCAGAGTTTAAAACCGTACCCCTCGGGGTACATAAGAGCGTCACTGTAATCATGCGCGGTGACCCAGGGAACCGCATGGGGCGTTTCCATGACTAGCATGTTCGGAGTCCAAAACCATGGCACTAAGTGCGCAGACGAAAGCTGAAATTCTTAAGGAGTATCAGCTCGCGGAGGGGGATACGGGTTCGCCGGAAGTGCAGGTTGCCCTGCTGACGGCCAATATCAATGGTCTTCAGGGTCACTTCAAGACCCACGCCAAGGACCACCACTCGCGTCGCGGCCTGATTCGTATGGTGAATCAGCGTCGTCGTCTCCTCGATTATCTCAAGGAGAAGGACACCGCTCGCTACGCAAAACTCATCGAACGTCTCGGTCTCCGTCGCTAAGGGCGGGGGCAGGCAACGGGGCCCTCGGGCGCCCGCTGTGATGAGCTTGCAAGCACGCTGGCCGCGATGCGCGGCCACCTGTTGAAACGGGCTGCCCCGCAGGGTTGCGGAGCGGGCCCGTTTCCTATTGGAGGATAGACTGTTGTCAGCTGTTGCGAAGAGTTTTCAGTGGGGTGATCACAGGATCACGTTAGAGACCGGAAAAATTGCACGCCAGGCCTCCGGGGCCGTGATGGCGCACATGGATAACACCACCGTGCTGTGCACCGTGGTCGGGATGAAGGACGCCAAGCCTGGCCAGCCCTTCTTCCCCCTGACCGTGAATTACCAGGAAAAAACCTACGCGGCGGGGAAAATCCCCGGTGGGTTCTTCCGTCGCGAGGGTCGTCCCTCGGAAAAGGAAACGCTCACGAGCCGGCTCATCGACCGGCCCATCCGTCCGCTCTTCCCCAAGGGCTTCATGAACGAAGTGCAGGTCATCTGCACCGTGATGTCCGCGGACAAGGACCAGGATCCGGACGTGATCGCCATGATCGGCGCCGCTGCCGCTCTGGCCATCTCCGGCATCCCCTTCAGCGGGCCCCTGGCTGCAGCTCGGGTGGGCTTCGCCGATGGTCAGTATCTGCTGAACCCGGGCTTTGAAGCCCTGAAGTCTTCGGCGCTTAACATGACCGTGGCCGGTACGCGACAAGCCGTGCTCATGGTGGAGTCCGAAGCGGAGGAGCTCACGGAAGATCAGATGCTCGGCGCCGTGCTCTTTGCTCATCAGCAAATACAGCCCGTGCTCGACGCGATTGATGCGCTCGTCGCGGAAGCAGGCAAGCCGCGCTGGGAGTGGACGCCTCCGGAGATCGATCAGGCCCTCGCCGATCGTATCGCTGACGTGTTCGCCGAGCCCATGGGTGCGGCCTATCGCATCACCGATAAGCTCGAGCGCCAGGATGCCGTGGCCGCGCTTAAGGCCCAGTGCCTTGAGCAGTTTGCCGGGGAAGCCCTGGGCGAGGACGCTGCGGACAGCAAGACCGTGGAAAGCCTCTTCGGCCGCCTCGAGAAGTCCGTGGTGCGCAATGCCATCATCGACGGCGCGCCCCGCATCGACGGGCGCGATCTCAAAACCGTCCGGTCCCTGGCCATGGAAGTGGGTAATCTCGCTAAGGCCCACGGGTCCGCGCTGTTCACTCGGGGGGAAACACAAGCCATCGTGGCGGCCACCCTCGGGACCAACCGGGATGCAGCCATCGTTGACGCTCTCGAAGGCACCTACCGCGAAAGCTTCATGCTCCACTACAACTTCCCGCCCTACTCGGTCGGGGAAGCGGGCTTCATGGGTGGACCGAAGCGACGGGAAATCGGCCACGGCCGGCTCGCGCGCCGCGGCGTGCAGGCGGTGCTTCCGAATGCGGAGGATTTCCCCTACACCCTGCGGGTGGTGTCGGAGATCACCGAATCCAACGGCAGCTCCTCCATGGCCTCGGTGTGCGGCACGAGCCTTGCGCTGATGGATGCCGGTGTGCCGATTAAGGCGCAGGTGGCGGGCATTGCTATGGGTCTTGTGAAGGAAGGGGATCGCTACGCGGTCATCACCGACATCCTGGGCGACGAGGACCACCTCGGCGATATGGATTTCAAGGTGGCCGGGACGGCGAAGGGTGTCACTGCGCTACAGATGGACATCAAGATCGAAGGCATCAACGAAGAGATTATGGAGAAGGCGCTGGCCCAGGCCTATGAAGCGCGCTGCCATATCTTGAACGAGATGAACCAGGTCATCGCCGAGCCCCGAGCTGCGGTATCGGACAACGCGCCGAGCATCGCCACCATCGAGGTGAACCCGGACAAGATCCGCGACGTGATCGGCAAGGGTGGGGTCACCATCCGCGCTATCCAGGAAGAGACCGGTGCACAGATCGATATCGATGATTCTGGCTTGATCCGGGTCTATGGCGAGAACGCCGAGAGCCGGGATGCAGCCATCGCCCGCATCGAAGCCATCACGGCGGAAGCCGAGGTGGGTCAGGTCTACCTGGGGACGGTGTCCAAGATTGTCGACTTCGGCGCCTTCGTGAACATCATCCCGGGCAAGGACGGCCTGGTGCACATCTCCCAGATTGCCCAGGAGCGGGTCGAGAACGTTGAGGATTACCTCAAAGAAGGCCAGCAGGTGCGCGTGGTGGTGCTCGACGTCGACGCCCGGGGTCGCATCAAGCTGTCCATGAAGGAAGTGCCCGAGGAAGAGGGTGCGGAGGACAGCGAAGCGGCTGACGCCTAAGGCCTAGGGCCTTCACTAAAACCCGGCTTGCCCCGTGGCAGGCCGGGTTTTTTTTGGCCCCCTAAAGGCGGAGGAGAAACTGATGGGGATAGGCCAGCTCGGGGTTTGTCGTGACGAGGGGCGTGAAACCCTGCGCGCTGAAGAAGCCCACTGCGTCCTTCTGGGCCCGAACCGTCAGGTACGCCACGCCTTCGGCGCGAGCGCGGCGCTGCGCATCGCGCAGTAGCTGGGCGCCGAAGCCCTGGCCTTGCGCCTCGGGGTTCACGTAAATGCCGTGGATGCGCCAGGCGGGTTGCTCCGGTGCTTCCTCTACGCCGACCGTTTCTAGGGCCACTACCCCCGTAGGCTTCGCCGAAGTCCCGAGGTAGCGAATATCCATGGTGGTTAGGTCGACTTCATCGTAACAATGGCTGGGGCCGGCAAGCCGTTTTACCCGCGGGGGAAGATCCCAGCCATCGATGGCGCGCAGAATCAGCCCGTTGACGGCGAGGAGCTGGCTCGGCTGCACGAGGTGTAGGAAGTCCAGGGGTCGCCTCCTTTTGCGCTAGGGGTCGCTCCCAGGCATGCTCAAAGCCTCGGGAGGAATCGGTGCTTAATTTACAACGTCTTTTAATCCCCGGGGCAGTGCTCCAGTCCGTCATGATCGGCGGGGGCTACGGCACGGGCCGGGAAGTGGTGGAGTATTTTACGCGCTTCGGTGCTGGTCCCGGACTGCTCGGCCTTACTCTAGCGGGGGCGGGCATCGCGGTGGTTTTCGCCCTTTCCCTAGAGCTTGCCCGCCGTGCTGGCGCCTACGACTACCGCACGTTCTTTAAGGCCCTGCTCGGTCGACTATGGGTGAGCTATGAGGTGCTCCTGTTGCTGCTCGTGATGCTGGTGCTGGGGGTGATCAGCGCAGCCAGCCAAGGCATGCTGCTTCGCCTCTTTCCGGGCTTTAGCCCTGGCCTGGCGACCTTCCTCTTTGTGCTGGCGACCGTGGGCCTGCTCCTCTTTGGCCGAACCTGGGTCATGCGGCTTCTCACTTTCTGGAGCTTTGTGCTCTATGCAGCTTTCGCTGCGCTCCTTGGGATGGTGTGGGTTCGCTATGGCGAGGGCCTAGGAACCGCCTTCAGCACGACCGGGGATAGCGAAGGCTGGGCGCTCAGCGCGTTGCGCTACGTGGGTTATAACGTAACCGCCGTGCCGGTGGTGCTCTTCGCGGCGCGGGCGCTGCGTTCCAAGCGGGATACGGCCATCGCCGGGGCCCTTGGGGGCGTGCTAGCCATTTTGCCAGCGGTCGCCCTTCATCTTTGCTTTCTAGCCCTGGGGCCCTCGGTCTACGACGGCGTGGCCTTGCCCCTCTTTTCTGTGCTCGACGTGCTGGCGGCCCCCTTCCTAACCCTCTGCCTTTCCCTAGTGCTTCTCGGGACCTTTCTCGAGACCGCGCTCGGGGATTTGCAGGGGCTTTCGGAACGGATGGACAGCTGGCGTGAGGAGCGCCACGGCGCACCCTTTTCGCCCTGGGCCCATGGAGCCATGGCCTTACTACTGCTGGCAGCGGCAGCGGTGCTGGGTCGCCTAGGGGTGGTGGCGCTCATCGGCGAGGGCTATGGGACCCTCGCCTGGGGCTTCATTCTGGTTTACATCCTGCCCGTGCTGATCTGGGGGCTCCGCCGCTGGCGTTCGCCGGAAACCCCTTAGGGTTCAAACTAGTAGCCCGCGGCACCGCCATCCTGGGCTCTGCCATCGACGCCGCCCTCAAGCATACCCGTTTCCGGGTTCACCACGATGACCTCGGCAACCCCCTGGCGGCTCTGGCCCCGGGTCTCGTGCCCCATCGCCTCCAGGAGCCTTACCGTGTCCGGGGAGAACAGCTGCGCCTCATAGCTGATGCGGTCCGGTAACCATTGGTGATGGATACGGCCTGCGTCCACTGCCGCCTGAGCGTTCATGCCGTGGTCGACGACATTCAGGATGGTTTGGAGGGTGGTGTTGATGATGGTGCGGCCGCCTGGCGAGCCGGTGACCATGAACAGTGCGCCGTCCTTTGCGACGATGGTGGGCGACATGCTCGACAGCATGCGCTTGCTCGGCTCGGCCACATTCGGCGGCGTGCCAATGAGGCCGCGCGTATCCGTTAGCCCGGGCTTGGCATTGAAATCCCCCATTTCGTTGTTCAAAAGGAAGCCGGCGCCGGGAACCACAATCCCTGAGCCGTAGCTGTATTCCAGCGTATAGGTCACCGAGACCGCGTTGCGCGCCCCATCGACCACGGAGAAATGGGTGGTTTCGGGGCTTTCATAGCCCCAGGTGAAGCTGCCGGGATCGGATAGGGAGGCCGTATTTTCGTCGATAGACTCGCGAAGGAGGGTGGCGTAGTCCTTCGAGAGCAGTTTGGCGAGGGGCATGTCCGGGTTGAAGTCCGGGTCGCCAAGGTGGCGGGCCCGGTTGGCGTAGCCCCGGCGCATGGCTTCGGTCATGAGGTGCAGGGTGCGGGCCGACCCAAAGCCCGAGGCGGAAAGATCGTAGCCTTCAAGGACGTTCAGCATTTGCACCATGGTGACGCCGCCGGAGCTCGGAGGCGGCATGCCAATAATGTCGTAGCCCCGGTAGGTTCCGAGAATCGGGGCGCGGCGTACGGCCTCGTAGGCCTTTAGATCGTCATGGGTGATGATCCCGCCGTTGGTGGCCATCTCCTTCACGAGTAGGTCCGCCGTCTGCCCTTCGAAAAAGCCCTTCGGTCCGGCTTCGGCGATGCGCTCCAGGGTGGCTGCCAAGTCGCTCTGCACGAGCCGGTCTCCGGCTTCGTAGGGCGTGCCGTTTTTGGTGAACTGGGCGACGGAGGCGGGGTAGGGCTCAAAGCGGCGCATGCCCCCAGTGTTCAGGGAGCGGGCGAGGCCATGGGTGACGGTGAAGCCGTCCTGGGCCAGGGCAATCGCCGGTGCGACGAGGCGCGCCCATGGTAGGGTGCCGCCGTCCTGCCAAGCCAGATAAAGACCTGCCACGGTGCCGGGCACCCCCACCGCCAGGTGGCTCGAGTGGTGCTTTTCGTAGTCATAGTTCCCGGCCTCGTCCAACCACATCTCCGGGTGCGCTGCCGCCGGCGCTTTTTCCCGGAAGTCATAGGCTTGGGCATCACCCTTTGCCGGGCGATGGATGAGGAAGCCGCCGCCGCCGATGTTTCCGGCCGTGGGATGGGTCACCGCCAAGGCGAAGGCCGTAGCGATGGCCGCATCAATGGCGTTGCCGCCCTCCCGGAGCACCTGCGCGCCGGCTTCGGAGGCCAGCGCATTCTGCGAGACCACCATGCCATGGCTGGCGTACTGGGGGCCGTTGGCCGCCAGCACCAGTGGGCTGAGGGTGAGGGTCAACAGCCACAGTAGGCCAGGGCGTAGGGATTTTTGAAGGTTCATTGAGGAAGTTCTCCCGAGGGGCTAGCCCAATTATTGATGGGCGCGCTCGTGCACCAGGGCATCCACCACGCTGGGATCCGCGAGGGTGCTGGTGTCGCCAAGGGCGTCGATTTCGTTGGCGGCAATTTTTCTGAGGATTCGGCGCATGATCTTTCCCGAGCGCGTTTTCGGTAGCCCCGGTGCCCATTGGATCACCTCGGGCTTCGCGAAGGGACCGATTTCCTGGCGAACCAGACTCACCAGGGCTGTTTCCAGCGCCCCCAGGGCTTCTGTGGTTTTGTCCGCGTCGACCATGAGGGTCACGTAGGCGTAGATCGCTTGCCCCTTCACGTCGTGGTCGAAGCCTACCACCGCGGCCTCTGCGACGGCAGGATGGAGCACCAGCGCACTCTCCACCTCCGCAGTGCCGATGCGGTGGCCGGAGACGTTGATCACGTCATCCACGCGCCCCGTAATCCAGTAATCCCCATCTTCGTCGCGGCGGGCGCCGTCGCCGGTGAAATAGACCCCGGGGTAGGTGCTGTAGTAGGTGTCGACCACGCGTTGATGATCACCATAGACCGTACGAATTTGGCTGGGCCAGCTGCTTTCGATGACCAGGTTCCCCGCAGCAGGGCCGTCGTCGGGCAGGCGCTTGCCCTCGGCGTCCATGAGCGCGGGGCGCACCCCAAAGAAGGGCCGGGTGGCCGAGCCTGGCTTTAGGGTCGTCGCGCCGGGCAGGGGCGTAATTAGGACCGCGCCCGTTTCCGTCTGCCACCAGGTATCGACGATGGGACAACGCTGCTCCCCCACCACGGTGTGGTACCAGTTCCAGGCTTCCGGATTGATCGGTTCGCCGACCGATCCTAGAAGGCGCAGGGACTGACGGCTGCTGCGGGTGACGAAGCGGTCCCCTTCTCCCATGACCTGGCGAATCATGGTGGGGGCGGTGTAGAAGATCGCCACCTGGTGCTTGTCGATGACCTCCCAGGCACGTCCGGCATCGGGCCAGGTGGGAACGCCTTCGAACATTA
>JADHNT010000070.1 GCA_016779385.1 Pseudomonadales bacterium
CGCTTGGAGCGTGAAGGCCGTTACCCCCATCGAGGACTTCAACGAGCGCTTTGGCACGCAGTTCTCCGACGAAGAGTTCGACACCATCGGGGGGATCATCACCCAGCGCTTTGGTCACGTGCCCCAGCGAGAGGAAACCATCACCGTGGGGCGGCTGCGCTTTCGGGTGCTGAACGCTGATAGCCGACGTATTCGGCTTCTCCACGTGGTGCGCCTGCCGGAGCGTTCGGCGGAGTGAAACGCTGGGGGGCAGTGGGCCTTGCCCTCCTCAGTGGCGTCCTTATCCCCCTGGGCCTTGCCCCCTTTTCCTGGATCCTGGCCGGACTCGCGGCGCCGGCTTGCCTTTTCCTGGCCCTCGAGGGGGCGTCCCCGAGGCAGGCCCTCGGGCTCGCCTATCTTTCTGGGCTCGGCCGCTACGGGCTAGGGGTTTCCTGGGTCTATGTCAGCATTCAGCAGCACGGCGGCGCGGCCCCCGCCTTGGCCGGCGCCTTAGTTGCCCTCTTTGTGGCCTTCCTCGCGCTGCTGCCGGCGGCCTTCGGCGCCCTCTATGTGGCCCTGGCGCCCCGCCAGGCCCTGGGTCGGGGCAGCGCCTTTGTGCTGGCTTGGTTGGGGCTCGAGGCCTTCCTCGGTGTTTTCCTCACGGGCTTTCCCTGGCTGCGCCTGGGCTACACCCAGGAGGCCTCGGCCCTGGCGGGCTACGCGCCCCTGCTGGGGGTGCTAGGGGTTTCACTGGTCACGGCGGCCCTGGGGGTAGCGATCGCCCAGCTCCCTGCTGCGCTTTGGGGTGGGCCGAGGCGCGCAGGGCAAACCCTGGCGCTGCTTGGGGTGTGGGCCGGGCTCTGGCTGGGTGGGGCCGCGGCGCAGCGCGCGTCCTTCACCGAGCCCGCGGGGCCTGCCCTTTCCGTGGCCCTGGTGCAGGGCGCCGTACCCCAGCAGCTGAAATGGGACCCAGCGGCTCGGAGCGAGATCATTGCGCGCTATGAGCGCCTTTCCGCACCGCACCTGGGGGCCGACGTGCTGTTCTGGCCCGAGGCGGCCCTGCCGGTCTTTGCGGCCCGAGCGCCGGGGCTCCTTGAGCGCCTTGAGCGTCCCCTGGCCGAAGCGGGCAGCGCCCTGGTGCTCGGGATCCCAGATCTCACCCCGGACCCCGCCGCCCCGGATAGGCTCCGCTTTCTGAATACGGCGCAGGTGCTTGGCGCCGGCGCCGGGCGCTACGTGAAGCACCACCTGGTGCCCTTTGGGGAGTACGTGCCTTTGGAAGGACTTCTCCGGGGGATGATCGCATTTCTTGATTTGCCCATGTCCCGGGCGCTCCCGGGGCCCGCGGCGCAGCCAGCGTTAGCGGCCGGGGGACAGCGCTGGGCCACACCCATTTGCTACGAGGTGGTCTTCCCTAGCCTAGTTCGGGGCCTGGCTCGGGACGCCACAGTCTTGGCGACGCTATCCAATGACGCGTGGTTCGGGGATTCCCTTGGGCCCGAGCAGCATCACCAAATGGCCCGTTTCCGGGCTCGGGAGCTGGCGCGCCCCATGGTGCGGGTGACCAACGATGGGGTGACGGCGCTGATCAACGCTCAGGGGGAGGAAACGGCTCGCCTTCCGCGATTCAGTCCCGCCGTGCTCACGGGGACGGTACGGCCTCAGCGAGGCCTGACCCCCTATGCGCGCTTCGGCGACGGCCCCCTCTGGGCCCTGGCGCTGGGCCTCCTGGGGCTGGCGCTTCGGGGCCATCGACGGGACGTCTAGCGCGGGGTCCGTGCTATTCTTTCCCGGCTAGGGGCCTAAGCTTGGCCCGGTCTTCGTTCCTCCGCGCCAAAGGAAAATCGCGTCGCCATGTCCTCTGCGTCTACCTCCGCCTACGACCCCGCCGCCGTTGAAGCAGACGCGCAAGCGCGCTGGGCTGAAGATCGCGTCTTCGAAGCCGATGATCAGGGCGATTCGTCGTTCTACTGCCTCTCCATGTTTGCCTACCCCAGCGGCCAGATGCACATGGGGCACGTGCGTTGCTACACCCTCGGGGACGTGATCGCCCGCTACCAGCGGCTAAAGGGTCGCACCGTGCTCCAGCCCGTGGGTTGGGATGCCTTCGGGCTTCCGGCGGAGAACGCCGCCATCAAGAACCAGGTGCCGCCGGCCCAGTGGACCTACGCCAACATCGACGCCATGCGGGCGCAGTTTAAGCGCATGGGCCTGGCCCTCGATTGGTCCCGGGAATTCGCCACCTGCGATCCCAGCTATTACCGCTGGGAGCAGTGGATGTTCCTAAAGCTCGTGGAAAAGGGGCTCGTGGAGCGCCAAACGACCACGGTGAACTGGGATCCTGTGGATCAAACGGTGCTGGCTAATGAACAGGTGGAGAACGGCCGGGGCTGGCGCTCCGGGGCCCTGATCGAGCGCCGGGAGATGCCCCAGTGGATCCTCAAGATTACCCGCTACGCCGATGAGCTGGTGGACGCCCTCGACACCATGGACGGCTGGCCCGAGCAGGTTCGCACCATGCAGCGCAACTGGATCGGGCGCTCCGAAGGGGTGGATATCGACTTCACCGTCGAGGCGCCGGAGGGCACGCCGCCGGTGTCGACGCTCACCGTCTATACCACGCGCCCCGATACCTTCTTCGGCTGCACCTACGTCGCCGTGGCCCCCGATCATCCCCTGGCGAAGGCCGCGGCGGAGCAGGACCCGGCTCTCGCAGCCTTCCGCGCCGAGTGCCAAAAGGTACGGGCCGCGGAAGCGGACCTGGCCACGCAGGAGAAGCTCGGCCTGCCCACCCCGTACACGGCAACCCATCCCCTGACGGGTGCGCCCCTGCCCATCTGGGTCGCGAACTTTGTGCTCATGGACTACGGCACGGGAGCGGTCATGGCCGTGCCCGGGCACGACGAGCGCGATTTTGAGTTCGCCCAAAAATACGGCCTGCCCATCGTTCAGGTGGTGGCGCCGAAGGCGGATGCGGCGGAGGAGGCGGACCTTTCAAAGGCCGCCTACACCAGCAAGGACGGGGTGCTCGTGAACTCTCCCGGCTTTGACGGGTTGGCCTTCCCCGAAGCTTTCGATGGCATTGCGGGCGCTCTCGAAGGGAAAGGCGCTGGGCGCCGCCGGGTGAACTACCGCCTTCGTGATTGGGGCGTGTCCCGGCAGCGCTACTGGGGCTGCCCCATTCCCATGATTCTCTGCGAGGGTTGCGGGCCCGTGCCCGTACCCGAGGCGGACCTTCCCGTGGTGTTGCCCACGGATGTGGTCTTCGAAGGCGTCGCTTCGCCGCTGAAGACCGACGCCATGGCGGAGTGGCGGAAGGTGGACTGTCCGCGCTGCGGTGCTGCGGCGGAACGGGAAACGGACACCTTCGATACCTTCATGGAATCGAGCTGGTACTACGCGCGCTTCGCCTGCGCCGACAACGACAGCGCCATGCTGGATGAGCGGGCCATAAAGTGGACCCCGGTGGATCATTACGTGGGCGGCATTGAGCACGCCGTGCTCCACCTCCTCTACAGCCGCTTCTACCACAAGCTTCTCCGGGACGAGGGGCTGGTGGACTCGGACGAACCCTTTAAGCGCCTGCTCCTCCTAGGCATGGTGTTGAAGGACGGGCGGAAGATGTCGAAGTCCGCGGGGAATATTGTGTCCCCCAATGAACTGATCGACCGGCACGGGGCCGATGCGCTGCGCACCTTCATGATGTTTGCGGCGCCCCCGGACCAAACGGTGGAGTGGAGCGATTCCGGCGTTGACGGAGCTACTCGCTTCCTGCGCCGGCTCTGGGGGCAGGTGCAGACCCACGTAGCGGCAACCCCTGCAGCGCGGCCAGGGCTCGATCCCGCGGCGCTCTCCGATAGCGGAAAGGCCCTGCGGCGTCTGGCCCATGAAACGCTGGCCAAGGCCGACGACGACTTCGGCCGTCGCCTCGCCTTCAATACCGTGGTATCCGCGGTCATGAGCCTCAGCAACGAGCTGGGCCGCTTTGAGGGCGATGACGACGGGGCCTGGGCCCTGCGCCGGGAGGTGCTGTCCATTGCCGTGCAGGTGCTTTCGCCCATCGCGCCCCACCTGTGTCATCGCCTGTGGCTAGACCTCGGCCACGAGCGCCCGGTGGTCGAAGGGCCCTGGCTGACCGTGGATGAGGCCGCCCTGGCCCGAGATGAAATCGACCTCGTGGTGCAGGTCAACGGCAAACTAAGGGGTAAGCTGACGGTGCCGGCGCAGGCAGATCAAGCCACGGCGGAGGACCGAGCTCGCGAAGAGGACAACGTGATGCGGCACCTGGAAGGGAAAACGCTGCGCAAGGTGATCTATGTGCCCGGCAAGCTCTTGAACTTTGTGGTGGGAGGCTAAGGTGACGCGCGGAAGCCTAATTGGCGTACTTCTGGTCCTGAGCCTTGCCCTCACCGGCTGCGGTTTCCGCCCCGCGGGGACCCTTTCCCTTGCGCGCCTGGCGAACACGGAAGTGGAGGATCGCACGGGTCGCTCCGAGGTGGCCTTTGAGGTGGCCCAGCAGCTTCGCCTGGAAGCCCAGGGCCTAAGCGATGAGGCTCCGGCGCTGCGCCTGCGGATTCTCGAGGAGCGCTTTGATGAGCGCCCCCTCACCATTACCTCCGGCGCCCGGGTAGGGGAGTTCGAACTTATCACCACGGTGCGCTTTGACCTCCTCGCGGAAGACGGCACGCCCCTCCTAGAGCCCCAGACCCTCATCACCGATGCCCTTTACCTGCGAGACCGGGGGCAGCTGCTCGGATCCCGTGAGGAAGCGCGAACGCTGCGCCGGGAAATGGTGCAGCGCCTCGCTCGGCGCATGCTGCAGGCCGCCATGGTTAAGGCAGTACCCTAGGGCCATGCGGCTCCGGGACGAGCGCCAGCTGGCCGAGACGCTCCAGAGGGGTATCCCCCGCGCCGTCCTTCTTAGCAGCGATGAGCCCCTTCTGGTGCAGGAATCGGCGGACCAGGTCCGGGAGGCGGCCCTCGCCGCCGGTGTTGAGGAACGGGTCCCCTTTCACGTGGATAGCCCGAGCTTCGATTTTCTCCAGCTTTTAGACAGCAGTGCGTCCTTGTCCCTGTTTGCCTCTCGGCGCCTCCTGGAGCTGCGCCTTAGCAGCGCTGGCCTGGGGCAGCAGGGCTCGGCGGCGGTGCTTGAGTGGTTGGCCGGAAACAACGAAGACGTCCTGCTGGTGCTCTCGCCCCGCCTCGATGCACGAGCCCAGAAAGCGAAGTGGGTCCTTGCCTTAGAGAAGGAAGGGGTGCACCTGCCGCTCTGGCCCCCAGGGCTCGATGGCATGGGGCGCTGGGTTCAGCAGCGGCTTCGCGGGGCTCGGGTGACCGTAGATGAGGAAGGGCTGACCTTTCTGGTCAGCCGCCTCGAAGGGAATTTGCTGGCCGCGGCCCAGGTGGTGGATCGCCTCGCGCTCCAGGGCAGCGGCAAGGCCTGGACCGTCGAGAGCCTTGCGCAGGAACTCGACGACGACGCCCGCTACACGCCCTTTGAGCTGATCGACGCGGCCCTGGCCGGGGACGGCGCCCGGGCCCACCGTATGCTCGCCGTGCTTCGGGAGGAGGGCCTTGAACCTCTGGCTCTGGTGGCGCTTCTGGCTCGGGAGCTCCGCATCCTTCTCGGGCTTCGGGTGGCCGCGGACCGCGGCGCACCCTTGGGGGCGGCCCTGGCGAGCGCCCGGGTGTTGAAGCGACGCCAGGGTCTTGTGGAGCGGGCCCTGCGGCGCCTGTCCCGGGCCGTCTTGGCCGGCGCCCTTCGCGATCTAGCCCTGGTCGATCAGGGTGCCAAGGGCATGAACGCCGTGGTGCCCTTCGAGGAGCTGGATCGCCTGCTGCTGCGCCTCGCGGGCTACCGCACCACGCCCCTCGCCCTGCGCAGTCGGCGTTACCTCGAGCCCTAGTTCACCACGCTGTCCGCTTCGTCTCCCAGTGCCACCAGGTAAAGGCGTTCGCCATCGGTCTGTAGATGGGTGATGGAGCCGTTGCCGGGGCGGAAGGACACCATGGCAGCGCTGCCGTTGGCCGCGCCCACAGCCAAATTGATGGCCACGAAATGGCTGAAGAATACCGTGGGGGCGGTGGCCTCGCAGAGGCAGGCGATCAGGGCGCCTCGCCAGGCCTGCTGCGCCGGCGGTAGCGCCTCCACCGTTCCCGCCATGACCTCCCGGAGCCAGGGGGCCCGGGCCTCGAGGGCCTCATCGGGGGCGGGAATTTCGCTGATGCGCGGTTCCAGCTGCGGTCGCAGGCCAAGGGTCTTGGCGAAGGGGGCCGCTGTTTCCTGGGCCCGGGCCAGGGGGCTCGCCAGCACCTGCGGGGCGTCGAGGTTCAGCGCGGTCAGGCGCTGCGCCGCGAGTGCGGCTTGCTCGGCCCCGAGGGGGCTCAGCCCCGGGTCCCGGTGCTCGGCATAGCCCGCCGCCGCTTCCCCATGTCGGACCAGAAAAAGATCGATGCGCGCCATCGGTGCCGCCTCCCCCTTGCTTGAAATGGGCCCCCCCTTGGGGCCCAATAGGTGCCCTGCGAAAGACTGTGAAGCCCGCTGATACTGGAATCTCTATGAATCACCAAAGCTCGGCACTGTCCGTGGACAGCCAGCCCGATACGCAGTGCTCGGTTCGCGATGTTTTTGGCCTCGATTTGGACCTCATGGTTCCCGCCTTTTCCGAGCGGTCGGAGTACGTGCCGGATCTCGACCCGTCTTACCAATTTGATCACGATACCACGCTGGCCATCCTCGCCGGCTTTGCGCACAACCGGCGAGTCATGGTGCAGGGTTACCACGGGACGGGTAAATCGACCCACATCGAGCAGGTGGCGGCGCGGCTAAACTGGCCTTGCATCCGGATCAATCTCGATTCCCACATCAGCCGGATTGACCTCATCGGCAAGGACGCCATCGTGCTTCAGGATGGCAAGCAAATTACGGAATTCCGGGAAGGGCTTCTGCCCTGGGCGCTCCAGCGTCCCGTGGCCCTCGTGTTTGACGAGTACGACGCCGGGCGCCCGGACGTCATGTTTGTGATCCAGCGGATCCTTGAGGTGGAAGGGAAGCTTACGCTCCTGGACCAGAACCGGGTCATCGCGCCCCATGGTGGGTTCCGCCTCTTCGCTACGGCCAACACCATCGGCCTTGGGGATACCACGGGGCTCTATCACGGCACGCAGCAGATCAACCAGGGTCAGATGGACCGGTGGAATATCGTCACCACCCTGAATTACCTGCCCGCACAGACAGAAGCGGACATTGTACTGTCTAAGATTCCTGCCTGGGAGTCGGAGGAGGGACGAAAGAAGATCGCCCAGATGGTGTCCGTCGCGGACCTCACGCGCCGGGGCTTCATTGGGGGCGAGCTATCCATTGTGATGTCGCCGCGGACCGTGATCTCCTGGGCCCAGAACGCCGAAATCTTCAACGATCTCGCCTTCGCTTTCCGCGTGTCTTTCCTGAATAAGTGTGACGAAACGGAGCGCACTATCGTCGCCGAGTATTATCAGCGCTGCCTCGGGGAGGACCTCACCGATGCCTCTGCTGCCCTGGCCCTCAAGGCGGTCGAGAAGTAAGGGCGTGAGCCACCAGAATGAGGAAGGACCGCTCGAGGCCTTCAAGCGCGCCACCACGGCCACCATGCGGGCCCTGGCCGGCAATGATGAGCTCGAAGTCACCTTCGGTCAGGGTGCGCCCATGCTCCGGGGGGAGCGGGCCCGTGTGCCCCTGCCGCCGGCCAATGCGGATGGGGCCCAAATTAATGCCGTTAGGGGCGTGGCCGATGCCTTCGCCTTGCGAATGGCCCACCACGACGAAGCCCTCCACAGCGCCCAGCGCCCGCCTCAGGGCATGGCCATGGAGCTTTTTGATGCGGTGGAGGAAGCCCGCTATCTAGCCCTGGGCATCAATCGCTATGCCGGAGCCGCGGACAATATTGATGCTCGCCTTAAAGAGGATTGCGTGCGCGCCGCCCTGGATGCCGCGCAGACCCGCAGCGAAGCCCCTCTAGGCCTCGCCGTGGGGCTCATGCTGCGGGAACGCATGACCGGTCGCCCCCTTCCCGCGGAAGCGGAGGCGGTGGTGGCGCCCTGGCGGGATTGGGTGCTCGATCTCGCCAAGAAGGACCTCGAGGCCCTGGTCGCCCAGCGCGATGACCAGGCCCGCTTCGCCGATCTGGCCCGGGACCTCATTACCGATCTGGGTTTTGGCTCGGAGCTAGAGGCGCCGCCGGACAGCGCTGACCAGGACGGCGAAAGCGACGCCATGGACGAGCAAAGCGAAGGGAGCGCGGAGCTAGAGCCCCAGGATGTGGCCCTCGAAGACGACGGCAACTCCGAGGAGCTCGACGACGGTGATCGCAGCCTTCAGGAAATGGATGCGGACGCTCTCGAAGACGCTTCCGAGGGCGATGGGGACGGGGAAGACGCCCCGCCGGAAACGCAGGATGAGCAGGGCCGCATCTTCATTGATATTGACTATCAGGCCTACAGCACAGCCTTCGATGAAATCGTCAGCGCCGCGGATCTCTGCGAGCCGAGTGAGCTTGATCGTCTGCGCGCCTTGCTCGATCAGCAGCTTCAGGCGGCCCAGGTGGCGACGTCTCGCCTCGCCAATCGGCTTCAGCGTCGCCTCATGGCGAAGCAAAGTCGGAGCTGGGATTTCGATCTCGAGGAGGGGCTTCTCGATACGGCCAAGCTGGCCGGGGTCATCGTTGATCCCACAAGCCCCCTGGCCTACAAGCAGGAGCGGGAAACGCAGTTCCGGGATACGGTGGTTTCCCTGCTCATCGACAGTTCGGGCTCCATGCGAGGCCGCTCCATCGCCATTGCGGCCATGTGCGCAGACATCCTGGGCCGTACCCTCGAGCGCTGTTCCGTGAAGGTGGAAATTTTAGGCTTCACCACCCGGGCCTGGCGTGGGGGGCAGTCCCGGGAGCTTTGGCTGTCCCAGGGCAAGGCGAGCGAACCGGGGCGGTTAAATGATCTTCGCCATATCGTGTACAAGGGCGCCGATGATCCCTGGCGCCGGGCTCGGCGAAACCTGGGCCTCATGATGCGCGAGGACGTGTTGAAGGAGAACATCGACGGGGAAGCGCTCATCTGGGCCCATAACCGGTTGGTGGTGCGCCCCGAACAGCGCAAGCTGCTCATGGTGATTTCCGATGGCCTTCCCGTGGATAACTCCACCCTGCTGGTGAATCCGAGTAATTACCTGGAGCGCCACCTGAAGTACGCCATCGACCAAATCGAAAACCACTCTGCGGTGCAGCTGGTGGCCATCGGCATCGGCCATGACGTCACCCACCACTATCAGCGGGCCGTCACCATCACCGACGCCGAGCAGCTGGGCAGCGCCATGACGGAGCAGCTGGCGGCCCTTTTCGATCTCGACGGCTTACCGACGAGCGTCCCTCGCCGGCCTGCGGCCTGATGCGCGCGGCTCTCGCTGCGGCGTTGGCCGCCTATGGTGAACGCTGGCCCGAGGAGCTCATCGTGGTCAAGCGCTTCCTGGCCTTGCTAGAGGCTCGGGAAGACTGCGCCGAGCGCAGCTGCATGGACCCCGGGCATTTGACCGGATCGGCCTGGATTCTCTCTCCCGATGGCTCGGCGGCGCTGCTGACCCATCACCGTAAGCTCGACCTTTGGGTGCAGCTGGGGGGGCACGCGGACGGGGAGCTGGATCTCCTGGCCGTGGCCTGCCGGGAGGGGCTGGAGGAGTCGGGGCTGCCGAGCCTTGCGCCCCTAAGCGCAGTGCCCTTCGATCTCGATATCCACACCATTCCAGCCCGCGGCGAGGAGCCTGCCCACGAGCACTTCGACGTGCGCTTTATTTTCCGGGCCCCGCAGGAAGCCGTGATCATTAGCGATGAGTCGCACGATTTGGCCTGGGTGCCCCTGACTCAGATGGGGTCCGTCACTCAGGAAGTCTCCATTGCCCGCATGGTGGGCAAAACACCGTCTTTCCTTTAGGCTCAGGGGGGCCTAAACAGGGCACGGATGCCCAACGAGCCCGCACCTTTGCGGGGCCGGAGAGGGGAGGAACCATGGTATTTGATCCGCTGGAGCCGCTGCTGAGCGCGTTCCTTGGGCGCCTCGCCCAGAGCCAGGAAGCCCTTTTTGGGGCCGGCGGCGCCGCCGCGGAACTTGAGGCGGTGCGGGCGGCCGCCATCCTCGCCATCGAAACTATCCACCGCTCCGACGCGTACTACCACAATAGCGAGCACACCATGCTCGTAACCCTGGTCGGCCAGCAGATTATTCTGGGACGTCAGCTGGCGGAAGGGGGCGTTTCCCCTGGGGATTGGGCGCACTTTACGGTCTCGCTCCTGTGCCATGACATCGGCTATGTACGCGGCGCCTGTCCCGGGGATAGAGGCAACAAAATGGTGATCAATGCGGCCGGGGAAACGGTCACGGTCCCCGCCGGCGCTACCGATGCTGCCCTGACGCCACATCATGTGGAGCGCGGTAAGTTATTCGTTCAAAGCCGCTTTACGGCCCACTCGCTGCTCGACGTGCCACGGGTCTGCGCGGCCATTGAAAAGACCCGCTTCCCCGTCCCGGAGGCCTCCGATTTGGGAGATGGGGTGAGCTGGGGAGATCTCGTGCAGGCGGCGGATCTCATCGGCCAGCTGGCGGACCCCGACTACATGCGGAAGCTCCCCGCGCTCTACTACGAGTTCGAGGAAACGGGGGCGAATGCGCGCATGGGCAATGACGTGCCGGGGCGCCTCCGTGACACCTACCCGAATTTTTTCTGGACCATGGTGAGCGAACACATCAAGCCCGGCATTTCCTATCTGAGGCGTACCCGAGAGGGGCGGGATTGGCTCGCAGGCCTCTACTCCCATGTGTTCAGCCAAGAACACCGCAGTCTTTTGGCCTAGGGGGCGCGCCATGTTTACGCCACGAGATATCGTCCTTGAGGCCTTCATCGATAATCTGAAGGTGGAGCTTCGTAACGACCATCCTTCCGCTGAGGCTCCGGTTATGGTGGCCCTGGAGGAGGGAGTGCGGGTGATTTTGACCCAGCTGGCCCGCTCCGATGCGCTATATACCAATTTTGATACGGCGCTCACCGTAGGATCCATGGCGCTCCGCGTTGCAGAAGGGCGCCAGGTGGCGGAGGGTGACGTTGCGCCTGAGGATCTCCTCCATTTTTTGCTTGCAGCGCTGGGTTTGTATTTGGGGTTCGTTCGGGATCTGCTCCCGGGCGATGGGCCAGAGGACGTCGAGGATGGCATCGGTGGGCGGCTTGCCCTGCCCCTCGGAGGGACCGACGGCACGCTCCTTCCGAGCTTTAATGCCCGCTCCCAGGCCTTTCTGCGGCGACGCTTTGCTGAGCATCCGATCATCGATGGCGATCGTCTCGCGCGCTGGGTGGGCGCCGTGCCTTTCCCGGAAACGGGGGCGGAGGCCGCTCCCGCGTCTACCTGGGCCCGCCTGCTGAGAGGCGCGCACAGTCTGTCCCTTGCCGCGGATCCTGCCTTTGTACAGCGCATGCCTCGGCTCTTCCGGCAGCTCGAGGAGGTGGGGCTCGCGAGGGAATTAGGCTACGGCCATGGCGATGACATCGTCGCGGCCTACCCTCGCCTTTTCTGGGGTCCCATGATGGAAATGACAGCCCCCGCCATGCGATACCTGCGCTTCACGGCGCAGGGTAAGCACTGGCTATCCCGCGTGCATGCTCAGATGCTGGTGCTGGAGCACGCAGAGCTTCAAGGCTAGGACGACTTCCGCTTCGCCGTGCGGAAGCCTGGGCGCCGTTGCCTTTGCGCCCAGGCGCGGTGTTTCGCGAGCGCCGGGTCCGCCCGCAGCGCCTCGATCGTGTTTAACCGTTCCCCAAGGGTGAGTTCATCGTGAAAGCGATGGACGGCGCGATGGCATAGGCGACAGAGGTCTACTCCGGCCGCGAGCGTCGCCTTGTCAAAGCGCTTCTGAAAGCGGGGCCGCCGCGCCACCTTCTTGGGAATGAGATGGTGGAAGGTGAGGGGCAGCGTCCGTTCACAGAGCGCGCAGGGGCCGTCCTTCGCCATGAGCCTAGGGGTATAGGTGGCAGGCCACCAGGCGCGGCTCAGCCCCGTCCCCGGCCTCCACGGGTTTTAGGAGCGGGGTCTCTCGGCGACAGCGTTCCGTGACTTCGGGGCAGCGGCTGGCGAAGCGGCAGCCGGCCCCCAAGTTCACCGGGGAGGGAATTTCCCCGCTCATGGTGGGACGGGGCGCCCGCGCCAGGGCTGGATTCGGCTCCGGGTTCGAGGCGACGAGCAGCTGGGTGTAGGGATGCTTGGGATGGAAGAAGACTTCGTCCGACGGGCCCAGTTCGATCAGGCTTCCCAGATACATCACGGCCATGCGATCCGAGACGTAGCGCACCATGGATAGATCGTGGGCGATGAAGAGGAGCGTGAGCCCCAGTTCCTTCTTCAGCTCGGCGAGAAGATTAATCACCTGCGCCTGCACGGAAACATCGAGCGCGGAAATGGGCTCGTCGCACACCACAAAGCGGGGTTCCAGGATCATGGCCCGGGCGATGCCGATGCGCTGGCGCTGCCCCCCGGAAAACTCGTGGGGATAGCGGCCTGCGTGTTCCGCCCGGAGCCCCACGGCTTCGAGCCATCGAGTGACGGCGTCACGGAGGGCCTGATCGCTCTGCGCACTATGGAGCCGAAGCCCTTCGCCGATGATCTCCCCAGCGGTCATGCGGGGATTCAGGGACGAGTAGGGGTCTTGGAAAATCATTTGCATGCGCGTTGCGAGGCGGCGATGGTCGCGGGCGCCATAGCGTTGGGGCAGCGTTTCCCCTTCGAAGCGTACGGCCCCGGAAGTTTTGTCCAAAAGTCCTAGGAGCGTTTTGCCCAGCGTCGACTTCCCCGAGCCCGATTCCCCGACGAGGCCAAGGATTTCCTCCTGCGCCAAGGTAAAGCTCACGCCGTCGACGGCGTGGAGCGTGCGCCCCGAGCCCAGTTCGAAGTGTTTGGTGAGATCCTGAACGTGAAGAAGGGGCTCAGCCATGGGCGGTGTCCTGCGCGGGAGCTTGTGGATGAAGGCGCCAGCAGCGCGCCGCGTGGGCGGGGCTGGGGCTAAATTCCGGCGGCGCCTCGCGGGTACACAGGGCCATGGCTTGCGGGCAG
>JADHNT010000071.1 GCA_016779385.1 Pseudomonadales bacterium
CGCCCAGCGCCGTGGGGCCCAAAGGCGTAGGTAGGCGCCCCCGTTTCCGCCTGGAGCATGCGGGCACCGGGGGAGTGATCGTGATGGCAATGGGTAATAAGGATGTGGCTCACGCGTTCTGCACCGAGGCCGTCCAGAAGTGCCTCAATATGCCGGGGATCGTCGGGGCCCGGATCAATCACCGCCACCGAGCCTTCCCCCAGCACGTAGGTGCCCGTGCCATGAAAGGTAAAAGCGCTCGGATTGTGGGCGATGATGCGCCGGATATTTGGGCTTAGGCGCTCGAGCTTGCCGTACTCAAAGCTCATTTCACGCCGATAGGGAATGCTTACGCTCATAGCCAGTGGCCTTACTGCAAACGTTAAATTCAGGCCCCTAGGCCCCCCGCTCCTTCAGCCAGCGATCGATATGATCGGCCGCCCCGTCCCGTGCCCCCGCGGGCTCGGTGAGGTAATGATCGCCGGGGATCATCACCAACGCTTTATCCTCGCTCCCAAGCGCACCATAGATGGCTTGGGCATCGCTTGGAAAGACCCCCGTATCCGCCGTGCTTTGCAGCACCAATGCGGGGATGCGCAGCCGCGCGAGATGCGGCGCCCCCTGGCAATCGGAAGCTTCAAGGCTCCACATGGCCAGCCAGCTCCGAAGCGTGCTGGTGAGGCCGACGTTAAAGGGGGTGAAGTTCGCCCGAGAAGGATCGCCGGCATAGCATCGCTGCGGGGCGCGGTCGGAGGGGTCGAGGGTGCTATCCCACATGCGGGGATCGGCCCAGGCTCGGTGGAAGAGAAAGGCCTCATCCCGATATCCCGCCGCCCTCAGCGTTTCTAGGCGGCTCCGGGCCCAGGCCGTGATGCGATGATTACGCGCTTCCTGGGCGGCCCGGTAGCGCGCTACGAAGGCCGGATCGAGGGGTAAGGACTGAGCAAAAAGATTCAGCGCCGGGTCCTTGGCGAAGGGGTCGCGCTCGTCGATCACGGAAGGGTCGCTCCAGGCCGTGAGCACCTCAGGCCGGCCCCCATGAGCGTTTAGGGAAATGTAGAAATCAGCCCCAGGCAGGTCTTCCAAGGCCTCGGGGAGGCGCTCCCCCGCCACGCTCCGGAGTGTGATCCCCTGAGCCTGGCTTTCGTAGGCGGCCATAAGCGATCCGCCTCCGGAGTTCCCCAGAAGCACGATGTTCTCCACGCCCTGATCCCGAAGCCAGCGCACCCCAACGGCAATTTCACAAAGGGCATGATCAAGGCGAAAAAACGCCTCGGCGCCGCGATACTTTGTATTCCAGCCGAGAAAGCCATAGCCCCGGGCCACCATTAGGGGCGCCAGGTAGTGCTCGCTGAAATCGACGTTGTAATGCGTGGCAATAAGGGCCGTTTTTACCGGCACCCCCGGGTGGTGCCAAAGGCCCTGGCAGGGAGCAAAACCGGCCCCGTTCACCGGCGTCACGGGGGAAGCGCTCGAGACGAAGGTGCGCTGCACCGTCATAGCGCCGATCCCTTGCTGAAGGTCTCTGCGTAGTCCGCCCTTAGCTGATTCTTTTGCACCTTGCCCATGGTGTTCCGGGGCAGCGTCGTCAGGGGAAAGAGCGCTTTGGGCACCTTAAAGGCCGCCAGCGCCTCCCGAAGGGCCGCAAGCGTGACCCCGTCCCCGGGATAGGCATCCGCCTTAAGCACTACGGCGGCCACCACCGCTTCCCCAAAGTCCCGATGGGGAACGCCGAACACTGCACTTTCCTCAATGCCCGGCAACATATCGAGCACGCTTTCAACCTCTCGGGGGTAGACATTCAAGCCCCCGGAGATCACGAGATCCTTGTGACGCCCGACAATGCTCACCCGCCCAGTATCGTCGATTTGCGCCATATCGCCGGTGATAAACCAGCCGTCTCGGAAGCTTTCTGCGGTCTTCTCGGGCTGACGCCAATAGCCGGAAAATACGTTGGGACCGCGAATCTCCAATACCCCCACCGCGCCCTCAAGCACCGGCGCGCCCTCTTCAGACCGCAGGCGCACCTCCCCTTCCGGAAGGACAAAGCCCACGGTGCCCGGGATGCGCGGCCCCTTCAGGGGATTTGAGGTAATCATGCCTGCCTCGGACATGCCATAGCGCTCAAGGATTTTCTGCCCCGTGCGGGCCTCAAAGGCTTCATGGGTTTCCGGCCGCAGGGGCGCCGAGCCCGATACCCAAAGGCGCATACCCGCCGCCGCTTGACCCGTAAGCCCCGGCGCATCCAGGAGCCGTACGTAATGGGTGGGCACGCCCATGAAGACCGTTGCCCCAGGGAGGGCCTCGAGCACCGCCTCGGGGCTAAAGCGCAGCAGAAAGCGCACCTCCGAGGGCTCGAGCATGGCGCAGTGCAGGGCCACAAACAGGCCGTGAACATGATAGATGGGCAGGCTATGCACAAGGACGTCATCGGCCTGCCAACCCCAGAGAGACCGGAGCGCGTGGGCATTGGACAGCAAATTGCCGTGGCTCAGCATGGCCCCCTTAGACCGCCCCGTGGTGCCCGAGGTGTAGAGAATGGCGGCAAGATCTTCGGCGCTACGAGGGACGGGTGCGAGGGCCTCCCTTTCCTCGTCGAGCTCCGCGGCCAGGGCGTTGAGGGTGAGGCAACGACAGCCGTCGGTGTGCGCTGCGAGAGCGTCTGGCGCCGGCAACACCGCCACCGTCGGCGCCGCATCGGTAAAGAAATAGGCCATTTCCGTCGCCGTGTAGGCGGTGTTGAGGGGCACATAAACGGCACCGGCACGCAGGGTGGCAAGGTACAGAACGACCACCTCCACGGATTTCTCCGCCTGCACCAGGACTCGATCCCCGGAGCGCACGCCCAGCGCTTGGAGTCCCGCCGCCCAGCGCCCGGCCCGCGCGTGAAGGGCGCCGTAGCTGACCCCCTCGGCGCCCAGGCCCGGGTCGGAGAAGGCTCGCTGCTCTGGCCGCTGCTCGGCGGCGCGCCACAGTGCGTCGTAAAGCCCCATGCGATTCTCCCCTGTCGTATGCTTGTACTGTTTTTCTCACCTAAATGGATCGAGGCCGTATGCCTGATGCAATGCCCCTGAGCAATTTTCTGCCCCTCTGCTTCGCCCTTGGGCTCGGCACAGGCTTTCTCGGCGGGCTGCTCGGGATCGGTGGCGGCGTAGTCATCGTACCGTCCCTAGTGTTGATCTTCGACGCCTTCGCCCTCCCCCTGGGCATTCGAGAGGCCGTGGCCACGGGCCTTGGCGCGATGGTTTTCACCAGCCTTGCCGCCGGCCGGGCCCAGTGGCGCCGGGGGGCCCTGGAGTGGCCCCTGCTCCGGCGCTGGACGCCGGGGCTCATGCTTGGGGGCCTCGGCGCGGGTACGCTGGCGAGCCTGCTTCCGGAGATCGCCCTGACCCGCTTCCTCGGCGCGTTCCTCGCGGCGATCGCCGTCATCTTGCTGACTCGCTGGCAACCTCCGGGGCAGCGCCGGCACCCGGAAGCTGCGGGCACCACGGCCCTCGCCCTCGGCGCCGGTCTGCTTTCCGGGCTGGCGGGCATCGCCGGAGGCAACATCATCGTGCCCACGCTGATCTTTTTTAACGTCAGCCCCGTGCGCGCCGCCGCCCAATCCAGCGCCCTCGGCGTCCCCGTTGCCCTCGCCGGGGCTTTGGGCTACGCCGTGCTGCCGTCCGTGCCCCTTTCCGGCACCCTAGGCGCACTCTACCTGCCGGCGGTGGCGGCCCTGGCCGTCGGCGCCATGATTTCCGCGCCCCAGGGTGTCCGCCTGGCCCATCGGGTCCCGGCCCTCGCCCTGCGCCGGGCCTTTGCGGTACTGCTCCTCGCTGCCGCCCTGCGCCTCATCAGCAAAACCCTCTAAGCCCCCTCGCCAAAAGGCTTCGCATTCGGCCAAGGCCTGGCCCCGATGGCAGCGCCGGGGCGGCAACTCCCCGGGCCATAGGGGCGCCAGGGCTGGCGCCGCAAAGCGCCGATCCACAAAGGCCACCACGCCGCGATCGGCGCTGCGTCGTATTAACCGTCCAGCGCTCTGAAGCGCACTGCGCAGGGCCCGCGCCTCGTAGCTTCGAAAGCGCCCCTCCGTCGCCTGAGCCGCCAGCGCTTCCTGCTCCTCGTCGGGGGCGGGCAGGGGTAAGCCCAGAATGAGCACGCTGGCGAGGGCCCCGGGGGGAAGATCCATGCCTTCGGAAAAGCGCCCCCCAGCGACGATTAGTGCGAGGCGGCCCGCCCCGGGGCTGCCGGCCTGTCGGGGCGGCGCAGCAAGCTCGGCAAGGAAGGCATCCTGTTCCGCCTCGGTCAGGCTCCGGCGCTGCACCGGGCCTAGGCGCTCTGGGGCCGCTGCCCGAAGGGCCTCCGCCAGCCTTTCAAGCCACGCAAAGGCTGGGACCACCACCAGGTGATGCCCTCCGGTCTGCTCTGCCCAGGCCTTTAGGAAGGTTACGAGGGCCGGCAGGGCCTGCTGCCGATGCCGCGCCCGGAGATCAAAGTCGGAAAGCAAAAGACTGAGCTGGCGCTCCTGGGGGAAGGGGCTAGGAAGGCGCAGCGTGGGGGTCTCCGGAAGGCCCAGGGCCTCCCCTTCGCTGGCGAGGGGCACCAGGGTAGCGGAAAAGAGCAGGCGCGCTGGGGTCACGGGCCAAAGGGTTTTCAGCACCGGCGCCGGGGACAGGAGCGCGAGGGTGAGCATGCCCGGGACCGCCGCCTCCCAAAAGGCGCCGGGGTGTGCGTCCTTCAGTTGCTGCAAACGATGAAAACGAAGCAGTTCGCCGCGCAAAGGACGCAGAGGCGAGGCAAAGGGCAGCTCGCGCAAGCTGTGCAGGGCCCGCTCGAGCAGCGCCGGAAGGGCCCCGCCCGATGACCCTGAGCCCCCAACCTTCTGGGCGTCCGGGAGTAGGCGCTCGAGGTGGGCGCCGAGGGCTTTCAGAGGCCCCTGCCAGGGCCCTGCGGGGGCCTCCGCGAGGGCCCTGCGTAGGGCGCCCGCATCCAGTGTCTGGCGATACATCCCCCGCACGCGGGCATGAAGCTGGTGGGCCTCGTCGAGCAACAGCATGGCGCCCCCCTCCCCCGGGGACAGCAAGGCCGGCTTTCGCTGCAGCGGATCGAAGGCAAAATTCACGTCGCTCAGCAGCACATCCCCATCCCGGGCCAGGCGCTGCGCGAGGGCCACTGGGCAAAGGCCGTGGCGACGCCCCAGGCGGCGAAGCACCGCGGTGGTGAAGAGCGCATTACGATCGCCTTGCCGGGGCGCCCGAAGCGCCTGAATTACGGGGCGGCTACGCCCATAGAAATCCTGGCCATGGGGACAGGCGGGCCCGCTGCAGACCCCATCGGCGGCCAGGCACAGGGTGCTTTCCGCGGGCAGCTCTACCACCCGCAGGGCCAGCGCCTTAGGCAGCGTCTCCTTCAGAGTTCGGAGGAAGGCCCCCCGCTGGGTGCGCCGCGGCGTCATGATCCAGAGCCGCTCCTGCCGGGCGTCGGGAAGCGCTTTTAGGGCCCCGAAGAGCACCCCAAGGGTTTTCCCCAAGCCCGTGGGCGCTTCCGCTAAAAGCCCTTCCCCGCGCCGACAAGCCCGAAAGGCCGCCCGGGCCAGGGCCAGCTGCCCGGCCCGGGGCAGGGGCAAGGGAAAGGCCAGCACGGACAGCGCCGCATTCCGAGCGCGAAGGCGCGCGCCCTCGCCGGCGAGGGCGGCCCCATAGGCCTTTAGGCTTTGCTGGAGAAAGGCGTCGAGGGCTGCCGTGGGCTCTTCCCAGCGCAGCGCCGTCGCTCCCCCGGAACTGGCCTGCACATAGGTGAGGCAAAGCGCTAGGGTCTCTGGACACTCCGGCGCCTGCCGGGCCAGCAGCGCGCCGTAGCAGCGCAACTGAGCCCGGTGCAATTCGAGATCTTCCTGTGCTTCCCCGAGCGTGCCGCCGTAGCTTTTGATCTCTTCCACCATCCAGCCGTCAGCGTTCCGGACAACGCCATCGGCTCGGCCCCCAAGGCGCAGCTCCAGCGCGCCCTCGGAGAAGGTGCCGAAAAGCCGCACCTCCCTTTCGTAGTCGGCCCCCTTACTGGCCTGGTAGCGCTGCTGCGCCCGAAGCCCTTCAAGGGGGGGCAGGGGCAGGGCCCGGCGATCGAAAAGCCCCCCCTGGCGAAAAAGGGTATGGACCAGATGGCCCACGGAAAGCTGCCTAGCCAGCATCGCAAGCAGCCTCCAAAGCGAGGCAGGTGGCGGAAAAGCCCCAGCGCGGCAGCAGGGTCAACCATTCCCGCTGCTCTCGTCGGAGCTGATCCCCGGGGCCCTTGACCTCGACGAAGCTCAGCTCGCCGTCCTTGGACAGCAGGGTAAGATCGGGGAAACCCCGGCGGCAGCGTAGGGGCGCGCGGAGCAGCCAGGCCACCAGGGCCGCCCAGCGCTCCGGGGTTTGGGCCAGCGCCCCCATCGCCAGCCACAGGGCAGAGCTGGGCAGCTGGCGGGGCACCAGGGCATTGGCGTAGCCCCCAAAGCGATGCCAGAGCCCCTGGGCGGCTTCGAGGCCAAAGGCACCGGAGCCCAGGGCGGCGCACCGAGCCTCGAGGGCCTCGGCCCGCGCCGAATAAAAGTCCACGGTGAAGAGATCGTGGGGGGCTGTTTGCTGGGGGTGGGTAAAGGCGCCGGGGCTTGGGGCAAAGATCAAATCGGCAGCGCTTAGATACAGCACCCAGGCGGGGAAACGGTTCTCCCAGTGCCAGCCCCGAAAGGCGCCTAAATGACGCAAGGCGGCCCCTTCCACCCGCCCAGGCTGGCGCCCCGGGGGCAGGGCCAGGCGGGCGCGCATTGTCTGCAGCTTAGGCGCCGGGCGACAGCGACCACGGCCGTAGTCATAGCGGGCGACGCCCCCTTCCGGTGTCGCATTGAGGGCTCCTAAGCGCCAGGCCTCCTGTTCCCTGGCCCCCGTTTCGTTGAGCCAGCGAAGGCTCGCTAGCCCTTCCACCGCCGGCGGCAGGGCGCCCAGCACGCGAAGGGCAAAGGACCCCTCCCCCGCAGCGCGGGCATGACGCGCCAGGCGCCATAGCCCTCGCCCCCGCCGCGCTTCGTCCCGGGGACGCAGCCCGGGCCAGGCCAGGGCGCAAAAGAGCTGCCGACGCAGCGCCGCCGCCTCGGGTATACGAAGTTCCGGAGACCAGCTGCCATCAGCCGCCTCGTGGAGCGCTAGGGCCGCTTCGAAAGCCGCCCGCGAGGGCCAGGGCGCGCCCCTCGGCGCCTGGGCAAAGCGCCGTTGCTGAAGGGCGGAGACCACCAAGGCGCTGAGGTCCCCCTCCGTTTCGCCGAAATAGGCAAAGCCAAGCCGCTGGGTCGCCCGGAATCGCTCCCGGCGGACCGTGAGGGGTAGCAAGCTACGAGCCAGGAGTGCCGGGGCCGCAGCGGCCAGGGTCGCCTCCAGGGCCGGCCGACGCTGATCCCGGGGCCGGGGCAGATTCAGCGTCTCGCAGAGCGTGAGAAGGGTTGCCCGCGGCAGCAGCGCAAGGCGCGCGGGCACAGCGTACTCGAGGGACAGAAAGCCCCCGAGCAACAGGGCAAGGACCGGACCGGCGGGATCGCCAACTTCCTCGTAGGCGAGCTCTGAAACAATAAACCGAGGCCCCTTGCGCAGCAGCAGGCGCGCCCAGAGGCGCTGCGCAGCTAAGGAAAGGCGGTGAAAGTCCCGGACATAGGCCCGCAGATCCGCCGGGCACAGATCCGGGGGCCAGCTATCCACCCAGCGCAAAAGCTTGAGCAGATGCTCACGATAGAAATCGCCAAGCCCGGGGGGCACCGGAGAGGGAGCGGAAAGCGCCACGGCGCAACCTGTATAGATCAACAAGCTGTTTTTATTAACAGTCTTCCCAACGAAGCACAAGGCCTAGGGGGGCCAGGGAATGAGGCGCTCAAAGTCCGCCGGGGCGAGGCGTTCCCGAGGCCGGCGCCGCGCATCCTCAAGGAGCTGCTGCCCTAGCGTCTCGAGGAAAGGTAAGCCCAGGGTTTCATACTCGTAACGATCATCGTTAAAAATGCCGTTGGCGTTCACATAGACCGTTGCCGCAAGGAAGAACTCGGTTTGTGTCGAGCGCTCCACGAAATAGGCCACGTCCGTTAGAAAACCGTAGGCGTCCCCCACCTTATTGAAAATCACCAGGTCCTCAGGAAGCGTCGGCGCCCGCCCCCCGAAAGCAAGGAACTTCACATAGCCCTCGGGTAAGGCCGCGTAGGCCTCGTAGCCGCTTCGCGGCGCAAGTTGCCCAAAGCGCTCCAGAAACCAGCGTCGATCCCCCTCGGGGAGCGCCAGGCGCTGCGCCGGTGGCACCGTTTCCGGGAGGTAAAGGCTCTGAAGAAAGGCTAGCTGCGCCTCCAGAGGGTAGGCATTTTTCTCATCAAAGGCCTTCGGGCCGGAGATGAGCCGCCCCCCGAGCACCTCCCCTTGCCCAAAGGACAGCGCTGGCCCAGGGGGCGAGGGCTGGGCCCGGCGCGGTCCCCAGGTCCATTGCCGCGCCCCCTGTGCCAGCAGACGTGTGGGATTTAAGCGCTGCATCGCCTCGGGGGACAGGGAAACGGATAAGCGATGACGAATACGTACTCCCTCATGACCCAGCGCGGCCATGCGCGCTTCCACGGCCTCCGGACCCAGCCACTCGTAAAGGCGGTTATAGGCTTCGTTATCGCTGACCAGGGCAATCTTCTCGATATAGCGCGCCACCGTGGGCAGCGCGCCATCCCCAAAGGCGTCATAGCTCACGGCGCTTTGCTCGGGATGGGCCGCACCGGTCAGGAGTACAGCCGTCCGGTCCGCGCCGAGCAGAGTGCCCAGGCGCTCCAGGGCCAGGGCCGCCAGGGGAAGTTTTACGGTAGATGCGGGATAGAAATATTCATTTTTTTCAACGCGATAACCGAATTTTCTAAGAGAAGCGACACCATTGGCGTCCCGGGAAAGGGGTGCGTAAAGCACCTGCACGCGATGGCCCTTCGGATCTTCCATGACCGGCCCGAAGGCCCCCGATTCGAGCAGCCTCGCCAGCGCGGCATCGGAATCAATTACCGCCGCGCTATGCCCCCCAGGGGCCAGCGTCAGCAGCAGGAATGGGATCAGCCAATTAATGAATAAAAGGAATGTATTAGTTGTCTCTCTTTCCATACTCTTTAGCAACTCAGGCTGGTAGGGTGCGCGCCGTCAGCTGATAGCGGTGGAAGCGGAAGCACTCTCTAGGTCTCCAACCCTCCCCCTCCCTCCCCGGGGGCCTAGCCAGAGTGCTTCCTCTTCTACCGCTGCTCACCCACGGGAGCTTGCCATGTCGAACTACCTAAACGAAATTGAAGCCGTCCGCGAGAGCCTAAAGGGCAAGGCGGAATGGGGCGCCATCAACCCCGAGTACGTGGTGCGCATGCGCCAGCAGAACCGGTTCCACACGGGCCTCGATATCGCCAAGTACACTGCCGGCATCATGCGCCGGGATATGGCGGCCTATGACGCCGATACCAGCAAGTACACCCAGTCCCTGGGCGCTTGGCACGGCTTCATCGCCCAGCAGACCATGATGTCGGTAAAGAAACGCCACGGCTCCACAGACCGTCGCTACATCTATCTTTCCGGCTGGATGGTTGCGGCCCTCCGCTCGAAGTTCGGTCCCCTCCCCGATCAGTCCATGCACGAGAAGACCACCGTGCCGGAGCTCATCGAAGAGATTTACACCTTCCTGAAGCAGGCCGATGCCCGCGAACTGCGTCATATGTTCACGGCCCTCGACGAAGCCCGGGCTGCTGGTCAGGACACCACGGCCCTCCTCGAGCAGATCGATAACTACGAGACCCATGTGGTGCCGATTATTGCCGACATCGACGCTGGCTTCGGTAACGAAGAGGCTACCTACCTCCTCGCCAAGAAGATGATTGAGGCCGGGGCCTGCGCGATCCAAATCGAAAACCAGGTGTCCGATGCCAAACAGTGCGGGCACCAGGCTGGCAAGGTCACCGTGCCCCACGAAGACTTCATCTCCAAGATCAACGCCGTGCGCTACGCGTTCCTGGAGCTGGGCATCCCCGAGGGCATCATCGTGGCCCGCACCGACTCCCTTGGCGCTGGCCTGACGCAAAAGGTCCCCGTTTCCCTCACCGCCGGCGACCTAGGCGACCAATACTGCAGCTTCCTCGAAGTGGAAGAGGTCAATGACCTCTCCGAGCTGCGCCAGGGCGATATCACGATTCAGCAAGGCGGCAAGCTCGTTCGGCCCAAGCGCCTCGACAATGGCCTCTATGCCTTCCAGGAAGATACGGGTATCGACCGGGTGGTGCTGGACTGCGTCACCAGCCTCGAGCACGGCGCCGACCTGCTCTGGATCGAAACGGAGAAGCCCCACGTCGGCCAGATCGCCGAGATGGTGAACAAGATCCGCGAGAAGCGTCCGGAAGCGAAGCTGGTTTACAACAATTCGCCATCCTTCAACTGGACCCTGAAGTTCCGCCAGCATGTCTACGAGACCTGGAAAGCGAAAGGTCAGGACGTGTCCGCCTACCCCGATCCAGCTACCGATGAAAAGGGCCTCATGGACGTGAGCTTCGACACCACGCCCCTGGGCCAGGAAGCGGATCGCCAGATCCAGTCCTTCCAGGCCGACGCGGCGCGGGAAGCGGGCATCTTCCATCACCTCATTACCCTGCCCACCTACCACACGGCGGCCCTGTCCACCGACAGCCTCTCGGAGGGCTACTTCGGTAACGACGGCATGCTGGCCTACGTGCTTGGGGTGCAGCGCGCGGAGCTCCGCCGCGACCTCGCCGCGGTAAAGCACCAAGATCTTGCGGGTTCCAACATTGGCGACGACCACAAGGAATACTTCCTTGGGGAAAAGGCCCTCCTCGCCGGAGGCGCCGCCAACACCATGAACCAGTTCTAAGGCTCCCCCCCGGGCCGATTTCTGGCCCATCTGGCAGGCCCCTAACCTGCCCTTTTAAACGGCGCCGCAAGGCGCCGTTTTTTTGCCGCCGAGCCTTAGCTGGGTCACACTCCAAGACCTTACGCACGAGGAGACTTTCGGCATGACCCTGCGATTCCTAACCCCCGCGTTGGCCGCGCTGGCCCTTGTCAGCACCCCGCCTCTCCGGGCCAGCGAAGCACCCCTTCTGGGCTTTGGTCCCGAGCGCAGCGCCGCCCAGCACGCGCTCGAGGACCGCTTTAGCGCTGCCCTCAGCGCTAGCGATCAGGATCAGTGGCTGAAGACCCTTACCGCCCAGCCTCATCACGTGGGCTCCGCTGCCGGGGCCCGGAACGTACAGTGGATGAAGGAACACTTCGAAAGCTGGGGCTATGAAACGGAGGTCGTGCGCTATGACGTGAGCATACCCTTCCCCACCGTGCGCCGGGTTGCCCTCACGGCCCCGGAAGCCGGGGAGGCGGCGCTAACGGAAGCGGAACTCGCGGAAGATCCCTCCACCCAAGCCCCGGAAGGTCTCCTGCCGCCCTATCACGCCTTTTCCGCCGCTGGCGACGTGGAAGCGGAGCTGGTCTTTGTCAACTACGGCTTAAAGGAAGACTACGAAGCCCTGGCCCGGCGCGGCATCGACGTCAAAGGCAAAATCGTCCTGGCCAAGTACGGCCGTTCCTGGCGCGGCATCAAGCCGAAGCTTGCTGCGGAAAAAGGCGCCATCGGCGCCCTGATCTATTCCGATCCTGCGGACGACGGCTACGGGCAGGGGGATCCCTATCCCCGGGGCCCCTTCAAGCACGAAACGGGGGTGCAGCGCGGATCGGTCATGGACCTACCCCTGCGCCCGGGGGATATCCTGACCCCCTATGCGGGGGCTAAGGACGGTACGCCGCGCCTCCCCCTGGAGGAGGTGGAAACGCTTACCCCCATCCCCGTCCTCCCCCTGTCCTACGCCGATGCTACGCCTCTCCTGAAGGCCCTTGGGGGCGAGGTCGCTCCGACGGACTGGTTCGGGCAGCTGCCCTTCGCTTATCACCTTGGCCCGGGGCCCGCTCGGGTCCGCCTGACCCTCGACTTCGACTACAAAACCGTGCCGGCCTATAACGTCATTGCGCGCCTCCCCGGCGCGCGCCTTCCGGAGCAGTGGATCCTCCGAGGAAACCACCACGATGGTTGGAACCACGGCGCCGCGGACCCGGTCTCGGGGCTGGTGGCCATGCTGGCGGAGGCCAAGGCCCTTGGGGCGCTGGCCGCGGAGGGGCGCCGTTTGGATCGCACGGTCATGTATGCCGCCTGGGATGCGGAGGAGCAGGGCCTTATTGGCTCCACGGAGTGGGTGGAGGATCACGCCGAGGCGCTCCGGGCGCACCTCGTGGCCTACCTCAATACGGACGGCAACAGCCGCGGCTTCGTGAGCCTTGGGGGCAGCCATAGCCTCCAGCGCCTGATGAACGAAGTGGCCGAAGCCACCGCTGACCCAATCCTTGAGGTACCCGTCACGGACCGGCTCCGGGCCAAGCTTCGGCTGAGCGCGGACAAGGGCGACCAGCAAGAGGCCCAAGCCCCGGAGCTGCCCATCGCGCCCCTGGGCTCGGGCTCGGACTACTCGCCCTTCCTCCAGCACCTAGGCATCGCGTCCTTGAATACGAGCTTTGGGGGGGAAGGGCCGAGCGGCAGCTATCACACTCTTTACGACACCTACGCCCACTACACGCGTTTTCGGGACCCTGGCCTCCGCTATGGCGTGGCCCTGGCGGAGCTCAACGGTCGGGCCACCCTTCGCCTCGCTCAGGCGCCCCTCCTCCCCTTCGAGTTTGAAGGCGTAGCCGCAGCGGTAGATCGCTTCCTCAGCGACCTTGAAGGCGCCACGGAGAAGCAGCGCACGGCGCAGCAGCAGCGGACCGCGCGCCTTAAGGATGGAAGCTATGCCCTAGCCCTCGACCCTGAAGGCGCTGT
>JADHNT010000072.1 GCA_016779385.1 Pseudomonadales bacterium
CCCTGGGGGCGAGCGCCGCGGCGGCGGAAGGCTGGGAGGAGGGGGTGCACTACTTCCGCCTAGCGGAGCCTCAGGCCGTGGAAGACCCCAGCAAGATCGAGGTGAAGGAATACTTCTGGTACGGCTGTGGCCACTGCTATCACTTTGAGCCCCTGGTGAAGGCCTGGAAAGCCGAGCTGCCGCAGGACGTCGCCTTCGTCCAAACTCCGGCGGTGTGGAATCGTATGATGCAGTTGCACGCTCATCTGTTCTACGCGGCCGAGGCTCTGGGCGTACTTTCCCTGATGCACGATCCCTTCTTCCATGCCCTGCAGGAGGAGCGGAATCCCTTAACCGACCCAACGGAAATTGTGAAGCGTTTCAAGGACGCCGGGGCGTCGGAGGCTGAGGTCATGGCCACCATCGAAAGCCCGGAGGTGACGGCAAAAGTGCGGGCAGCGGCGCTGGCCATGCAGGCGGCGGAGCTTCAGGGGGTGCCCGGCCTGGTAGTGGCAGGCAAATATCGTATTGGCGCGGCGGAGGCGGGATCGCAGGAAGCGATGCTGGAAATCGCCGATTATTTAATTCAGCAGGAGCGGGCGGCGCCGGGAGGCGCCGAGTAAAAAAGGAGGCAGGCGCCATGCGCGAAGGTCTTGAAAAGGTGCTGCGAGGCGTTGTGCTCGCCGCGGGGTTGGCGGGGCTCCTGGGCTGTACTGCGGATGCGCCTTCGAAGGCGGAGCAAGGGGCTTCAGGTTCACCCTGGCTGCTGGAGGTCCGCTTTACGGGGGCCTTAAGCGAAGTCCCTCAGGATGGGCGCCTGCTGCTCATGCTGTCGACGAAGATGGAGGAGGAGCCGCGCTTCCAGGTCAATAATAATGCCGATACGCAGCTCATTTTTGGGCAGAACGTCGAGGACTGGGCCCCGGAAACCGCAGTGATCTTCGATGGCGATGAGGCGAGCTTTCCCCTGCCGTCCCTCGCTGCCGTGCCGCCGGGGACCTATCGGGTCCAGGCGCTATTGAATCGCTACAAGGATTTCACCCTAAGCAATGGCAAGACCGTGAGCCTGCCCCCGGATCAGGGCGAAGGGCAGCTGTGGAATCGCAAGCCCGGCAACTTCCTCTCCGAGCCCGTGGAGGTCACTTTGGGCCCCGGGGCTGGCGCGGTTGCCGTGGTGCTCGATCAGCAGATCGAGCCGGTAACGCCCCCCGAGGACACGGCCTTCGTGAAGCATGTGCGTTTGCGGAGCGAGCGCCTCTCGGAATTTTGGGGCGAGGACGTCTATCTTGGCGCGAATGTGTTGCTGCCGAAGGATTTTGCTGAGCATCCTGAGGCGCGTTTCCCGCTCATGGTGTTCCATGGCCACTTCCCGCGCACCATCGGCGATTTTCGCACCGAGCCCCCGGATCCGGACCTTGAGCCCGATTACAGCGCCCGCTTCAAGCTGGAGGGCTACAACCGCATCCAGCAGCAGGAGGCCTATAACAACTACCTGCGCTGGATTTCCGACGACTTCCCCCGTTTTCTTGTGGTGGAGATTCAGCACCCCACGCCCTATTACGACGATTCCTACGCGGTGAACTCGGCGAGCCAGGGCCCCTATGGGGATGCGATCAACTACGAGCTGATCCCCTACATCGAAGAAACCTTCCAGGGCCTGGGGGAAGGGTGGGCACGCTTCACCTACGGGGGCTCCACCGGGGGCTGGGAGGCCATGGCGACCCAGCTGTTCTACCCGGAGCACTTCAACGGGGCCTTTATCGCTTGCCCCGACCCCATCGATTTCCGCGCCTACCTCACCATGAATATTTATGAGGATAGGAACGCCTATTTCTACGAGAGCCAATTTCAGCGGCTCCCCCGACCAGGCCATCGCGATTACCTGGGCAACGTCCACGCGAGCATCGAAGACTACAATCGGCTAGAGCAGGTGCTTGGGGATCGGAACCGGTCTGGGCAACAGTTCGATATTTGGGAAGCGACCTTCTCGCCCATGGATGAGGACGGCTATCCCAAGGACCTGTGGGATCCGCAAACCGGCGAGATCGATCCCGAGGTGGCCGCCTACTGGCGTGAGCATTTCGATCTGTCCCACATTCTTCAGCGGGACTGGGCCACCCTTGGGCCGAAGGTGGAAGGAAAGCTCCATATCTACACCGGCGATATGGATAACTACTACTTGAACAACGCCGTCTATTTGGTTGAGGACTTTCTGAAGCAGACCTCGGAACCTCACTACGGCGGCGAAGTGGACTACGGCGATCGCGCCGAGCACTGCTGGAATGGTGACCAGAAGAACGGCAATCACCTTTCCCGCCTGCGCTACAACTTCATGTATCTACCCAAGATCTTAAAGCGCATTGAAGAGACGGCGCCGGCGGGGTCCGACCTCACGAGCTGGCGGTACTAGGCGGCCCCAGGGTTTCGCCTAGCGATCACTGGGGAGAACGCGTGGGTCAGCGTCGCTTGGAACTTTTCGGGGGCTCTAGGGTGGGCTGCGTAAGGCTTAATTTGCCTTAGCAGGGTGGTCGCGGTGGCGCCCAAGCCCTTAGCCTGCAGATGAAGGATAGCGAGGCGCAGGTGACCGCACTGATTTTCACGAGCTGCCGTCTCCCCAAAAAAAAAGGGGCGCCGTCCCGAGGGAAGGCGCCCTTTGCATGTTTGGCTCCGCCTGCTGGGCTCGAACCAGCGACCCGCTGATTAACAGTCAGCTGCTCTACCAACTGAGCTAAGGCGGAATTCCTGACGCGGGCGTCAAGACGGGGCAAGTGTAGTGCCGCGGCGCGGATTTGCAAGGCCTTCGGGCTGATTCTTTGCGGCGGTGCTACCATGGTGGGCGACCCCAGGCAGCGAGGCATGAGCAGTGAAAAGCGGCGGCGCCTTCGAGCTCAAAAGTGATTACACCCCGGCGGGGGATCAGCCCAGCGCCATCGAGGCCATGGTTAGGGGGCTCCGCCAGGGCCTGGCCCATCAGACCCTGCTCGGGGTGACGGGCTCGGGGAAGACCTTCAGCATCGCCAACGTAGTGGCGGAGGTGAATCGCCCCACTCTGGTGATGGCGCCGAACAAGACCCTGGCCGCCCAGCTCTACGGCGAGTTCAAGGCGTTCTTTCCGAACAATGCGGTGGAGTATTTCGTTTCCTACTACGACTACTACCAGCCTGAGGCCTACGTCCCCGCCTCGGATACCTATATCGAAAAAGACTCCTCCATTAACGACCACATTGAGCAGATGCGCCTATCGGCCACCAAGGCGCTGCTGGAGCGGCGGGACGTGCTCCTCGTGGCCTCCGTGTCGTCTATTTATGGTCTGGGGGATCCTGCGTCCTACTTGAAAATGGTGCTGCACCTCGATCGCGGGGATCGCCTGGAGCAGCGGACCTTGCTTCGGCGCCTGGCCGACATGCAGTACACCCGCAACGATCTCGACTTCGCCCGGGGCACCTACCGGGTGCGCGGTGACGTGATTGATATCCACCCCGCGGAAAGTGACCGGGAAGGGCTCCGGGTGGAGCTCTTCGACGATGAAATTGAGAGCCTGGCCCTCTTCGACCCCCTCACGGGCGAGGTGCTTCGTAAGGTCCTGCGCTACACCGTCTTCCCCAAGTCTCACTACGTAACGCCGCGGGAGCGCATCTTGTCCGTGCTCGACGACATCAAGGATGAGCTTCGGGATCGCCTTGAGTGGTATCGGGAAAAGGGTCGGCTCTTGGAAGCGCAGCGCTTAGAGCAGCGCACCCAGTTTGATCTCGAGATGATCGCCGAGCTGGGCTACTGCAACGGCATTGAAAACTACTCGCGCTACCTCTCGGGGCGGGCTACCGGGGAGCCACCGCCCACGCTCTTTGATTATTTGCCGGCCGATGCGCTCCTGGTGATCGACGAATCCCACGTGACCGTGCCCCAGGTGGGGGCCATGTTTAAGGGGGATCGGTCGCGGAAGGAAACGCTCGTGGACTACGGCTTTCGCCTACCCTCGGCGCTCGATAATCGGCCCCTCCGCTTTGAGGAATGGGAGGCCATGTGTCCCCAGACCATTTTCGTGTCGGCTACCCCCTCGAAGTATGAGGCGGAGCACCAGGGGCAGGTGGTGGAGCAGGTGGTGCGGCCCACGGGGCTGGTGGATCCGGTATGCGAGGTGCGGCCAGCAATCTCCCAGGTCGATGACGTGCTCGGGGAGCTCAAGGCCATCATCGAGCGCGGTGATCGCGCCCTGGTCACCACGCTGACCAAGCGCATGGCCGAGGACCTTACGGAGTACCTGGGGGAGCATGGGCTGAAGGTGCGCTACCTTCACTCCGACATTGATACGGTGGAACGGGTGGAGATCATCCGCGATCTTCGGGCCGGGGTGTTTGATGTGCTGGTGGGCATCAACCTCCTGCGGGAGGGTCTTGATATGCCTGAGGTGGCCTTGGTGGCCATCCTTGATGCGGACAAGGAGGGGTTCCTTCGAGCCGAGCGTTCCCTTATCCAGACCATTGGCCGGGCCGCGCGCAACGTCAACGGCCGGGCCGTGCTCTACGCCGATCGGATCACCGATTCCATGAAGAAGGCCCTGGATGAAACGGAGCGCCGCCGGGCGAAGCAGCTGGCCTTTAACGAAGCACACGGCATTACGCCCCAGACGATCCGCAAGGCCATCGCCGATGTGATGGAAGGGGCGCGAGAGGAGAAGGGGCAGCCGAAGAAGGGCGGCAAGAAGGGGCGTGGCGCGGAGCGCAGTGCCTACGGCCGAGCCAAGCCCATTTCCACGGCGCCGGAGGATACGGGAAAGGCCATTGCGGCCCTGGAGAAGCGCATGCTCGAACATGCGAAAAACCTCGAGTTCGAGGAAGCCGCCGCGCTCCGGGACGAGGTGCTGGCCCTGAAGGAGCAGCTGCTCCTCGCAGGCTAGTTTCTAGCTGGGGGTTCGCCTATACTTCGCCGCCCGCGTCGTAAGACTGGGACGCTAGGCGCGTAGCTCAGTTGGTTAGAGCACCACCTTGACATGGTGGGGGTCGTTGGTTCGAATCCAATCGCGCCTACCAATTCTGCCCGGGGCCATGAGCACCGAGCATGAGCGCCTCCCGCGGCGCCCTCTGGGAAGGGGGTGCGCCTGGAGGGTTTTATTGTGGCTTGGAGATTAAGCGATCAAAAAAGGCAGTCAGGGGTCTAAGCGCCTCACCATCAACGAAGCCATTGAAGCGACGGAAGTACGGCTTATCGATTCCACCGGCGAGCAGCTTGGCATCGTCCCTCGGGATGAAGCCCTGGCGATTGCCCAAAATCGGGGCCTCGATTTGGTTTTGATGGCTGCCGAAGCCACACCGCCTGTCTGCCGGATTCTCGATTACGGGAAGATGGTCTTCGAGGCGAAGAAAGAAAAAAATCTGCAGAAAAAGCGTCAGAAGCAAACGCAGGTCAAGGAAATGAAGTTCCGCCCGGGCACGGAAGAGGCGGACTACCAGGTCAAGCTTCGGAACCTTACGCGCTTCCTCGAAGACGGGGACAAGGCGAAGGTCACGCTCCGGTTCCGGGGTCGGGAGCTTCTGCACCAGGACCTGGGTATGGATTTGCTCAACCGCGTCCGCGAGGATCTTGCCGAGCTGGGCGTGGTGGAGTTCGAGCCGAAGATGGAAGGGCGGCAGATGACCATGGTCATTGCGCCCCGGTCTCGAAAGAAGAATTAAGCCCTTCGGGGCTTAGGGCGCTTCGGCGCCGCCGGGTGTTGCTTCGGGTCACCGCTTCCGGACAACCCCAAAACATCGCCCCATAGGGCATCTGGCGCTTAGCGCCTAGGCAAAAATGCGGAGCACAACATGCCGAAAATTAAGAGCAACAAGGGCGCCCTCAAGCGCTTTAAGAAGCGGGGCGACGGCTTCAAGCGCCGGACCGCCAACCGCAACCACATCCTGACCAAGAAGAGCACCAAGCGTAAGCGTCATCTGCGGGGAATGGAGGCCGTTCACGAGGCCGACGTGCAGCTGATCAAGCGCATGCTGCCCCAGCACCGTCGCTAAGGAGACTAGACCATGGCACGCGTAAAGCGCAGCGTCGTCTCTCGGGCACGGCGAAACAAGATTCTGAAGGCCGCGAAGGGCTACTATGGTGCCCGGAGCCGCAACATCCGCACCGCCATGCAGGCGGTCACGAAGGCCGGGCAATACGCCTACCGGGACCGTCGCCAGAAGAAGCGTCATTTCCGGGCGCTCTGGATCCAGCGCATCAACGCTGGGGCACGGAACCACGGCATGTCCTACAGCCGGCTCATGAATGGCCTGCACAAAGCTAACGTTGAAGTCGACCGTAAGGTGCTCGCCGATCTCGCGGTGAACCAGCAAGCGGCCTTCACCAAGCTCGTGGAAACCGCCAAGGCTGCCCTCGCGGCGTAAATCGCCCGGGCGTAGAACGGCACCGAGAGCCAGGCTGTGCATTGCACATCCTGGCTTTCGCATTTTTAGGGATTCAAGGCATGAATGAATTGGCCACAGTGCGGGAGGAAGCCCTGGGCAAGGTGGCGGAGGCCGAGGATCTCGCGACCCTCGAAAATCTCCGCGTCGCCTATCTGGGGAAGAAGGGGGCGCTCACGGGAGTGCTGAAATCCTTAGGCAAATTGCCTCCGGAGGAACGGCCCGCGGCCGGGGCTGCGGTCAATGCGGCTAAGGAAGAGGTGCAGGCCGCGCTGGAGGCCCGGCGCGAGGCCCTCCAGGGTGCAGCCCTGGAAGCCCAGCTCGCGGCGGAGGCGGTGGATATCACCCTGCCCGGGCGCCTGGGTTCGCAAGGGGGACGTCATCCCCACGCTGTGACCATGGGGCGCATCGTTGAGATTTTCCGCCAGGCAGGCTATGCGGTGGCCTCCGGCCCCGAGGTGGAGTCGGATTACTACAACTTTGAAGCCCTGAATATTCCAGCCCACCATCCGGCCCGGGCCATGCACGATACCTTCTACCTGGAAGGGCGGGAGGAGCAGGACGCCGGAGATCCGCGCTGGCCGCGCCTTTTACGCACCCATACCTCTCCCGTGCAGGCGCGCATCATGGAGAACACGCAGCCGCCGATTCGGATCATCTGCCCGGGTAAGGTCTACCGAGTGGATTCGGACGTAACCCATACCCCTATGTTCCACCAGGTGGAGGGCCTGGTGGTGGGGGAGGGCATTAGCATGGCGCACCTTAAGGGCACGGTAATCGAATTCCTTCGAGTGTTCTTCAATGCCGATGACCTGGCTGTGCGCTTTCGGCCCAGCTATTTCCCCTTCACCGAGCCCTCGGCGGAGGTGGACGTGGAGTGCGTGCATTGCCGCGGTGGAGGGTGCCGGGTCTGTTCCCACACGGGATGGCTTGAGGTTATGGGCTGCGGCGTCGTGCACCCGAACGTGCTGGAGATGAGCGGCATCGATTCGGAGCGCTTCTCGGGCTTTGCCTTTGGCTTCGGTCCCGATCGCCTCTCCATGCTCTATTACGGCGTGGACGATCTTCGTCTCTTTTACGAGAACGATCTCCGCTTCCTCGCGCAGTTCGCCTAGGGATCAAGGGAAAGGATACGCAGTATGAAAGTCAGC
Organism: Pseudomonadales bacterium; assembly: GCA_016779385.1. Lineage (GTDB taxonomy): Bacteria > Pseudomonadota > Gammaproteobacteria > Pseudomonadales > Azotimanducaceae > Salivita. The sequence goes on from JADHNT010000072.1 coordinate 7,523, forward strand.
GAAGGGTGGTTGCGAGCCTGGGCGAATCCCGCAGCGGATGGGGAAGCCCTGGAAAAGCAGTTCTCCATGGCGGGCCTCGAGGTCGACGGCGTGGAAGGCGCGGCCCCGGCCTTTAGCGGCGTGGTGGTGGGGGAAGTCACGGCCGTGGCCCCGCACCCGGACGCGGACAAGCTTAAGGTCTGCACCGTGGCCGACGGGGAAGGGACGCAACAGGTGGTCTGCGGCGCCCCCAACGTCACCGTAGGCATGAAGGCCCCCTATGCGAAAGTCGGTGCCGTGCTCCCCGAGGGTTTTAAGATCAAGAAGGCGAAGCTTCGCGGGGTGGAGTCCTTTGGCATGCTCTGCGGCCCCGATGAGCTCGGGCTCTCGGAGGAGCGCTACGGCCTCATGGAATTGCCCGCCAGCCTGCCGACCGGGGCGGATTTCCGGGAAGCGCTGGATTTAAACGATACGATCTTTGATATCGACCTGACGCCGAACCGGGGCGACTGCCTCTCCGTGCGAGGCCTGGCCCGGGAGCTGGCGGTCCTCAATCGCGTGGATTTCTGCGCTGAGCCCTGTCCTCCGGTGGCTCCCACGATCGACGACACCTTCCCCGTGACGGTCACGGCCCCGGAGGCTTGCCCCCGCTACCTGGGGCGGGTCATCAAGGGTGTGGACGTGTCCTGTCCTACCCCGGACTGGATGGCGGAGCGGCTCCGGCGCTCGGGCCTGAGAAGCATCGATCCCGTGGTGGACATCACCAACTACGTGATGCTCGAGTTGGGTCAGCCCATGCACGCCTTTGACCTTCATCGCTTGAGCCAGGGCATCGAGGTGCGCCTGGCCCAGCCCGGGGACACGCTGACTCTTCTCGATGGTAGCGAAGTCTCCCCGGCGGAGGACACGCTCCTGATTTGCGACGGCGCCGGCCCCGTGGCCCTGGCGGGCATCATGGGCGGCGAGCGCAGCGGTATTCACGCCGAGGGCGAGGCGCGCACCCAGGATATCTTCCTTGAATGCGCCTACTTCAGCCCCCTTGCCATTGCGGGGCGGGCGCGACGCTTTGGCCTATTCACCGACGCCAGCCAGCGCTACGAGCGCGGCGTGGATTTCGCCCTCCAGGCGACGGCCACGGAGCGGGCCACGGCCCTTCTCCTTGAGATCTGCGGTGGCGAGGCCGGCCCCATCAGCGGTTTTGAGGCCGAAGCGGCCCTGCCTAAGCGTTTGCCGATAACGCTGCGCAGCGCACGGATTGATGCGCTTCTGGGCACGGCTATTCCGCAAGATACGGTGGAAGATGTGCTTACGCGTCTCGCCTGCACCGTAGTCGGCGAAGGCAACAGCGCGGAGCGAACCTGGACCGTCACGCCCCCGAGCTTCCGCTTCGATCTCGAGCGGGAAGCGGATCTTATTGAGGAAGTGGCCCGCATTTATGGCTACGACAACCTGGAGGTCGCCCTGCCACCGGCGGCCCTGACCCTTCCTCGGGAGGATGATGGGGTGGTGCCGACCTCGGCCTTTACCGAGGCGCTCCTGGGCCTCGGGGGTCAGGAAATCATTACCTACAGTTTCATTGATGGCGCCTGGGCGGAAGCCTTCTGCCCCGGCGCTGGCCTGCTGCCCCTGGCCAATCCCCTGTCCCCGGAGCTGGCGGTGCTGCGCCCGTCTCTGCTGCCGGGGCTTGTGAAAACTTGGCAGCACAATCGCAACCGCCAAGCCGTGGGTGCCCAACTCTTCGAAATTGGCACCTGCTTTGAGGCCGGTGAGAACGGCGCTGTGGTGGAAACCCAGCGGGTTGCTGGGCTTCTGACTGGGCCGCGGGTGCCGGAGCAATGGAGCGCTTGTGGCGATGCCCTGGATTTCTTCGATGCCAAGGGCTGGGTAGAGACCCTGCTGGGGCTGACCTTCGATGGCGATAGCTTTACCTTTGAGGCAGGGGAGCATGCTGCGCTGCACCCCACCCGTCGGGCTCTGGTGAAGCGGGGAGACACCGTGGTGGGGGCCGTTGGTGCGCTGAGCCCAAGTTTTGCCCAGGCGCTGGATGTCTCTGGGCAGATTTACGTCTTTGAGCTGTCCCTGGCGGCACTGGCGGTGCGGGTGGTGCCCCAGCATCAGGGCCTGTCCCGTTTCCCCGCGGTGCGCCGCGACATCGCCTTGGATGTGCCGAAGGTCGCGGCCGCAGGCGCTGTGCTGGCCACGGCGAAGGCCGCCGCCGGGGCCCTCGCGAAGACCGTTCGCCTCTTCGATGTCTATGAGGGTCAGGGAGTGGAGGCGGGCCGGAAAAGCCTCGCGCTGGCGCTGACCTTCCAGGCCCCGGACCGCACCCTCGGTGACGAGGAAGTGGAGGGCGCCATCGCGAAGGTCCGCGAGGCCCTGGCAAAGGATTTTGAGGCCCGGCAACGCTAGGAGGCACCATGGCTCGCTACGACGTATTCAATGGGGATGCGGACGGCATTTGCGCCTTGCTGCAGCTGCGGCTGGCGACGCCGGCGGAGAGCACGCTCATCACCGGAGTGAAGCGCGATATCGACCTGCTTAAGCAGGTCGACGCGGCGCCGGGGGACGAGATCACGGTGCTGGATGTCTCCATGGATACGAACCGGGCGGCGCTCGACGCCGCCCTGGCCGCCGGGGCCAAGGTCACCTATGTCGATCATCATTTCCCCGGGGAGATTCCCTCGCACGAGAAGCTGACAGCGCACATCAACACCGATGCCAGCTGCTGCACGAGCCTGCTGGTGAACGAAATGCTTGGGGGGCGCTTTCTGCCCTGGGCCGTCACGGCCGCCTTCGGGGATAACTTAAATGACGCAGCGCGAAAGGCCGCCGAGCCCCTGGACCTCGACGGCAAAACCCTAGACGCGCTGGCCCACTTTGGCGTGTGTATCAATTACAACGGCTACGGCGCAGCCCTGGAGGATTTGCACTTCCACCCAGCGGAGCTCTTTAAGGCCCTGCTGCCCTACGCCGATCCGTGCGATGCGCTGGCCGATGGCACCGGGCCCTACGCCACGTTGGCCACGGGCTACGCCGAGGATATGGCGCAGGCGGAGGCGGCGGAGCTGCTTGTGGACACGCCTGCGGCGGCGGCCTTGCTCCTCCCCGATGCGCCCTGGGCCCGGCGGGTGTCCGGCGTTTATGGAAACGCCCTGGCCAACGATTACCCTCATCGAGCCCACGCCGTGGTGACGGCCAGCGCGGATGGCACCTGGCGCATCAGCATTCGTGCCCCTAAGCGCCAGCAGAGCGGTGCAGATGCGCTCTGCCGCCGTTGGCCTACGGGGGGAGGGCGCGCTGGGGCGGGGGGCGTGAACGCCCTACCTCAGGGCGATTTGGAGTCTTTCCTTGCGGATTTCGCTCGGCACTGGCTCGTCGATTAGAAGAGCTTACCAACTCTTCCGAATTACCCCGGAACACCCTGAATTTGCGACAAATTCTCCATGCCTTATTGAAATGGTGGACGACATAGGCCACTCTTCTTGGACGAGGCTCGGGGCAAAAAAAACGCATCATGAACGAAACGCTGACCAAAGCGGCCATGGCCGACCGCCTTTTTGAGGAACTCGGCCTAAATAAGCGAGAGGCTAAGGAAATCGTCGAACTCTTCTTTGAAGAGATTCGCGGCTCCCTTGAGCGCAATGAACAGGTGAAATTGTCGGGCTTCGGCAATTTCGACCTTCGGGATAAGAAGCAGCGTCCCGGTCGGAATCCCAAAACCGGCGAAGAAATTCCGATTTCGGCACGGCGTGTGGTGACCTTCCGCCCGGGGCAAAAACTGAAAGCGCGGGTAGAGGCTTATGCTGGAACCCAGTGATAACAAAACGCTCCCGCCGATCCCGGGCAAGCGCTACTTCACTATCGGGGAAGTGAGCCTGCTGTGCGATGTGAAGCCCCACGTGCTTCGCTACTGGGAGCAGGAATTCCCCCAGCTCAAGCCCGTCAAGCGCCGGGGGAATCGTCGCTACTATCAGCGGGGCGACGTCATCATCATCCGCCAAATTCGCGACCTGCTGTATGAGCAGGGCTTCACTATCGGCGGAGCGCGGCAACGCTTGGAAGGGCAGGAAGGGTCGGACGACAACACCGCCTATCGTCAGCTCATTCGCCAGTCCATCGTTGAGCTGGAAGAGGTCTTGGCCGTGTTAAAGGCCCCCTAGGGGATGTTCCCCTAGGCCCGCATCGTTTACACTTCGCGACCTTCTCGGGGCGTAGCGCAGCCTGGTAGCGCACCACACTGGGGGTGTGGTGGTCGTCGGTTCGAATCCGGCCGCCCCGACCATTTTCTTTGCAGGGTCCTCCTGCTCCATTGCCGCTCAAGCCTTGCGTGTTAAGTCCTCCTGGGGTCCCCTAGGGCTTGAGCTGTGGGAGAGCGGTAATGGCGGTCGTGAAATTGGAGAAGGCTGCGCGGGACGCGCTGCTGACAGAGCTGCGGGACTTCATGGGCGAGGAGCTGAAAACGCCCCTGGGTCAGTTTGACGGAGAGTTCCTGCTCGACTTTATGCTGGAGCACCTGGGCCCAGCGGTTTACAACCAGGCTCTGCTGGACGCTCAGACGGTGCTGAGCGCCCGCTTTGAAAGCTTAAGCGAGGACCTCACGGCCCTCGAGAAGCTTCCCTCGCGCTAGACCGATTCCATGAAGCGGCCGTTCATTTGCAGGTAAGCGTTGGGGTTCGGGTGCTTTGCCCACACCGCCTGCCATTCCTCGTCCTTCATAAGCCCCGCGAAGCCCGCATCCCGGGCTGCCTTGTTCGCCCAACGGATAATCCAGCACACCTGGGGCTGGCCGTGGGGTGAAGGCTTGGGATCGGAGCCCGACACTTCAGCTTTGATGTCCCCGGAAATCCAGAAGTCAATGATGTCGAACTTCCGCTTAAGGCACGGCGCGCCGTCCTCGATAAGCCATTTTTTGTAGGCGTCCCACCACTGCAGTTCGATGGTGTAGTCGCGAATCTCGACGAATTGTCCGGCCATGGTTGTCTCCCCTTGTGATGCCCATGCCCCTACCATGCCGGGAATCTTTAGTCGGGAAAATAGGGCGTTTCCCTGCAGGGGGCAGGGCGGTTATCATCGTGTTGTCACGCACGGCAATTGAGCGTTGACACCGAGGGGTGAGCAGGTATGATGCGCGTCTCTCGAGATTCGGGAGGGTGTTTAGCTCAGTTGGGAGAGCGTCGGCCTTACAAGCCGAAGGTCACAGGTTCGACCCCTGTAACACCCACCAAGCCAGTTCCGGAGCGGTAGTTCAGCTGGTTAGAATACCGGCCTGTCACGCCGGG
>JADHNT010000003.1 GCA_016779385.1 Pseudomonadales bacterium
CAGCGCATCGATGGCGCTTTGGAGGTTTTCCGCCGTGGCCCCCGCGACGCGCAGCGGCGCGGCCGTTTCGCCCCCGAGCTCCAGGGCTGCGAGGGCCACGAGCTCGGAGCTAATGAACTCATCCCCGCGCTTCTGCGCCGCCCGATCGGCGAGGTTCAAAAGGCGCACTAAAGTGGGAGAGGGCTGGGCCTCCCCCGTCGGGGTCTTCAGCTTGGGTAGCTGGGCCAAGGCCTGTTGGTAACCCCGCAGCGCCCTTTGGCAATCGACCCCGGCGTTTTTCAGAAACTTGCCGAAGTCCCCTGCCTTATCCTGAAGCATGGCCACCAGGAGGTGGGGCGGGGCCAGCTCACTGTGATCCTGGCCGAGGGCTAGGGATTGGGCCTCCCCTAGGGCGGCTTGAAGTCGGTTGGTTAAGCGGTCCATTCGCATGGCCATTCCCTCGTATACTTCGGCAGCAAAGCGCTGCGCTCATGGGTAGAAAGATGGGGACCGGACGCGCCTTTTCAAGGCTTTGAGCCTAGGGGCGCATAAAGGGAAGGTCCGTATCCCCGCCCATGTGTTCGAGCTCAAACTCAAATTCGCTGCGAATATCGGCGACGCTGTGATGTTGCTGATAGGTTGCCAGGAGCTCCTGCAGGAAGGCCTTAAGCAGCCGGGGCGCTTCGATGTCCGCGGCTTCCGCTTCGCCTAGGGCCTGGGCCAGGGAGGCCTTTGCAATGCTGTAGGGACTTGTCATGAGGAGATCTCCAAGAAAAACCTGACTCTAGAGCCAAAGGGTGGTGCGACGAAATGACCCGCATCAAGGTCCCGCCATCTCTTTGTATCTCACCGGGGGCTGGGTAGACTCCGCCTCGGGCGCAACGCAGGAGAAGCTCAGCCATGGTGGCCACCGAGCTCAATCAGCACGGCACGCAGGGTACGATCATCCTTCAGCCCAATCGCTCCTTTAGCTGGCGCGATAACGTCTGGTTTCTCGTGGGCATCAGCATCCTATCCCTCATGATCGGGCTGATGTTTATGCTTCAAGGCTTCTGGCTCATCCTCCCCTTCGGCGTCCTCGAACTATCGCTCCTTGGCGCCTGCCTCTACCAATGTGCCCGCTTCACCCATTTGCAGGAAGTGATCACCTTCACGCCCGAGGCCCTTACCATTGAGCGGGGCTATGGCAAGCCGGACAAGCGCCACGAGTTCCACCGCATCTTCGCGCAGATTTTCGTGCGCAAGCCCCTGCACCGCTGGTATGGCTCCAAGGTCGCCATTCGCAGCAAGGGCAAAGAAGTGGAGGTCGGCAGCTTTCTTTCCGAGGACGAGCGCAAATCTCTCATCAAGGACCTGCGCTCCATGGTTTCCCATTTCGAAGGGCTACGCCCCTCGCAAAGCTAGGGACCGCCGCAGTCCTCCGAAGGACGCCACTGCCACCAAAGGCCCGCCCGGCCGCACCGCACCCTGCCCGGCCAGCGCGAATCCCAGCGCACCATACCTTGCGCCCCCGTCTGCACGGGGCGTGCCCCTACCGAGCGCCAGCGCGCCACCACGGCGTCGTGGGGATGGCTAAAGGGGCTCGGCAAACCCGCGCTGAAGATCACAAAGCGCGGCGCCGTGCGCTGCACTAGCACCCGCGCGGAACTGCCCCGGGAGCCGTGATGGGCGGCCAGCACCAGGTCCTGCGGAGGCAGCTCCCCGGCGAGGCGGCGTTCCACGAAGCGAGGCACGTCGGCGAGAAGGAGCGCCCGGCGCGCCCCGGCATTGATCGCCAGCACGCAGGACTGGGCATTGCCCTGCCCTGCCCGGGGATTAGGCTCAGGATGGAGCACGGCAAAGTTCACCCCATCCCAGCGCCAACGGCGCCCCCGATGACAAGGCTCGCCTCCAGGACCCAGGAGCAGCGCCCCGGGGAAAAGCGCCTGGGCGGCGGGAAGGCCTCCAGCGTGATCTCGGTCCTCATGGGTGAGCAGCACCCCATCAAGCTGGCTGACCCCAAGGGCGCGCAGCGCAGGCTTAACCTGGGCCGCAAAGGCCGAAGCGCCGGCGTCGCCCCAGGCGGGCCCCGTATCCACCAGCAGGCGATGCTCCGACGTTTCCACCAGGGCAACGCTCCCTTGCCCCACGTCGAACACCGTGAAACGAAAGGTCCCGGGAGGCAGCCCCGGGGCTGGCCAGAGCAAAGCCATCACCCCAAGAGCCGCGCTAAAACGCACGACCGGGGGGCCGGGAGTGAGCGTTACAAGGGCCAGGAGCACCGCAAGAGCCAGGGGAAGCCCTGCCACCGGCGCGAGGGGCGCAGCCCTCCCGAGGAGCAGCGCTAGGAATCCGAGGAGCCCCTGGACCCCATCCCCCAGAACCTGGAGCGCCCCCAGCGCCGGGGCAAAGCCCAGGAGCACGAGCGCGAGGAGCCCAAAACCCAGGGGCAATAGGAAGGCCCCAAGGAGCGGCCCCAGGAATAGATTCACCACCAGGCCCCAGGCGGGCATCCAGCCGAAGAAGGCGGCAAGGGGGGCGGCCATGGCCAAGGACAGGCGCCCCTGGAGGGCCAGCAGGCCCCGAAGGCCCGGGCCGTCCCCCCCAGGCCATAGCAGCACCAGCACCGCAAAGAAGGAGAGCGCTGCCCCCGGCGCCAGGAGCATCTCCGGTGCGCTCGCACCTAGTGCTAGAGCCGCCAGCGCCAGGCCTCGCCCGGGACGGCTCGTTCGCCCCAGCCCGAGGGCCATGAGAAGCAGAAGCGCCCCGAGCCAGGCCCGCTGCACCGGAAGCCCCGCCCCCGTCACCGCCGCATAGCTTGCAAGTAGCAGGCCCGCGGGCAGCACGAGCCAGCGCCCAGGCAGCCCCGGGGTCACCAGCGCGAACAGAACGCGCAGGGCGACGAACACCAAGCCCAGGTGAAAGCCCGACACTACAAAGAGATGGACTACGCCAAGTAACGCCAGCCGGTCCCAGGGGAGTGCTTCGGGCGGTGACGCCGCCCCCAGCAGAAGGGCGGTGAACACCGCTCGCGCCTCCGGGCGCAGAGGCCTCAGGGCCGCCTGCAAATACTGTCGCAGGCGCGCAAGGGGCCCGGGATCGGCCCGGGCCAGGGCCCAGGCAGGCCCCTTGGGATAGCCCACGGCGTCCGCACCTCGGGCAAAAAGCGTTCGCTCTGGATCGGGGCGCCCAAGGTTTTGCGCCCCCTTCGAAGCGCGCAGGCGCAGGGTCATGCGCCACCGCGCCCCCTCCCGGAGGGGAAGCGGCGCATAGAGGGACAGGCGAGCGCGCCGCACTCGGCGCAGCTCGGAAGATCCGGAACGCCAGGCCAACACCTCAGCGTAAGCGCTCTGGGGTGGCCAGCCTTGCACCGCGGTGATGGCGAGGATCGCCTCCCCTTCTTCGTAGGCCGCCGCAGTGAGGCGCCGCTCTAAGCTGTGGTGAAGAGACAACGCCGTGAGCAAGGCCCCGGCGGAGAGGGCCAAGGCATAGGGCGCGAGGCGAGGTCGGAGGAGGGCAGGAAGGAGGCTTAGGGCGAGGACCCCAGGCATCGCAGCGGGCCCCAGGCTCAGGGCCAGGCCCAGGCCTCCAAGGACCGCTAGCGTGAGCTTAGCGAGCCCATCGGTCCGGCCCCAAGGCTCCTCCGGTGGAGACCCTAGGCGCCCCGGGGCATAATGCGCCCCCTTCGCCCTCCGGAGCCTACGGCCGCCCCATGCCACGGGATTTTCTCAAGCGCCACCTGCCTTCGCCGGATGCCCTTCGCCGGCGGAAGGGCCTGGCTATGTTCCGGGGCCGGATGAGCGATCCTGAACTCTGGCACCTCACGCGCCGAAGCGTTTCGGCGGCGATTGGCGTAGGCCTTTTCCTCTCCATGGTGCCCCTACCGGGGCAGATGCCCCTCGCGGCGGTCCTGGCCCTGCGCTATCGCTTCAATTTGCCCGTGGTCATTGCGGCGGTCTTTGTCACCAACCCCCTCACCATGCCGGCGATCTACCTCTTCGCCTACGAGCTGGGGGCCCTCCTCCTGAACACCCCACCCCCGGCCACACCCTTCCAATTTACCGTGACCTGGCTCAGCCAGCGCGCCGGGGAAATCTGGCAACCCCTCGCCCTCGGCTGTTTGATCCTCGGCGTCATCGCCAGCGCCGCGGGCTTCTTCGGCACCCAGCTGCTCTGGCGCTGGCACGTGCTCCAGCGCTGGGAGAAGCGGCGCATGCTCCGGCGCCTGCGGGAACGCTAGCTCTGGAGCGACGGATCCGGCGATCGTGGCATGCTAAGCACCGTTAACCCGCGACCCTGGAGCTTTCCCATGCGATCGACCCTCCTGACGGCCCTGGCCCTGTGCGCGACCACGGCGACCGCCGCCGAGCCCCGGCCCTTTAGCGCCGATGACGTCTTTGAGCTGGAGTGGGCGCGCTCCCCGGTCATCTCGCCCGCGCTCACGGAGGTGGCGTGGGTGCGCACGGGCTACGACCGGCGCAGCGATCGCCCCCGGGGGGCGCTTTGGGTGACGGACGTCGAGACGGCCGCTTCCGAGCCCCTGGTGACCGGGCCCGGGAGCTACCACAGCCCGGCCTATTCCCCGGACGGAACTCGCCTTGCCTATCTCGCGAGCGAAGACGGCAAGACACACCTGCGCATGCGCTGGCTTGCCTCGGGCCGGGAGGCCGTGGTGGCGGACCTCGATAGCACGCCGCGGCAGGTGCGCTGGGCACCGGACGGCACGGCCCTCGCCTTTACCCTCTTCACCCCCGGAGAAGGCCTAAGCCTGGGGAAGGCGAAGCCCCGGAAACCCGACGAAGCGCGCTGGGCCGATCCCATGCGCGTGATTGATGACTTGGTATTCCGCTTCGACGGTCGGGGCTACCTCAAGGAAGGCACGGATCAGGTGTACCTGGTGCCCGCCCACGGTGGCACGCCCCAGGCCGTAACCTCCGGCGGCGATGGCTTCAGTGCGCCGGCCTGGAGCGCGGATGGGAAGACCCTATACGTGGTGGGTAATGATGGGCCCCGGCCGGAAATGGATCCCATTGAGTCGGAAATCTACGCCGTGGACGTCGCCACCGGGGCACGCCGCACCGTCACCGATCGCGATGGGCCGGACGGTTCGCCGGTGGCCTCCCCCGATGGGCAGACCCTCGCCTGGCTCGGCTATGACGACGAGCGCCGGGCCTATCAGCAAACGGAACTCTATTTGCAGGGCCCTGGGGATGAGGCACCGCGGCTATTGACCGCCGACTTTGACCACAGCCTTTCCGATCTCACCTGGACCGATAACGGACAAGCCCTCCTCGCCCAGGCCACGGTGCGGGGAGAAATCCACCTGGTAGAGATCGATCTGGAGGGCACGGTGCGCACCCTCCTCCGGGATATCGGCGGAACCAGCCTGGGCCGTCCCTACGGCTCCGGGGATTACGCCGTCAAAGGCACGGGGGCCCAGCGGGTGGCAGCCTGGACCGTCGCGGACCCCAATCGCCCGGCGGAGCTTGCGATTCAGGTAGGGGCGGAGGCCCCGCGCATCGTCACCGATCTAAACTCTGATCTCCTAAGCCATATCGCCCTGCCCCGCATCGAAGCCCTTGAAGTGCCCTCCCGCCTCGACGAGCTACCGATCCAGGCCTGGATGGCCATTCCCCCAGGGGTGGAACCAGACGGGTCTGCGCCTCTGATCCTCGAGATTCACGGCGGCCCCTTCGCCATGTACACCCCAAGTTTCGCTGCGGAAATTCAGCGCTATGCCGCGGAAGGTTACGTTACCGTATGGGCGAATCCCCGGGGCTCCACGGGCTATGGCGAGGCCTTCGCGCAGGAAATCGATGAAGCCTATCCAGGCCCGGACCACGAGGACCTCATGAGCGTCGTGGATGCGGTGGTCGCCCAGGGCTGGGTTGATGAGAAGCGGCTGTTTATCACTGGGGGCTCAGGGGGCGGCGTGCTCAGCGCCTACGCCACGGGCATGACCGATCGCTTCGCCGCAGCGGCGGTCATCAAGCCCGTCATTAACTGGTTCACCATGGCCCTGGCAGGGGATATCGGGGTGGTGGTGTCTCGCCATTGGATTCGGGGCAACCCCTGGGAGAATCCGCAAAAGTATTTCGATCGCTCCCCCATCCGGGTCGTAGGCAACGTGACCACCCCCACCCTAGTGATGGTGGGGGAAGAGGACTGGCGTACGCCGGCCTGGGAGGCGGAGCAGTGGTACACGGCGCTGAAGATGCAGGACGTGCCCTCGGCCTATGTCCGCGTACCCGGGACCTCCCACACGATCGCCGCCCGCCCCAGCAACCTCGTTGCGAAGGTGGATACGATCATGGCGTGGTTCGAGAAGTACGATCCGGCGAAGGTCAGTAGTGCTGACGAAGCTGGAGAATAAAAATGTCGTCCACTTCAACCCGATAGACCAAGCGATGCTCATGGTCGATCCGTCGGGACCACCAACCGGCTAAGGCGTGGCGTAAGGCTTTCGGCTTACCCACGCCTGCATAAGGCTCCCGGGCTATCGCTTCGATCAACCGATTGACTCGCAGCAGCATCGCGCGGTCAGTGCGCTGCCAATGAAGGTAATCCTCCCAAGCCCGCTCGGAGAAAACGAAATTCACTTCAAGAGCGTTTCTCGACGCCCCTTGCCTGCCTCAAAGCCAGCAATATCTTCAAATAGACGGCGGGCGTTTTTGGGGCTACGGAGCAAATAAGCGGTCTCTTCGAGCGCTTCGTAATCCTCAAGCGACATCATTACCACGGCACTTTCTCCGTGGCGCGTAATCGCGATCGGCGCATGATCGTCGCACACTTTAGCCATAGTTTTGGCAAGATTTTTTCGCGCAGCGCTGTAGCTTAAGCTTTCCATGGGCAGCCCTTTAGGTACGTATTTCTGTACCAAAGTTGCCATGCTCAGTTTACCCCCGCAAGCGCTGCAGCGAGGTAAGCGCTGAGCGGCTCCGTGCCACTGAAGTGCCGGTCCCGCTCCACGGGCAGGCCGAGGCCACCGCGGAGGGCCTCAAGCTCCGAGAGGCGCACGTAGCCGAGCTCCGGGGCCCCGAGGCCGAGGTCACAGAGGCCGAAGGCGAGGTCTGGATCGTCGGGGTCAAGCTCACTGAGCAGCCAGGTGGCCGCCCCGTCCGGGGTAAAGAGCTTGACCACCGGAGGGAAGTCTTCGCTCTGGTCCCGGTGCTGAAGCGCACATCGCCTTGCCCCCTGCTGAAGAAGCTTCCTTCGCTGGCCCTGGGTGAGTAAGCGCATGGGGTGATCTCCCGCGGTGAAAGGCCTAGCGTGCCCGGGCAAGCGTGCTCCGCCCGAGGGAAAGGCGCCCCGCGAGGCGTAGGATTCCACGGAAGCCAGCGGGGCTGACGGTTGCGCCCGGGCGCCGATCTCGCTACCGTCCGCTCCCTTCTTTCGTGCCCCCGCGGTGTTCTCCGCCGGCGCCCCCCAGGCGCGCCGAGCCTTGGTATTTAGGACCTCCCCCATGCAGGATGGCTTTGGCAATATACGTAACGATCTCCTCGCTGGCCTTGTGGTCGCCCTGGCCCTTATTCCCGAGGCCATCGCCTTTTCTATCATCGCCGGGGTCGATCCGAAGGTAGGGCTCTACGCCTCCTTCTGCATCGCCGTCACCACGGCTTTCCTCGGCGGGCGCCCGGCCATGATTTCCGCCGCCACGGGCGCCATGGCCTTAGTCATGGTGACGCTGGTGAAGGAGCACGGGCTTCAATACCTTCTGGCGGCCACCGTGCTAACGGGGCTGCTGCAGATCGTCGCCGGCTGGGTGCGCCTAGGGGCGCTCATGCGCTTCGTATCCCGCTCCGTGGTGACGGGTTTTGTGAACGCGCTGGCCATCCTGATCTTCATGGCCCAGCTGCCCGAGCTCATCGACGTGACCTGGCATGTCTACGCCATGACCGCAGCGGGCCTGGCCATCATCTACGGCCTGCCCTACGTGACCACAGCCATCCCCTCGCCCCTGGTCACCATCGTGGTGCTGACCGCGGTGGCCGTGTTCTTCGGGCTGGAGATCCGCACCGTGGGCGATATGGGCACGCTCCCGGACAGCCTCCCCGTCTTCCTCCTCCCGGAAGTCCCCCTAAACTTGGACACGCTGGCCATCATTTTCCCCTACGCCGCCACCCTAACGGTGGTGGGGCTTTTGGAATCGCTCATGACAGCGACGATCGTGGACGATCTAACGGATACGAAAAGCGATAAGAATCGTGAATGCCTGGGGCAAGGGGCCGCGAATATTGTCTCCGGCTTTCTTGGGGGCATGGCGGGCTGCGCCATGATCGGGCAGTCCGTCATCAACGTGAAATCCGGGGGCCGGGGGCGCCTATCGACCCTTTGCGCTGGGGTCTTCCTGCTGATCATGGTGGTCTTCCTCGGCGACTGGGTGGGGCAAATCCCCATGGCGGCCCTGGTGGCAGTGATGATCATGGTGTCCCTGGGCACCTTCAGCTGGCAGTCCGTCCGGGATCTGCGGACCCATCCGAAGAGCTCCTCCGCCGTGATGCTGGCCACCGTAGCCGTTACCGTCGCCACCCACGACCTGGCCCAGGGCGTCCTCACAGGCGTCCTTCTCTCGGGCTTCTTCTTCGCCCACAAGGTGGGGCAGATTCTGGTAGTGCGGTCCCAGGCTGCCCCCGACGGCCGGCTGCGGGCCTACACCGTACGGGGCCAAGTGTTCTTCGCCAGCGCCGACCGCTTCATCAATGCCTTCGACTACAAGGAGGTCATTGAGGGCGTTCATATCGATGTGAGTCGTGCCCATTTCTGGGACATCACAGCGGTGAGCGCGCTGGATAAGGTGGTACTGAAGTTCCGCCGAGAGGGTACGGAGGTCGAGGTGGTCGGGCTGAATGAGGCGAGCGCAACCCTCGTAGATAGGTTCGCTCTCCACGATAAGGACGACGCCGACGATCTGCTAATCGCCCACTAGGGAGAGGAGCATGGACGAAGAAAAGAAGGTTCTGGCCTGCGTGGATCAATCCCACTTTGCGGACTACGTGGTGGATTACAGCGCCTGGGCGGCGCAGCGCCTCTCCGCGCCCCTTGAACTTCTTCACGTGCTGGAACGTCACCCGGAGATCGCCTCCAAGGCCGATCACAGCGGCACCCTAGGCCCCGATGCCCAGGATCAGCTTCTGTCGGCGCTGGCCGAAGAGGACGAGAGCCGCAGCAAGGTCGCCCGGGAAGAGGGGCGACGCTTCCTGGCGAAGCTCCGAGCCCGAGCAGAAGCTACCGGCCTTAGCCACACCGATGTGCGGCAACGACACGGCGCACTGGTAGAAACGCTAGCGGAGCAGGAAAAGAGCGTCCGCCTCTTCGTGCTCGGACGCCGGGGGGAAGCAGCAGAGCATACGCAGCGAGACCTCGGCCGCAGCGTGGAACGCGTGGTGCGCGGCCTCAAGCGCCCGATCCTCGCTGTAACGGAGGACTTTCGCCCCCCGGAGCGCGCCCTTCTCGCCTTTGACGGCAGTCCGGTCACGCGGCGGGGCGTGAACCTCATCGCCAAGAGCCCCCTGCTGAAGGGCATCCCCGTGGATATTCTCGTCTCCGGAAAAGGTCAGGGGGAGGGCCTGCGCCATCTTCCCTGGGCACAGAAAACGCTGGAAAAAGCGGGCTACGCCGTGGAGGCGCTGCAAATCCCGGGCGATCCGGAGCGGGTGATCGCCCGAACGGTGCAAGAGCGGGAGGCGGACCTCTTGATCATGGGCGCCTACGGTCACTCGCCCCTGCGGAGCCTGATTTTCGGCAGCAAGACCTCCGATCTGCTGCGCTCTGCGACCTTGCCGACGCTGCTGCTGCGCTAGCGCGCTGCCTTGCCCTTCTCACCTGCAGCCACCTTGTTCGGGGCAACGTAGCTTTCCCCCGCGCCGTAGCGCGCCTGCCAATCGGCGGGCGGCAGAGGTAAGGGTCGACTCTCTTCAGCCCGGGCCGGCGTGAAGGCTCGCCGAGGCCCTTCGCTACGTACCTGCTCAAACCACACCACGCCGTCGAAGGCGCCGCTGTTGCCCCGGGGGGCGATGAGATCGAGGTCCCCGTCGCCGTCGAGATCACGACTCGCAAAGAGATCGATCATCCCCCGCACCCGACGGTCGATGTCATGGCGCTGCCAGGGCTGGGAGGGATCACCGGGGTTCTGGAACCAGGCGATGCGACCCACCGTGGCCGTCTCGTTTACCTCAGGCTGGTCGAAGTCCCGGGAGGCGCCGGAATAGGATCCCTTCAGAATATTCAGCCCCGAATAGCCGCCGGTGACCGCATCAAGATCGCCGTCCCCATCGAGATCCGCAAGGTGAATGCCGATGACCCAATCGGGCAAGGTGCCCCCGATGCGATGCACCGGCCAGGGCGCGTCAAGGCTTTCGGGTTGCTCGAGCCAGGCGAGGCCAGCGGTGAGGGCCGTCTGATCCGGCGCGCGCTCGATCACGTTCACCACTAAATCGAGGCGCCCATCGCCATTCAAATCCGCAGCCTCCGCCTGAAAAGCATTGGCGAGGCCGCGCCAACCCTCGGGTGCGTCAAAGGCCGGCGCCAGAAGAAGCGGATGAGCCTGGGTCCGCAGCGCACCGCCCTCCCCCAGGCCGAGGTTTTCGATCAGCACCAGCTGATTGCGCACGCGCTTGGCAGCGAGCACGTCGAGATCCCCGTCCCCATCGATATCGAGCGGCATGGCATTATTGGGAATGCCCTCCTGGAACAGCACCTGCTCCTGCCAAGCACTACTTTCCAGGGGCGGGCCGCTGAAGGTAATGAGGGAGGTGGCGCCATTGTCCGGATCCCCCGCTTCGGGTCGGACGATATCCGGCGCGCCCTTGTTCGCAGCGGTCAGATCAGGCTGCCCATCGCCATTGATGTCCGCAGCAAACA
Organism: Pseudomonadales bacterium; assembly: GCA_016779385.1. Taxonomy (GTDB): domain Bacteria; phylum Pseudomonadota; class Gammaproteobacteria; order Pseudomonadales; family Azotimanducaceae; genus Salivita. The sequence goes on from JADHNT010000003.1 coordinate 10,819, forward strand.
CCCGGAGCCAGGAGCCTCGCCCCTTGGCGATGCCCGGAATCAAGGCAGGCCAGGGCGCGGCCCGATGATCAATGCCCGGATTTTCAAAATACGCAAGGTGCGCGTCCTCGCAGGCCGCGACGATATCAAGCCAGCCATCGCCGTTCAGATCCCCCAAGGCCACATCCTCCACGGCGCCGGCCAGGCTGCCCTCCGCGAGGGTCATGAGCACCCAGCGATCGGGATCGCCTGTGCCAAAGGCAATGCGAATGTGGTTGGAATCTTCCTGCGCCGTAACGATGTCCTCAAAGCCATCGCCATCCAAATCGCCCAGGGCGAGCCCGTCCCCGCCGCGAATGGGCACGCCACCGTTTACGTCCTCGGCGTCGATCAGATGCTCAACCCAGGAAATATACTGACCGTCCGGCGCCAGGGCCTGGCTGGGCGTTTCGGCTACCGTGGGGCTAGGGCCATGGCTACACCCGAGGAGCGTAAGTGCTCCGCCGATGACCAGGATGACGCTTCTAAGAACTCCGTGCATGCCCACTTCCCCCTGCCTGGCGGCGCTGCTTTGAAGCCTACCGCAATTTGGCAAGCCTCCGGGGATCACAGGCTAGGCACCAAAACGATCAAGCAGTGCTAAGGCCCAGTCAGCTACGCTTGGGCAGCGCTCCGCGTCGAGGATGAACTCTTGACCAAAGCCCCGGGGCTGAACCCGCGTAGTCCCCTCCTCAAGCCATTGGAGCCGATTCCTAAAGGGGGAAACCCCCGGATTGAATGCCGGTTCGGGGAGGCGCCAAACGCTGCGCGTGGCCCCGGGCTCAGTGAGCACAAGTTCTGGATGGGTCTTCGGGAAGCGCCCGAAGGCTGCCTTGGAACTAAACTTTGAGGGGCCTTGCAGGCTCCCCCGGGAGGCATACACCGTGTTCTGCGCATACCCCTGAGCGTCGCCTAAGCCGTGAGGATGGCTAACGCCAGAGGCTTTGAGGAAGGCCGCAATGGCCTGCGTGCCTCGCACAACCTTAGTCACCTGAAGCCATCCGAAAAGGTGATGGCATCCTGAGCCCCGCCGGTCTTCCGTACCCCGAAACCAGCCGAAAAACAGAAACAGATCGCCCTCCCCCACCTCATGACGGGAAAGCTCCCCCTGAGCCGCACCGTGTTGCCCCAGAAGCCCCAAGGCGCCCCCCAGCATAGGATCAAAGTGGCAGGATCGATTGGGGTGCAAAGCGCCCCCTCCACCCAAGCGGAGCAGCTCGGAAGCCGAAAACTCATCAAAGCGAAGGTCCCGATACCGATGGGTCGAAGGGGGCCGCTGAGGGATGGGCAGGGAGAATAGCCGGCCGTCGGGAAGGATCGGCGATGGCCGTCCCCCGGCGGCAGAATCTACGCCCTTACGACTCAGAATTACGCGTCGAATCATGGTGAGCTCTCCAGGGAACTTAGCGAGGGTAGCAAAGGATGCAACCCGCTCAGCGGTCTTGACCCCGCTGAGGGCGAATCGGTGTACTGGCGCCGAAAGGGATCAAAACGTCATCACGGGAGGGCAAGGGTGCCGATGCGCTCACTCACAGTCGTCATACTCACCGCCTTACTCATTGCCGGCCTGCCGGCGAAGGCCGAATTTACCCTGGAGGCCCTCGAGGCGGGTTCCGGGATTAGCTGGCCACAAGGCCTGCGCGATGCGGTCAGTCCGCTCCTTAGGGAGCTGAACAGCCAGGCGCCGCACCGGGCCGTGGCCGTTTCCGTGGACGATGCCCTTGAAGCCTTTGCCGTAGGCTCGGCTTGGCAGGCGCCCTCGCCCATCCTGGCCAGCCAGGCGGCCATGCAGGGCTGCGAGCAGGATCGGGCCGCTAAGGGCTTGCAGGTGCCCTGCGAAATTCTCGTTAGCGACGACGCCATCATTCACCTAGGTCGGGCGCTGCGCGCCGCGACGGACCCAGACCAGGGCAGCCAGGTGTGGCGCGTGGACGGGCCCAAGGGCACGCTGTATCTGGTGGGCTCGGTGCACGTGCTGAAGCCGTCCCTTTTTCCCTTGCCACCGGTGTACGAACAAGCCTATGCGGCGGCAGAGCAGCTGGCCGGAGAAGCGAATCCGGTGCTGATGAATGACCCCGCTCGGGTGAGCGCCCTCCAGAGCCTGCCCCGGCCACCAGAGAAAACCCTTCGCGCAGAAATGCCCCAGGAACTGAAGGACCAGCTTGAGGCGTTCCTTGCGAGCCTCGGGGCTCCCCCGGAGCTGGCCTATGCCAGCCCTCCCATGGCCGCTGCCATGGAGGTAGAGGGGCTTACGATCATGGCCCTCGGCTACACGCCGCAGGCGGGCTTTGAATCCTACTTTGCGCGCCGGGCCAGCCAGGATGGGAAACCCTTTGTGGAGCTGGAAGATCCCATCGCTGTGTTGCGCTCGATCATGACCCTCCCCCTGCCCGTTCAATTCGACGCGCTGGCCCAAACCTTTGAGGATTTACCCAAGGCGCCGGAAATCATGCAGGAGCTGCTCACGCTCTGGTACGCCGGAGACGCGGAGGACCTCTTCGACGCCACCATGGACAACCTGGGCACCCTGGAGGATGCCGCTCTGCTGAAAGAGACGCTCTTCGACAAACGCAATCGCACCATGACGAACGCGCTTCTTCCACTGCTCGAGAGCGGCAAGACCACCTTCGCTATGGTCGGGGCCGGACACCTGGGCGGACGAAACGGCATGCTCGCAGAGCTACGTCGAGCGGGCTTCAACCCCGTGCAGCTCACCCATGGCGGAGAGCCGCTAGAGGTCGTCGTTACCTTCCCCTAGGGCCTGAAACTTCGCCTGCATGGTGGGGTTATTGCGGGTGAGCTTTTTGATGGACACATCCTGGGCCTTGTCATTGGCAAGGCGTAGGTTGCGGTCTGCGCCAAGGAGCGCGTCCTTGGTTTTCTGCAGGTGATCGATGGACTTATCGATCTCATCGATGGCCGTCTGAAAGCGCCGGGACGCCAAATCGTAGTTCTTGCCAAAGGCCGTCTTGAAGGCCTCGAGGTTCTCCTCGAAGTGGGTGATATCCACGCTTTGGGCCCGCACCAGGGCCAGCTCCTGCTTGTAGGCCAGGGCCCCGAGGGCCGCATTGCGCAACAGGGCGATGAGGGGCAGGAAGAACTGAGGGCGAATGACGTACATCTTCGGGTAGCGATGGGAAACATCGACAATGCCCGTGTTGTAGAGCTCGCTGTCCGCTTCCAGAAGCGACACCAGCACGGCGTACTCGCAGCCCTTCTCCCGCCGGTCCTTGTCCAGTTCCTTCAGGAAATCCTCGTTGCGCTTTTTCGTGGTCGTGGCATCGGCTTCGTTTTTCATCTCGAACATGATGGAGACGATTTCCGTACCCGCCTCGTCCTGATCCCGGAAGATGTAGTCGCCTTTGCTCCCGGTGCGGGCGTCGTTGTCCTTTTCGAAGTAGGCATTAGGAAAGGCCGTGGCGCGGATCTGGTTGAAGGCGTTCTCGCAGTGCTGCTCTAGGGTCTCCCCGAGCATCTTCGTCGAAAGGCGCGCCTTCATATCCTTTAAGCGCTCGATGGCCTCGTCCCGATCCTTTAGCTGCACCTCGTAGCGTTCCTTCAGGGCCTGGGCCGCTAAAGTTTTCTCGAGCTCGGCGCGCTCGAGCTTTGCTGCCAGCTGATCGCGCTCCTGCTGGGCCTGGGAATGGGCCTTGGCCACAGCGAGCTCCTGGGCCAGGGCCTGCTCCTTCAAGGCCTGCCGGGCCTCGTCTCGTTCCCGAAGCGCCTCCCCCAGGGCCTCCTTCACGGCGAGGGTCTTTTCGAGCTCCGCCGCATCGAGCTTCGCCTGCAGCTGACTTCGGGCGAGCTCGACAGCGTCCCGCTTCTCCCGCTCGGCAATGGCCTGGCGCTCCTTCAGCGCTTCGGTGAACTCGTGATCTCGAACCTGCTTCAAGATATCCGCGTAGCCCGCCTCATCGACCTGAAAGGCGGTGCCGCATTTGGGGCAGCTGATGGCTTGCATGGGGACTCCTTTCTGCGGGGGCTGAGAAGTAAATTTGTCATGGAAGTATAGGGGCCTAACATGCTCGCGAGGGCTCGTATGAACTTAAACCATTCACCTTTACCGCGTCCGCCAAAAATTCGTCGCCAACTTCACGAAAGTTCACGGCTGAATAGGAGTAATAATCCTAAAAAGTAGGGTTTCCCCTAATAGCCCGCAACGGGACGGAAGTAGATGATTGTCGGCCGTCCAAAAGTACTGGTGAGAAGGACCTCCCACCTTGAGTCAGCGCAGCGGAAATCTCGATGGCTTTCTGGGGCTCGGGCCCCTAGCGCCCTATCTCGTAGGCTCGGGGGAGCAGGCTCAGGCCCAAGCTCTCCGCGGCCTTCCCCATGCACAGGCCTTCTTAAACCTTCGTTCCCATGGTGATTCCCAGCAGGCCCTTTCGAGTACGCGCCGCGGCCAGCGCGCCTACGAAACCCTCGGCCCACGACCCAAAGCTCAAGACCAAAACCCGGCGGCGCCCGCCCACCAAGATGATACGCAGGCTCGGGAGAGCGCATTCAGGAAAATCCTGGGGCTAAGCCCCTCGGGGCAGCTGACCGAGGCGACGCTTCAGCAAGCCTATCGCCGGGCCCTGAAGCGCGCGCACCCTGATACCGGGGGCTCCCCCCAGGCGTTCCATGCGGTGCAACAAGCCTACGAGAGCCTCCGTCCCCGCTAGCACACCTGGCGCCCCGGCCCCGCCCTCGCCATGATGGCTCTGGCTTAAGCGATGGGAGGGCTTCCATGGACACCCCGGACTTCGATCACTACCCCACGGCGCGGCGAGTGGACGCGACCTCCCTGCTGCCCCTGGGCCTCGAAGCGCACTGGGATGACGGGGCCGTCACCACCCATCACGCCCTCTGGCTTAGGGAGAACGCGCCGGACTGGGAAACCACCCATCCGGATACCCGGGAGCAAGCCCTTCAGCTGGTGGACATCCCCAAGGATCTTCGAGTCCTTAGCGCCAGCCCATCCCAAGCCGGGGGCCTGTCCGTGCGCTTTTCCGATGGCGCCGAAGCCCAGTACCACCCGGGCTGGCTTCGGGCCTACGCCCCGGAAACCCAGGAGGCCCCCTTTGCCCTGCCCCCGCGGCAGCTTTGGACCGGGGATCGCCTAGCCGCCCTGCCCCGCTTCTCCGCCGAGGCTCTCGATCACGATCCTCAGGCCTTTGAAGCCTTCTGCGAGGCGCTCCATTGCCTGGGCTTCGCCATCCTGGAGGGGGTGACGCCGAAGCCGGGTCAAGTAGAAAGGGTCGCCCAGCGCCTAGGCCCCCTGCGGGAGTCGAACTTCGGACGGATCTTCGATGTGCGCACGGCTGCGGAGCAAACCTCCAACGCCTACACCGCCATGGCCCTGCCCGTGCACGCCGACCTTTGCACCCGGGAACACATGCCCGGGCTGCAGTTTCTGCACTGCCTAGAGAACACCACGGTGGGGGGCGCCACCCGCCTCACGGACGGCTTCCAGCTGGCCGAGACCCTACGAGAGGAGGATCCCACTGTCTTCGAAACCCTCAGCATCGAGCCCCTACTCTTTGCCAGCAAGGCGGAGGATTCGGACTATCGCTGGGAGGCGCCCCTGATCAGCCTCGATGCCAAGGGCGCGCTGCAGGAGCTGCGCTTTTCCCCCTGGCTTCGGGGGCCGCTGAGCACAGACCTAAAAACCATGGATCGGATCTACCGTGCCCTCCGCGCCCTTTTTCGCCGCGCGGAAGCCCCCGGCGCCCACCTGCGCTTTACCCTGAAGGCGGGGGACCTCCTAGCCTTTGATAACGCTCGCCTGCTTCACGGGCGGGATGCCTTCGATGGGACCATCGGCTCGCGCTGGCTCCAGGGCTGCTACGGCGCCCGGGAGGAGCTGCACTCGCTACTGCGCATGCAGAGCCGACGGCGCCGCCGATCCCTTTAATGCAACGCCCTAGCCGGCAACACCTGGCTGGCGCGCCAGGCGGGATAGGCCGCAGCGAGCACCGTGGCCAACGCTGCGGAGAGGCTTACCAGCCAGAAGTCGCTGGCCTGGGGCTCCGAGGGAAGGGCCTGAAAATAGGTGCCCCCAAGGAAGGAGAAGGAAAAGATCTGCTCCGCAAGGGCCAGGAAGGCGCCCGCGTTTTCCGCAAGACCGTAGCCAAGGGCCGCGCCGAGGGCGCTCCCGGCGCCGCCGAGGATGGCGCCCTGGGCCAGGAAAATTTGGGCGATATGCCGTCGGCTCGCCCCCTGGGTCATGAGCATGGCGATGGCAGCGCGCTTCTCATCGACGAGGCGGGTTAGGCTCGCCACCAGGTTAAAAAGGGCTACAGCAATGATCAGCCCGACCACAAGCCCCATCATGCGCCGCTCGAGGGCGACGGCAGCAAAGAGGGCGCCGTAGCGATCGGTCCAGGGGGTGAGCTGGACCCCGGCACCAAGCTCCGCTTGCCAGTGCGCCACGAAGGCCGGCGCGCTTTGAGGGTCGTCTAGGGCCAGGCGGTAGCTGGTGGTGAGGTCCAGCCCCGCGGCGGCCACGCTGTCTTCCCCGGCCACCAGGAGGGTCTGATCCACCTCGGCGCCAAAGTTGAAATAGCCCGCCACCCGCAAGGGCACGGGGCGGACCTGAAGCCGCGTTCCCACCGCCTCGGGAATTAAGGCCGTCAATGTATCCCCGGGAAACACCCCAAGACGGGCGGCAAGGCCCCGGCCTAGGCGAGCCTCGCCCGCCGCCAGGGGCGCCACGCGGGGATCTCCAGAGCCCAGCGGGAAGGCCTCCCAGGCCTCCGAGGAGAAGCCTTGGAATTCCCCGGGCTCGGCCCGGCCGCCGAGGGAGAACAGGGCGGGAGTCGTCACAAAGGGCACCAGGACCCGGACCCGGGAGTCACCCCTGAGCGCGGCCCGCGGCGCAGCCCCGAGGGGGGCCTTGCTGGTGATCATGACGTGGGGCGTGGCCTGAAGCAGGCGGTCCTGGAGCGTGCTCTGAAAGCCCTGCATCACGGAGAGCACGGCAAGCAAGGCCGCCACCCCAAGCACCAGCCCGGTAACGCTGAGCACGGCCAGCAGGGACCAGCCCCGACCGCGGCCGAGGGCGTGGAGAAAGCGCCAGCCCACCCAGGCGCTGAAATTCATGGCGGAGCCAGCCCCTTCAACGCTTCGTCCTTAAGCTGCCCGCTTTCCAAGCGCAGGCATCGGTCAAGGCGCGCAGCGAGGGACAAATCATGGGTCACCACCACCAGCGCCGTGCCCTGCTCTTCCCGCAGGGCCAGCATGAGATCGATCATCTGGTGCGCAGTGGTGGGATCCAAGTTCCCCGTGGGCTCATCGGCCAAGAGCACGGCGGGCTTACCCACCAGGGCCCGAGCCAGAGCCACTCGTTGTCGTTCCCCGCCGGAAAGGGCCCCAGGACGATGCTGGGCCCGGGCTGCCAGGCCCACGGCGCCCAGGAGGCGTGAGGCCTCCCCTAGGCCTTCCTCCTTCCTCAGCCCCCGAATGAGCAAAGGCATGGCGACGTTTTCCAGCGCCGAGAACTCCGCCAGCAGGTGGTGAAACTGATAGACGAAGCCGAGGTGACCGTTGCGCGCCAGCGCTCGATCCCCGTCGGACAATGCGAAGGGATCCACGGTGCCCCAGCGCACGTTCCCCGCATCGGGGCGGTCCAGCGCCCCCAGCAGATGCAGCAAGGTGCTCTTCCCCGATCCGGACTGGCCGAGAATGGCGAGGCGCTCCCCGGCGGCGACGGTCAGGGATAGGTTCTCCAGCACCGTCAGGGCCCCGGTAGCGCCCTCCCGGTAGCGGCGCCCCAGCCCCTCGGCGGTGAGCACCGGTGCGGCGTTATTCATGACGAAGAACCTCCTGCGGAGCCAAAGCATCGGCGCGACGCGCCGCCAGCGTAATCGCCAGGGCCGCCAGGGCGCCGGCGACCGCCGCTACCGCCAAACAATCCCCCAGGGCCGGGGCCACGGGCAGATGGTGAACGAAGTAGGCCCCCATAAGCGGCGCCCCCCGAAGCTCGGAGATCCAGGCCACCAGGGCCGGCGCCCCTGCGCAGAGGGCCAGCCCTCCCATCACGCCCGCCACGATACCGCCCCCGGCCACGAAGGCCCCGTGCCAGCGGAAAACCGCACGAAGCTGGGCGCCGCCCAGGCCTAGGGAGGACAGCATGGCGAGGGCAGAGGTTTGCTGGCGGATGGCCATGAGCACCATGGCGATGAGATTAAAAGCCGCCATGGCCACGAGCAGGGTCAGCACGAGAAAAAGCATCTTCTTCTGCACGGCGATAGCCTCGAAGAGGGCACCATAGCGATCCCGCCAATCGCTGAAGCGAAAGGCACCACCTGCGGCCTCCGGGAGGGCTTCGAGGGCCGCTTCTACCTGGGCGCGGTCCTCGCCCACGGCGAGCACATCCCGAACCCCGAGGCGCAGGCTCCGCGGTCCCCCGCGGCGCGCCAGGGCGCGCACGTCATCAAGGTGCGCCAGCATCGTTTGCCCATCGAGGAGCGTCCCCGTCTCCAGGAGCCCGAGAACCGCCACCGTGCGCTGCACGGGAAAGGCCCCGGCCAGGGTCAGGCGGAGATTGGGCACCACTAGGGTCAGGGAATCCCCCGGGACCAGCGCGAGGCCCCGGGCCAGCTCCGCGCCCAAAAAGACCCCAAAGTTGCCGGGGCGGAGCATCCCTTTCTGCCGAAGGGTCAAGCCACTCAGGCCCCCAGCCCCCGGCGCCACGCCGAGCACCTGCACGGGGCGGCTTTGGGTGCGCATCCCAGCTTGGGCAACGAGGGCCAGAGCGCCGAGTTCCTCAAAGGGCTCGGCCCCTTGAATGCCCGGCAGAGCGGCCAGCATTGGGGCGTAATCCGCTGGATCGACGCCGTAGCCCTCTACCACCAGCTGGGGAACGGCCCCAAGCACCTCCTGTCGAAGGGCGCGCTCAAAGCCATTGGCCACGGACAGAACGAGCACCAGCACGGCTACGGCGAGGGCGATCCCCCCGGCGGCGGCGACGGTGACGAAAGACAGGAAAGCCCCCTCGGGGCGAAGAAAGCGGGCCGCGAGGAAGCGCGGAAGATTCACAAGCGCCTAGGACTGATCGAAGGCGTCGTAGCCAAGCTCCGCCGCCTGGCCGCTGCGCACACCCTTGGCCTTCACCAGGGTCTTTTCCACGCAGCGGCTGGGATCATTGCCACAGAGGCTGCAGGTGCCCGCGCCATCTACCTTATTGAGGCCCCCGCAGGTGCCGGCGATGGGGGCCCGGCCAAAGGTCACTCCCACGGCCATGGCCGCCACCAGGGCCAGCATGAACAGAAAGGCGAAGACCAGCTCGAACATGGGCGCGTTACCCCTCGTCAGTTCCCAGGGCCTCGAAGGCCGCGTTGGCGCGGCGCTCGAAGCCCTCACCGTCGTAGAGGATAAACAAAACCGGGAGCGTCTGCCTCTCCGCGAGGGCCAGCCCCGCCTCGGGCCCGAGCACGTTCATGGCTGTGGCCCAGGCGTCGGCCCAGAGGGCCTCCGGGTGGCCCACGGTAACGGAGGCCACGCGCTGGGGAATAGGATAGCCCGTGCGCGGATCGATGGTGTGGGAATAGCGCACGCCATCGGCCTCGAAGAAATTGCGATAGTCGCCGCTCGTGGCCAGGGACAGATCCCTCAGGGGAACGGCCTCCTGCACCAGGCCCCGAGCCGAGGGGTCCGGCACCTCCACACCGATGCGCCAGGGCACGCCCCGATCGTTCACGCCCCGGGCCCGCACCTCCCCGCCGATATCCACAAGGTAGTTTCGAAGCCCCGCTTCCCCGAGCACGGCGGCCAGCACATCCACACCATAACCCTTGGCCAGAGCCGACAGGTCCACCTCAACCCCCGGAGCCGTACGCTGAAGGCTCGGGGGATCGGCGCGGACCACCAGCTTGCCAAAGCCCACCCGGGCCTGGGCCTCGGCAATGGCGTCCGCCGGGGGTGGCGCCGCCCGGCGCTCCCCCCCCGCGCCGAAGCCCCAGAGGTCAATCAAGGGCCCCACGGTGACATCAAAGGCCCCGCCGCTCGCCGTGCTCACGGCCTGGGCCGCAGCCACCACGGTGACAAAAGCCGGCTCAATGGGAAAGGGCTCGAGGCTTTCGCCGCTGTTGAATTGGGAGATGGTGGCCTGGGGATCCCAGGTGGACATGCTGGCGTTCACGGCGACCAGCGCGTCTTCTAGCTGTGTCTCTAGAGCAGCCCGAGCCGGCGCCCCGTCCTCCGCGAGATAGGTGACGCGCCAATAGGTGCCCATGGTCTGCCCCTGGAGGGTCACCTTGTCCGGGGCGCCTTCGCAGGCTGCCAAGGCAAAAACCGCCAGGAGCGAAAGCGTGCGTATCCAAAGCGTGCCGTTCACCGCTACTCTCCTTAGCCAAGCTGCCCGCGCCTACTTGCGGTTCCGCGGGCGCTACCTTAGCGAAGGTGGTCACAAATTACTGCCTTAGAAACAGGAGACCGTCATGTTGAAAGCCACCCTCCCCTATGAAGTCGATGGCAAGGCCTTCGAAGGCCTCCTGGTCCGCCCCGAGGCCTCGGACACCCCGAAGGCCGCCGTTGCCGTGTGCCACGCCTGGGGGGGCCGGGATAACTTCGCCGAGGGCATTGCTCGGCGCCTCGCCGCCGAGGGCTATCTGGCCTGCGCCCTCGATGCCTACGGCGCCGGCGTGCGGGGCACCACCCCGGAGGAAAACCAGGCCCTCATGGCCCCCCTCGTCGCCAATCGAGCCGACCTCTTCCGCCGCCTCACCGCAGGCCTTGAGGCCCTGCGCGCCCAGCCGGACTGCGGCGATGCGGTGGCAGCCATCGGCTACTGCTTCGGGGGCCTCTGCGTGCTCGATCTGGCCCGGGGCGGCGCCGGGCTTCGCGGCGTGGTGAGCTTCCATGGCCTGCTTCACGCCCCCGAGACGCCCCTCGGGGCCGGGGATGACGCCGCCATCCTCGTACTGAACGGCCACGACGATCCCATGGTGCCCCCGACCGCCGTCCTCGCCTTTGCCGAGGAGATGACCCTGGCTAAGCGGGATTGGCAGCTCCACGACTACGGCGGCGCGCTCCATGCCTTTACGGTGCCCGAGGCCAACGCCCCTGAAGCCGGGGTGGCCTACCACCCGAAGGCTGATCAGCGTAGCTGGGCCAGCGCCACGGCCTTTCTTCGCGAAGTCCTCACCCCCGAGGGCTAGCGGGGGCAAGGTCCGGTGCTAGACTAAGCGCTGCATTTACTCAGGGGAGAGAGAAGACGCTATGGCGCTCGTACTGAACGAAGACCAGTCCTTTATCCAAGCCACCGCCGCAGAGTTCTGCGCCAGCAAGGCCCCCACCATGGCCTTCCGGGCCCTCCGGGAGAACCCAGGCCCCGCGGGCTACGACGAAGGCACCTGGCAAGCCATGGTGGAACTTGGCTGGACTGGCATCACCCTGCCGGAGGCCGTAGGCGGGACCGACTTCGGCTGGCAAGCCATGGGCACGATCCTCGAGCAAACGGGACGCCACCTCTCCGCCTCCCCGCTCCTGAGCTCCGTGGTGCTGGGCTCCAGCGCCCTGGCCCTTAGCAGCAATCGCGCCCTCGCCGATGCGCTGCTGCCCGAGGTGGTCGAAGGCAAGATCCGCCTGGCCCTCGCCCTCGAGGAAAGCCCCCATCACCAGCCCTACGGCGCCGCCCTCACGGCCACGGCCAGCGGCGATGCGGTGCAGCTGAAGGGCGAGAAGCGCTTCGTCATCGACGGCGGCAGCGCCGAGCAAATCATTGTGGTGGCCCGGGAAAGCGGCGCCCCGGGGGATCGGGACGGCCTAGGCCTTTACCTCGTGCCCCGGGAAGCCGGCATCACCGCCACCGCAGAGAAACTCGCGGACTACCGGGCCTACGCCCACCTGACCATCGACGCCACGGTGGACGCCAGCCAGCGCCTCGGCGACGCAGACCTCCTAGACGCCGTCCTCGACCGGGGCCGAGCCGCCCTGGCCGCGGAAATGCTCGGGGGCGCGCAGGCGGCCTTCGACCAAACCATCGCCTACCTGAAGGAGCGCAAGCAGTTCGGTCAGGTCATCGGCAGCTTCCAGGGCCTTAAGCACCGCGCCGCGGACCTCTTTGGAGAAATCGAGCTGGCACGCTCCACAGTCCTCGACGCCCTCGCGGCCCTCGATGAAGGCCGGGACGATGGGGCCCTCGCCGTGTCCCTGGCGAAGGCCAAGGTCGGCGAAGTGCTCCACGCCGTGAGCTGCGAAGCCCTCCAAATGCATGGCGGCATCGGCATGACCGACGAATTTGACATCGGCTTCTACATGAAGCGCGCCCGGGTGCAGGAGCAGCTGCTGGGGAACCAAACCTTCCACCGCAGCCGCTACGCGGCCCTCGCCGGCTACTAAGGGGGCGCGCCATGAAGCTCGCCTTCACCCCCGAGGAAAACGCCTTCCGCGAGAAGGTTCAGGCCTTCTTTGCCACGGCCCTCACGCCGGAACTGGCCCACGCCGGGCGCCACATGACCAGCGTGTACTCCAGCAAGGAACACGCTCTGGCCTGGCAGAAAATCCTTTATGACCAGGGCTGGCTCGTGCCCAGCTGGCCCGAGGCCTACGGCGGCTGCAACTGGTCCCTCACTCAGCGTTACATCTTTGCCTGCGAGCGGGCCCGGGCGAAGCCCCCGGCCCTCTCCCCCATGGGCCTATCCATGCTGGGGCCGGCCCTCCTGGGCTGCGGTACGGAGGCGCAGAAGCAACACTACCTGCCTCGCATTCTTCGCGGGGAAGACTACTGGTGCCAGGGCTACTCCGAGCCCCAGGCCGGCTCGGACCTGGCCACGCTCCAGTGCAGCGCCGTGCGAGACGGCGATCACTACCTTCTGAACGGCACGAAGATCTGGACCACCCATGCCCAGTACGCCACGCACATGTTCTGCCTTGTACGCACGGGCACCTTCGATCGTCCGCAGAAGGGCATTACCTTCCTGCTCCTGCCCATGGACGCGGAAGGCATCACCATCACCCCTATTCGCTTTGTCTCCGGCGCCGCGACCCAGGCCCAGGTGTTCTTTGACAACGTGCGGGTGGATGCAAGCCAGCGCGTGGGCGAAGAAAACGACGGCTGGACCGTCGCCAAGTACCTTCTTGAATTCGAGCGCGGCGGCGGCGCCTCGGCCCCGGGGCTTTTGGAGGGTGTGGAAGACCTCCACACCTTTGCCGAGTCCCTCCCCGAGGCGGAGCGCGGCGCCCTTACCCTGCGGCTCCATGCGCTCACCTCACGCATCGAGGCCCTCGAGATGGCCGAACTCCAAGCCCTAGCGGAAACGGAGCGCCGGGGCTCGCCCGGCCCCGGCGCCTCCATGCTGAAGCTCCTGGGCACGGAGCTGAGCCAGGCCCTCACGGAGCTTCAGGTAGAGGCCCTCGGACCCTATAGCCTCGTGCATCAGCCCGAGGCCCTGGCCTTCGAGAGCAACGTGGCCCCCGTGGGCCCGGCGGCGGGGCTCACCACCGTGCCCTTCTACCTAAATAATCGGGCCGCCACGATCTACGCAGGCTCGAGCGAAGTGCAGCGCAACATCATCAGCAAAGCGGTGCTCGGCCTATGACCACTCGCCTCTGGCTCGTGCGCCACGGGCAAATTCAGGCCAACGTCGACGGGCGCTGGCACGGCAGCACGGACAGTCCGCTGACGGCCACGGGGCAAGCTCAAGTAGCCGCCACCGGCGCCTGGTTCAAGGCTCAGGAGCGCCCTATTACGGCGGTCTACGCCAGCCCCCTGCAGCGCACCTTTAACACCGCCGCCGGGATCGCCGAGGCCCTCGGCCTTACGACCCAACCTGAACCGGCGCTCCGGGAGTATGGCATTGGCGTGCTCGAGGACACCCCGTTCACCACCCTGAAGGATGAGCTCGGCTTTTTTGAGCGCATCTTCAGCGACGGCGCCTGGGCGCCGGAGGGCGGAGAAGCCCGGGAGGCCGTGGAGCGACGCATCCACGAGATTTTGGAAGCGCTGGCGACGCGCCACGCCGGGGAAGAGATCGTCGTGGTGAGCCACGGCGCAGCCCTCGCCCTTGGCCTTGCGTGCTTGCTTGCCAGCCCGGACCATCACTGGGCCACGCTCCACAAGAACAACTGCGCCGTATCCGAGCTCTGCTTTACGCCGGCTCCGGAGCTGCGCCAATTCAACATGACCGCACACCTTGGGGAGGGACCGGCATGAGCTATGAGTTTTGCACCACGGAAGCGAAGGACCACATCCTCACCGTCACCATCAACCGGCCGGAGCGCATGAACGCTCTCCATCCGCCGGCGAATTTGGAACTCGGCGAGGTTTTCAACGCCTTCGACGCGGACCCGGACCTCTGGGTGGCCATCATCACCGGCGCGGGGGACCGGGCCTTCAGCGCCGGCAACGACCTGCGCTACCAGGCCGAAGGGGGCAAACGCGGCCCCATGCCCCTGGGTTTCGGGGGCCTAACCAGTCGCTTCGATATGAGCAAGCCCGTGATCGCCGCGGTGAACGGCGTGGCCATGGGGGGCGGCTTCGAGATCGCGCTAGCCTGCGACATCATCCTGGCCTCGAATACGGCTCGCTTTGCCCTGCCCGAGCCGAAGGTGGGCCTCGCCGCCCTCGCCGGCGGCCTGCACCGCCTGCCCCGGCAGATCGGCACCAAGGCCGCCATGGGCATGATCCTCACGGGGCGCCACGTCCCCGCGGAGGAAGGGCTCCAGCTGGGCTTTGTAAACGAGGTGACGGAGCCGGAAGCGCTGATGGACCGGGCCCGGGCCTGGGCCGCCATGATCTGTGAGTGCGCTCCCCTGTCCATCCGGGCCAGCAAGGAAGTGGCGTACAACGGCCTATCCCACGCCAGCCTCGAGGAGGCCATGGCCGCCACCTACCCCGGTGTCAAAGCCATGGTGGAGAGCCAGGACTTCATCGAAGGTCCGAAGGCCTTCGCCGAGAAGCGCCCCCCGAACTGGAAAGGCTGCTAAGGGACTCCGCCCCGCAACATGACCACCCCCGAGGGGCCCGAACCCCGAGCACGCTCAGACGATGCGGCGGCCTCCGCGGAGGCCGCCTATAACCGCTTCGTCGAACGGCATTTAACGCGCAACTACCTGGGCCACCTGGCCCATGGACTGCTGGGGCAGACGGGCTTTCGCCTGCTGAATGCCCCCACCTTCCTACCGGCTTACGTGATGTTTCTTTCCGGGGGCTCGAACTTCGCCGTCGGGGTAGTCCTGTCCCTCCAGGCCCTGGGCATGGTGATCACCCCCCTCATTGGGGCGAACCTCATTGAACACCGGCGCCGGGTGCTCCCCGTGGGCTTTGTCACCGGGGGCATCATGCGCGGCACCGTGCTGCTGATCGGGCTGGCCGGGCTCTTTCTGCCACCCCCTGCTGCCCTCTTCGCCATTGGGGTCTTTATTCTCGCCTTTGGACTCTTTATGGGCATTCAAGGAGTCGTCTTTAACTTCCTGATGTCAAAAGTTATACCCGTCTCAAAACGGGGGCGCCTCACGGGCCTTCGGAACTTTTTAGCGGGCCTCACCTCCGCCGCCGTGGCCTGGCTGGGAGGCACCTTCTTCATCGGCGAAACGCCCACGGTGGAGGGCTACTCCTACACCTTCATCATGGCCTTCGTGCTCACGTCCATCGGACTGGCCATGCTCGTGGTGATCCGGGAGCCGGAGCCGCCCACGGTGCGCGCCCCCACGGCCCTCGGCAGCCGGCTAAGGCAGATTCCCGGCCTACTCCGCGAGGATCCGGCCTTTGCCCGCTACGTCGGGGCCAGGGGCCTCGCCACCATGGGGCGCATGGCCGCCCCCTTCTACATCCTCTTTGCAGGGACGAGCCTCGGGCTCACGGGGCAAACCTTGGGCATCCTCACGGCCGCCTTCACCCTGTCAGGCACTTTTTCGAATCTGGCCTGGGGGGCGCTGGCGGACCGCCACGGCTTCCGCCTCGCCTTCCTCGGAGCTATCGGCCTCTGGGTGGCCTCCACAGCAGCGCTCATGGTCAGCAGCGGCCTGCTGCTCACGGTGCTCGTTTTCATCGGCATCGGCGCCGCCTTCCAAGGCTTCCAGGCTGCCTCCATGAACCTCACGCTGGAGTTCGGCCATCGCGACGAACTTCCCATGCGCATCGCCCTGGCCAATACCGCCTCGGAGCTTGCCGGCACTATCGGCCCCCTCCTCGGCGGTGCTCTGGCCACGGCCTTAGGCTACGATGCGGTGTTCTACGCCTCCATGGCCTTCCTCATCGCCGGGGGCGGACTCGTGCTGCGCTTCGTGCCCGAACCGAGAAAAGGGAACTGATTCATGCTCGATCATTCCGGCCAGCCCATGACCGCTGCCAGCGAAAAGGCCGTGGCCGCCTACGAGGGCTTCCTCGATGCCTACGGCCGCTTCTCCCCCACGGTCCCCGATGCGCTAAAGGCGACCCTCGAGGCAGACCCGGAGATGCCCCTCGCCTGGTGCGCCCGGGGCGCGCTCATGATGCTGTCGGGAAAGGGGGAGCTTCGCCCCGTCGCCGAGGCCTCCGCGGCTAAGGCCAAGGCCCTCGCGGCCAAGGGCAACCCCCGGGAGCAGGCCCACGCCGAGGCCCTCACTGCCTGGGCGGGCCATGACGAGACCCGGGCCCGGGGCCTCTGGGACGCCATCCTTCAGGATCACCCCCAGGATTTCTTCGCCTTGAAGCTGTCCCAGTTCAGCCATTTCTACGCCGGCGGCGGCGCCCCTATGCGCGCGGTGATAGACGCACTCGCGCCTAAGTGGTCCGAGGCCACGCCCCGCTACGGCAAGTTCCTAGGCATCCAAGCCTTTGCCCTGGAGGAGAACGGCGCCTACGACGAAGCCCAAGCCCTGGGCCGCCGCGCGGTGAGCCTCGACCCCAAAGATCCCTGGGCCATTCACGCCGTCGCCCACTGCCTGGAAATGGAGGGCCGCACATCAGAAGGGCTGGCCTGGATCGATGGCCTCGGGGCCCACTGGGCCAACGCCGGCACCATGACCGGCCACCTGGCTTGGCATCGCGCCCTCTTCGCCCTGGAAACGGAAGGGTCCGAGGCGGTCCTCACGGACTTCGCGACGCGCTATCAGGTGGGGGACAGCGAGGAATACCTTGATCTTTGCAACGATATTGCCCTGCTCCAGCGCCTTGCCCTGCGGGGCCTCGCCGTGAAGCCCGCCTTCGCCGCCGTGGCCGATCGCCTGGGCCCGCGCCTCGGGGAGCACATGCTGGCTTTCTGCGATGCCCACTGGGTACTCGGCCTGGCCGCCGCAGAGCGCTTTGAAGCGGCGGAATCCGTACTCACGGGGCTCCAGGACCGGGGCACCCAAGAGGATCCCGATGCGGCGCCCTACCGTGAGCTTGCCGTGCCCCTCGGGAAAGCCTGCCTGGCCTTTCACCGGGGCGCCTATGGCGCCTGCTGGCGCGGAATCGAGGCGCTCTTGCCAATTCTCCACCGCTTAGGCGGCTCCCACGCCCAGCGGGACCTCTTTGTGCAAATCATGCTGGCCGCCGCTGCGGAAGACGGCGCCCAGTCCACCTTTGCGACGCTCCTCGCCGAGCGTCAGCGGACCGGGCATTTCGTGCCCCGCGCCGCCTAAACCCCTAGGAGCCTTCCTTGGACCGGAAACTGATCTTTCTCCTCGCCTTCACCGGCGGCTTTGTGATCATGTCCATCGAGCTGCTCGGGGGGCGCATCCTGGCGCCTTGGTTCGGCTCCAGCGTCTACGTGTGGGGCAGCATCATCACCGTGTTCATGGTGGCCCTATCCCTCGGCTACCTCATCGGGGGGCGCATGTCCCTCAAGAACCCGAGCATCAAGCGCTTCGGGGCCCTCTTTATCGGCGGTGCCTTGCTCCTCGGGCCCCTCTACGGCTTCGGGGACAGCCTCATGGAGGCGGTCTTTGCGCAAGTGGAGGATCCCCGCTACGGCTCCCTCCTCGCCTCCCTGGCCCTCTTCTTCCTGCCTACGGTGATGCTGGGCATGATCTCCCCCTACTCCGTGCGCCTTCTCGTGCAGGCGAAGGATGAGAGTGGCCAGGTGGCCGGGCTTTTGTACTTCGTGTCCACCTTCGGCAGCGCCCTCGGGACCCTGGGCACTTCCTTCTACTTCATTCTCTGGTTTGAGGTAGATACGATTCTGTTGCTCCTAAGCGGCGCCCTCTTCGCCTGTGGCGCCCTCGCCCTGCTCGCCCCCGCCCCCCACCAGGAGGCCTAGCCATGCTTCGCGCCCTTGCCCTTTTACTTCTCGTGCTTGCGCCGACCCTGCGCGCCGAGATCATCCACGAGGAACGCTCCCTCTATCGCAATATTCTGGTCCGGGATCTCGGCTCCGAGCGCTGCCTTTTGTTCACCGTGCGTCGCTCGAACCGCAACCAAAGCTGCCTCGATTTAGACGATCCCGATCGGCTGATCTTTCCCTATGCGCGCATGATGCTCTCCGGGCTCCTGGTGACCCCGGAGCCCAAGCGCATTCTCATGGTGGGGCTCGGGGGCGGCACGCTGCCCAAGGTATTCAGCGCCCTTACCCCAGAGGCGCAGCAGGATTTGGTAGAGATCGACGAGGCTGTAGTGACCGTGGCCAGGCGCTTCTTTGCCTTTAAGCCGACGGCCCAGATGGCCGTGCACGTGCAGGATGCGCGGGTCTTTTTAAAGCGCGCCGCAGCCCGGGGTCTCACCTGGGACTACATCATGCTCGACGCTTTCACCGGTGATTACATTCCCGAGCACCTCATGACCCGGGAGTTTCTCGAGGAGGTGAGCGCAGCGCTGACGGAGGATGGGGTTTTGGTGGCCAATACCTTTGCCTCCAGCGCCCTCTATGACGCGGAAACCGCCACCTACGCAGCGGTGTTCCCCGCCCTGGCGGAGGTGCGCCTCGATGAAACCTTGAATCGGATCTTGGTGGCCCAGAAGCGGCCCTTCCCGAGCGCCGAGGACCGGCAAGCCGCGGCGGAGGCCCTTCGCCGCCCCCTTCGTCGCTTTGCCTCCGATCCTCTGCCGCTTGCTCGGAACTTCAACGTGGCCCCGCGCTTTGCCGAGGACACGCGGCTGCTTACGGATCAGTACGCCCCCGTTAACCTTCTGCAGCAGCAGTAGGGTCTTCCACCGCCTCGAAGGCTAGGGCCGCGGAATTCATGCAGTAGCGAAGCCCCGTGGGCGCCGGGCCATCGGGGAAGACATGCCCGAGGTGCGCATCGCAGCCACTGCAGAGCACCTCCGTGCGTACCATGAAGAGGCCCCGGTCCTCCCGTTCCCATAGCGCATCGCCGTTTACCGGCGCCCAGTAGCTGGGCCAGCCCGTGCCCGAGTCATACTTCGTAGCGCCCTCGAAGAGGGGCTGGTCGCAGCATACGCAGCGGTAGAGCCCCTCGCGCTTTTCATCCCAGAGGGCGCCGGTAAAGGCGCGCTCCGTGCCCCCCTTTCGCGCGACCTTGTAGGCCTCGGGAGTGAGCATTTCCCGCCATTCCGCATCCGTTCTCGACACCTTAACCACGGCCATGCTCCCTGCTATGCTCGCGACCCTTTGATCGCCGGAGGCCTAGCTTAGGCTCTCGGCCCAGCCGTCTGTCAACTCACCGGGGCATCCCATGGCCAGCATCAAGAAGTCTCGAAAACTCGAATCCGTTTGCTACGACATTCGAGGACCGGTGCTGAAGGCAGCGAAGCGCCTGGAGGAAGAAGGGCATCGGGTACTGAAGCTGAACATCGGCAACCCTGCTCCTTTTGGCTTCGAAGCGCCCGACGAGCTTCTTCAGGACGTCATCCGCAACCTTCCCCAGGCTCAGGGCTACTGCGACAGCAAGGGCCTCTACGCGGCGCGGAAGGCGGTGATGCAGCGCACCCAGCAGCAGGGAATTCGCGGTGTGGACGTGGAGGACGTTTTCATCGGCAACGGCGTCTCCGAACTGATCGTCATGGCCATGCAGGGCCTCATCAACGACGGCGACGAGGTGCTGGTGCCGGCCCCGGACTATCCCCTCTGGACCGCGGCGGTCACCCTCGCCGGCGGCAAGGCCGTGCACTACCGCTGCGATGAGGGCACGGGCTGGCAGCCGGATCTAGACGATCTAGAGAGCAAGGTCTCCGAGCGCACCCGGGGCCTCGTGGTGATTAACCCGAACAATCCCACGGGGGCGGTCTACGAGCGCCCCATGGTGGAGGCCCTTGGCGCCTTCGCCACTCGCCACGACATCGTGCTCTTTGCGGACGAAATCTACGACCGCATTCTCTACGACGGTGCCGTGCACGTGCCCCTGGCCTCGGTCACGGAAGAGGCCCTCGTGCTCACCTTCGGTGGCCTTTCGAAGAACTATCGCGCCGCGGGTTTCCGCACGGGTTGGATGGTGTGCTCCGGGAATCTTAGGGGGGCCCAGGATTACCTAGAGGGGTTGGAAATCCTCGCCTCCATGCGCCTCTGCGCCAACGTGCCCACGCAGCACGCGGTGCAGGGGGCCCTGGGCGGCTACCAGAGCATCAACGACCTCGTCTGCCCCAGCGGCGCCCTTTACGAGCAGCGGGCGCTCGCCTATGACGCCCTAACGGCCCTCCCCGGGGTGAGCTGCGTGAAGCCCCTCGGCGGCCTTTACCTGTTCCCCCGGCTGGATCCGGACCACTACCTCATCGAAGACGACGAGAAGTTTGTGCTCGATCTGCTGACGGAGGAGAAGCTGTTACTGGTGCAGGGCACAGCCTTCAATTTGCCCGACCGCCAGCACCAACGCTGGGTGTTCCTACCCCGCAAGGAAGAGCTGCGAGACGCCCTGGGGCGCTTTGAGCGCTTCCTCGCCCGGCATCACCGTTAAGGCTGCGCGCCGACGGCGTACACCACCTCATCTTCGAAGCCCGTGATCACCGGGCGATAGCCTGAAAGCGCCCGGTCTAGGGCCGGGTCCCCCGTATCCACCTGCAGGGGGCGCCCTTCGAGGGTCAATAGCTTGCTGCGGGTCGCCACAATGTGCCACTGCTCCGGGCCCAGGCGACGCAGGAAGGCCGGGGACAGCTGCTGATTGCCCCGGCCGAAGATATGGCCCTGGCCGCTAATGGCCGTCACCACGAGCGCCACGGCCTTCCCTTCACACAGCGCTAGAAGGGCCTCCCCGGTGACGTCCTCAGCGATGCAGGCGCCGTGTAGAAACACATCAACGCCGAGAAGGGTTTTCTCCGCCCCGAGATGGGTAGCGATAGCGGCCGTGGTACTTCCTGGGCCCAAAACCCAGAGCGTGTTGCCGCTGCGATCCATGCGCGCGACGATGTCCGCGGCGATCTCCTCGAGCACCAGGGGCTCCTGCTCCCGGCCGCTAACCTTCGTGGCCTGCACCCAGCGCGGCGCCCCAGGCACGGCCAGGGCCCCGTAGAAGCGCGTCTTCACCACCCCCTGGCGGAAAGCGTCTTCGTCGATATCGCGCACTTCCCCTTCGCAGCGGGTGATCAGCGCCCCCGTGCGCAACCCCGTGATGACCTCCGCTGCCCCCTCCGGCGTCACCGCGAAAACGCCCGAGTGCATCTTCACCCCCGCGGGCACCCCAAGCACCAACGGCGGATCCCTTAGACCCTCGAGGGCCGAAGCCACATCCCGGGCCGTGCCGTCCCCCCCGGCAAAGAGCAATAGGTCGATGCCCTCGGCCACCAGGGCGCGGACGGCGCGCTGCGTATCAGCCCCCGTGCTCTCTCCCTCGACAGTGCCAAGGACCGTGGCTGAAAGCCCCGCAGCCGCAGCGGCCTCCGCCCCCATGGAGCCGCCCCAGGTGAGCACCGCGAGGTCCTCGGGCACGAGGCCCGCAAGGGTCCGGGTCATGCGTCCCGGGGCGCGGGGCTCCGCGCCCCGGGCCAGAGCTTCCGCGCGCACCTGCGGTCCGTCCGAACCCTTCAGCGCCGTCGCGCCCCCAAGCCCGGCCCAGGGATTCACCACCACGCCCAAGCGAAAAGGGGTCATGCCAAGGCCTCCTGCCAATGGGCTGCCACCCGCTCCCCCAAAGCCAGGGCTGAGGTCAGCCCCGGGGATTCCATGCCCAGCAAATGAAGCACGCCGCACCCATCCCCCAGGGCCTGGGCCTTCCAACCAAAGTCCGCAGCGGGCTGCCCCGGACCGACGCGCTTAGGACGAAGACCCACGTAGGCAGGGCTTAAGCGCCCCGGATCAAGACCTGGAAAGTAGCTTTGAATGGCGGCGGCAAAGCACTCTCGGTCAGCGGTGAAGGCGTAATCTTCCGAATCCCGCCAGGCGACGTCCGGGCCGAAGCGCGCCTGCCCCCCCAAATCGAGGGTCAGGTGAATGCCCAAGCCCCCGGGCTCCGGTAGGGGGTACACAAGGCACGTCGCGGGCGCTTGCCCGCCGTAGCTAAAGTAATGCCCCGCCGCGTAAAAGGGCCCTTCCACCCCATCGAGGACGTCCCGAGCCAAGGCGAAGGCGCCAAAGCCCGCGGCATTGAGGCACCGCCGGGCCTTGAGGGTCAGGGGCGCACCGGCGCTCGTGCCTTCCAGCACTACGCCGTCCCTGTCTAGGGCGAGGCGCGTCACGGCCGTCCGCAGCACCAGCTGCGCCCCCGCGGCTTCCCCTTCCCCGGCTAGGGCTAGCATGAGGCCATGGCTATCCACGATCCCCGTCTCCTGTGACCACAGGGCCGCCGTACCCTGGAGCGCCGGGGCTTTCTGGCGAAGCTCCGCTTTCGTGAGCAGTGTGAGCCCCGGCACGCCGAGGGCATCCCCCCGGGCCTTCAGGACCTCAAGCTCTGGATCGCCCCCTTCCCCCTGGGCGACGATGAGTTTGCCAAGTTTGCGATGTCCGACCCCCTGGGCCGCGCAAAATTCGTAAAGCAGTTCCCGCCCCCGGCTGCAAAGCGCCGCCTTCAGGCTGTCTTCGGGGTAGTAGAGGCCCGCATGGATCACCTCCGAGGAGCGGCTGGATATGCCCTGCCCAAGGGCTGAGGCCGCCTCCAGCAGCCAGACCTCCTCCCCGGCCTGAGCCAGCGCTCGGGCGCAGGCCAGGCCCACCACCCCACCGCCGATGATCACTGTATCGACGGTGTCAGCCATGATCGCCTACCACGGCCAAGCCCGCCGCCGCCAGCAGGGCCATGGCGTCACCCGAAGCAACGTAAGGCGTGATGGCAAAATCCCGTCGCCCCGTTTGGGCGCGGCGAAGCGCATCAAAGATTGCCGAGGGCGCGTCCTTTCCCACGGCCAAAGCCTCTCGATAGCGGGCGCTGAGAGTCGGAAGGCCCAAGGCCTCCGCCAGCGCTTTCCACCCTGCACGGCGCGTCGAGCCCGGCACGATACGGGCTACCGGCGGCGGCGCGAGGGCCGCCGCGTAGTGATCCTCTCGAGAACAGCCCAGGGTTTCACAGAGCGCTTCGTACAGCATGGCCGTGCCCCGGAGCTTGCCCTCATCGCTATGCCCAGCGATATGGGGCGTGGCCAGCGCAACGGCCTTGAGCAGGGCCAGGGGCGGCGCGGGCTCCGCTTCGAAGACGTCCAGCGCCACCCAGTGCCCAGTGCCGCGCTTCAAGGCCATGAGGAGGGCCCCATCGGGCACGACCCCGCCCCGCCCAGCGTTCAGAAGTACCCTTCCCGGCGGCAGCGCGAGGAGCTCCTCGGCGCTGAGCCAGGGAACGGTGGCATGGGCCCCGTCCTTGATGGCTGGAACGTGAAAGGTGATGGCGTCGGCGGCAAGCACCGCCGCTCGGGACCAAGCTGGCGCCGCGAGGCGAAGGCCCTGGGCCTGCCGGGGTGGATCGTAAATGCCCACCTCAAACCCGAGGGCCGCGAGACGCTTCGCAACCCGTCCGCCCACGGCCCCGCCCCCAACCACGGCGAAGCGGGCTCCCTCGGCCAGGGCGCCGGCGAGCACGGCCTGGGCCGTGGCCACCATGACCCAATCGGCCACGGGATCGGCGTTACAGCCCGGCGCATGGGCAAAGGGAATCCCCCGCCCCGCCAGGAAGGCCGTATCTACGTGATCCACACCCGCCGTGCCCGTACCCACAAAGCGAGGCTGAGCCTCCCCCAGCAGGGCCGCATCAATGCGCGTTTGGCTGCGCAGCAGAAGCACGTCCGCGGCCTGAGCCTGCGCAGCAGTCACGGCGCGCCCGGCGACGCGCGTGAGAACGCCGAACTCCGCGAAGAAGCGCTCCGCCTCGGGCAGGTTTTCATCCACAAGCAGCTTCACGACGGGCGCAATCCTTAGGCGATGCTAGAGCGCATAGCCTACCAGCCCGCCGGCGTGAAAGGCCTTCTCTAAGCGGGTCTCGGTGAGGGACGGTGGAGCCTTAGCGGCGGGATCAAAGCGCCGGGGTACGGCGCCGGAAAGACGGGTCAGCGTAAGGGCATGGAAGGCGGCCTCGCGGCCCCGCTGGAGCTTGTCCGCAATGCCCGCCGAACCCGTTGAGAGCCCAAGGGCCTCCGAGCCCTCGGCATCCAGAGCCCCATAGAGCGTAGGCAGATCGGGAAAGCGCGCGCAGAGCCGCGCCGCGGTTTTCGCGCCGATACCAGGTACCCCGGCAATGCCGTCGCTCGCATCGCCGGTCAGGGCCAGGTAGGTCGCCATGACTTCGAGCGGAAAGCCCCAGGTCTCCCGAAGCTGGTCGTAGCTTTCCGGCGCCGGCGCCCCAGGCACCCAGCGCCCGTCCCCGGGCCGCAGCAGCTGGAGTAAATCCTTATCCGTGCTCACAAGCACCACGGGACGGGGCCGGCCCCGGCGCACCGCGAGGGCTAGCAAATCATCGGCCTCATAGCGACGACTCGCCGCCTCGGGAATACCCAGGGCACGGGTAAGGGCCCGGCACTGGCGAAAGCTTGCCTTCAGCGCGTCGTCGGGGCGCGGACGCTGCGCCTTGTAGGCTGGATCGAGGGCGTGGCGAAAACCGGATCCGAGCGCCTCATCGAAAGCCACCCCAAGACGGGCAGACCCGGGCAGCTGCCGGCGTACCTTGACCAAAAAACGGAGCCAGGCGAGGCGTACCGGGGCTGGCAAGCCCGGCCCCTCGAGGCCCCGCGCCGCCATCGCGAAATAGGTGCGGAAAATGACGGCGCTGGCATCGATGAGCCAGAGGGCGTTCGGCGGGGTCACGACGGTCTGAGGGCCGCCAGGGCGTCCCGAAAGCGCGCCGCCCGGGACGGGAGGCCCATTGCCCGCCAGCGCTGACGATGCTCGTCCAGGGCCGTGAGGAAAGGGGCCATACCCGGCGCTAGGGCCCCGGGGTTATCGACGCTCGGTGCGAAGGGCACCCCAAGAGTCTCGCAGAACAGCGATTCCAAGGCCTGGGGCGCCGCTTCTACGGCAAAAAAGGCCGCCTGTTGCGCCGCGTCCCGACCCTCTGGGACGTACCAATAACCGTAGTCCACACGCTGCCGCCGCCGCGCCCCGGCCAGGCACCAGTGGGCCACCTCGTGCAAAGCGCTCGCCTGATAGTCGAACCGAAAGTAGATCACTGCTGGTGCAGCGCCAAAGCCAGGGCAAAAGAGGGGCTCGGAGGCGCCTCCGCGAAGCTGAGTCCGCTCCGCCTCGAGGAAAAGCCCATCGAACAGCGTGCAAAGGGCCTCCGCAGCGCAGGGCCAGCGGTCCCTCACCGCGGGGCGCACGCAAAAAGGAAGGTGAAGACGCCCTCAGCCTCCTCCTGCTTTAGGATGGGGTGGCCCACGAAGCGGCTAAACTGCTCGAAATCCCGGACCGATGCCGGATCCGTGGTCACCACCTCGAGCCGATCCCCCGGGGCCAGTTGACGCATGCGCTGGCGCAGCAGCATCAGCGGTTCGGGGCAACGAAGGCCCGAGGCATCAAGGACGATCGGCGAATCAGGCATGAGGGGAACTCCGCATTAGGACCGCGAGTCTGTCCACGGTTGGAGAAGCCGTCAACGCCGGCCCTTGACTTCCCGCCAAGGGACCGCATCAATGGGGATCGCGGGCCATGGATAGGGGGCAGTTGTGCGTCAAGGCAATATCCAGCCGAGGACCCTCCGGTGGCGCTTCTGCCGCGCCCGTCATGCAGCCCTACTCACCCTGACGCTTTTGCTTCCCCTCCAGGCCCTGAGCGCCCCGGCGCAAGGCCTTCCGCCGAAAACCTCGGAAGTCCCGGAGCTCACCATGGCGCCGGTGGAGAGCGACCCGGAGCGGGAGGAATTCGCGCGGCAAATCCGCCTAGCCATGCTCCAGCACCAGGAAGGTCGAGCCTTCGAAGCCCGCAATACCGTATCTGACACGTTGGAGGATCTTCGCGGCCGCTTCGGCCCCTGGGATCAGCAGCAAGTGCTCGGGCTGCGCATTCTCGCCGCAGCGGAGCAAGCCCTCGGTGATTTAGAAAGCGCGGGGGAAGCCCTAGCCCAGGCCCAGTACCTCAACCGCATGAACCTCGGTCTACACGACCTCTCCCAGCTGCCCATCCTTGCCGAGCTCACCCAGCTGTCCCTGAGCAAGGGCGATATTAAGCAGGGCAACGCCCTTCAGGAATATGCCTTTTTTATTCAGCAGCGTACCCACGGCGAAAACAGCGAAGCGCTGCTCCCAGCCGTCTATGACCTCGGCGATTGGTATCTCTCCACCGGCAACGTGCTCGCTTCCCGCACCCTCTACGAACGGGCCTTAGATCTGAGTGAGGATCTCTACGGAGAAACGGACCTGCGCCTGATCCCCGCCCTAAGAGGACTTGCCGGCGCCGTCCGTGCCGAGCGCTTCCCCATGGAGGGACAAAACAACACGCCGGCCTTTAGTTTTTCCGCCGGAGGCCCCAACAATCAGAACCTGCCCATCGAGGACGAGCGGATGATGCTCGGGCGCTACGGCCAGGGCGAGGATGCGCTGCAGCGGGTCCTCGAGATCTACGATGCGCAAGAGTCGGTGGAGCCCGCGGTCTACGCCGACGGGCTGATCGAACTCGGGGACTTGTACCTTATTTTCGACAAATGGACCGCCGCTGTTCGGCGCTATGGTCAAGCCCAGGCCCGCCTGCTCGAAGCGGGGCTGGAGACCACCGCAGTAGACGCCCTATTCGCCGCACCGGAGCCCGTGGTCCTCCACCTTCCGGAAGCCCGCGCCCCCTCGGACCGCACGGGCCTCGAGCCCCAGCTAGGCTTCGTCGACTACCGCTATCGGGTAAACACCCGGGGCCGGGCCTTCGAAGTGGAAATCACGGACTCTAGCCCCGAGGACGTTTTAAACTTCCGCCTAAAGCGCGCCCTCAAGGAAGCCCGCTTCCGCCCCATCATGGTGGCCGGAGAAGCGGTGGACTCCGATTGGCTCGAGGCACGCCACGAATTCTCATTCCTAGGCCCTCCCCAGGGCCCCGAGGCTGCTCCCGAGGAGGAAAGGGAGGATCTCTCCAGCAACGAGAGCGAGGCCCCCTCCGTAGAGACCCCATGATTCAGGCCAGCTTCATTCCCACCAGGCACAGTCAGAAGTCTCTGTAGCGAGGAGTTTGCGTGATGATTCGAAGCGAGCGCCCTGCGATCCCAAGCGCGGCCCGGCGGCTTTTCGTCCTAATCACGGCCCTCCTAAGCGCCTACGGCGCCCTCGGCGCTTCTGCCCCTGATACGACGGCTTCCGCGCCCGCGGAAGCTGAAGCCTCCAATGCCGAGGCTGCCGAAGGCGCTCCCGTAGCGACCGACACCCCTACTGCTACGCCCGAGCCAAGCCCCGAAGCCCAGGGCGCCCTCGACGTGCTAAACGAAGCCGTGGATGCCGCGGGGGGCACAGCCGACGGCTCAGGCACGGCGGAAGGCGGGGAAGATCAGGGACGCTCCGGCGACCGCCCCACCGTTGATGGCGTCCTCGACCGCGTGCTTGATGTCTTCACCCCCGGGCAGAACAGCGGCGTAGTCATTCAACCGCCCATCCCGTCCCTACCCAGCCCGTCTGGCTCGTCTGGCTCGTCTGGCTCGTCTGGCTCGTCTGGCTCGTCTGGCTCGTCTGGCTCGTCTGGCTCGTCTGGCTCGTCTGGCTCGTCTGGCTCGTCTGGCGGCGCTGGGGGCAGCGCCGGGGCCTCCCTCCCAAGCCCCAGTTCGGGCTCAGGTACGGGATCGAGCAGCGGCAGCCGCCCCGGAGACTCGGGGACAGGCGCCACAGCAGGTACGGACACCGGCAAGGGGACCGGAACCACTGCCGGAGATGGCAGCGGCAGTGCGGAAGGCAATGGGGTACTCGATAGCGTGTGGTCCGTTTTCAAAGACGTCGAAGCCCAGCAAGGCGCTCAGCCCGACGGGCCCATCGTGGAGGGCTCCCAGGGCTCCAGCGGCACTGGGGGAACGGCAAGCGGCGGGAGCGACGGTACTGCCTCAGATGGCCAGGGCAGTGACCCTGCCGGAAGTCCTGCAGAGAGCACCGCTGGGACGGGGCGGGCACCAGGCTCTGCCCCCGGCACCGGCGGCGGCAACGGTGAAGACGACGGCTGGATCAAGCGAGACAGCGGCGGCGCAAGCAGCGCCCAGAGCTATGAAACGGTTTACGACACGGCGGGCTCCAGCGGCAGCAGTGCCCCCTCGGGGACGGCGGATGCGGTGGATTCCCTCGAAGCCGAATTGGAACGCGCCCTGGAAAGCTTTGATGGCATGATTCTCGAGCAGCGAGGCCCGGTGCTCGCCCAGGGGGACCGGCTTCCCGAGCCCGCAAAACCCGCTGAGGCCATGGGCGGAGGCGGCTCTGAGCAAGCGAGCGCCCCAAGCCGGCGCCCTGCCCCCCTACCCCCAGAGCAACCCCGGGGCGGCCAGGGCGGCGGCGGCAATGTACCAGAAGACACCCCAAGCACCGGGCCCGCGGGCCCCGTGGAAGTGCCGGAGGAGTTCGCAGATGCGTCCGATGACGACGTGATCGCCCGCCAGCTGCGGGAAGCGGCCATGGCGGAGCAGGATTCGGCGCTCCGCGAGAAGCTTTGGGAAGAGTATCGACGCTATAAAGCCAACGGAGCCTAGGAGCCCTCATGCGCCTTCTGACCCTACCCCTTCTTCTCCTTGTGCTGGGCGGCTGCGTGTCCACCACGGTGAAGCAGGTTGAACGGCCCGAGCTCCAGGTGGCGGAGCGCGCTGAACAGGTCCTCCTGGACGTGGGCATCTTCCTCTTCGATCCGAATATCCCCGAGGCCTTTGAGGAACGAGAAAAGCTCGGCATCGAACCGGACGTACGCAAGGCCGAGGCGCGCTACCTGCCGGGCGTCCTGCGCAACACCCTCGAGAACAGCGGCAACTGGGGGGCCGTACGCCTTATCCCTCGGGAAAGCCGGGCGGTGGACCTGGTAATCGAGGGCAAGATCGAGAAATCCGACGGGGAGTCGCTGAGCCTGGCTTTGAAGGCCACGGACGCCAGCGGCGAGGTGTGGGTGGAAAACACCTACAGCTATCGGACGAGCAAATACGCCTATGACCCGGAGGCGCCCCAGGGACAGGATCCTTTCCAACCCCTCTATGTGCGCTTTGCCAACGATTTAGCCGCAAGCCTCAGAAAGCGCAGCGACGACCGCTTGGAGCGTCTTCGCCTCCTCAGCAAGATGCGCTTTGCCCAAAGCTTCGCCCCGGAGCGCTTTGAGTCCTATCTCAGCACGAGCGCCGATGGGCGGAGCACCCTGCGTCGCCTCCCAGCGGAGGGGGACAGCATGATGACCCGGATTAATCGCGTACGAGAACGGGAATACCTGTTCCTCGACACGCTCGATCAGTACTACCGGGGCTTCGAGACGGCCATGGCCCCCGCCTACCAGGACTTTCGAGCTTTCAGCTACGAAGAGGCTCTGGCCCTTGCGGAACTTCAGCGCCAGGCGCGCAATCGAACCATCGTCGGTGCCGTGGCCGTGCTAGGCGGTATTGCCGCCATGGCCTCCGACGATGGCGCCTCGCGCTACGCCGGGGCCCTGGGTGTTGCCGGGGGCGCGGTGACCTTAAAATCGGGCCTTGATAAGCGGGTGGAAGCCACCATGCACCTTGAATCGATCCGCGAGCTGGCAAGCAACCTCGAGGCCGTGGTGGCCCCCCAGGTCCTTGCCCTGGATGAGCAAACCTTCACCCTGACGGGCACCGTCGATGAGCAATATGACAAATGGCGAACGATTTTGGTGGAGCTTTATCGCGCTGAACTCGGCACCGCGGGGCCCTAATGGCTGAGCGCCCCACCCCGGAAGATCCTATCCGCCCAGCGCCCGTCACCCTGGCGGGCGCGCAGCCGGAATCACCTCAGGGGCAGGGACAAACCCCCTCCGGTCCCTCGGCGCCGGTCCTTGCAGGGCTGGCCCTGGCCCTTGGGGTGGGCGGTTTTTTCCTGCTCGGGCAGCTCAGCCCAACAACGCCCGAACCACGCCCCGCCCCGGAGGAGGAAGGGCCCGCTCCGGAGACTGGGAGCGCGGGCGCCGAGTCCCCCATGCCCAGTCCTGCTCCCTTCGCCGACGTGGCCACCCAGGCGGCCCGGGAGGCCGCTCAGAGCACACTGCGCCGCTTCCTCGCCCGGCGCACGGAGCTTGAGGACCACGGCGCCGCCCTCTGGGCCGAGAGCGACCTGGCTGCCATAACGGCGCAGGCGGAGGCGGGGGACGCAGCCTTTCTGGCCGGCCAGCTTGAAGTTGCTCTAGGTGCCTATGAAGCGGCCCTGCAAGGGGCAGAGGCGCTCTGGGCTACCGTCCCCGATCGACAGAAAGCGCAAGCGGTGGAGGCCGCCGCGCGCCTCGCGGAGAACGCTGTCGCCGAGGCGGAAGCCGCCTATGCTCTGCTCCAGGCCATGGCCGGCGATAACACCGCGCTTCGGGTGGAGGCAGAGCGCGGCCTGCGTCGGGCCGAGCTGCGGCCCGCTGTCCTCGAGAGCCTAGCCCGGGCCGAAATCGCCCTCACCAACGAAAACTGGACCGCGGCGGATACGTCCCTCATGGAGGCTCGGGGCCTCGATGGGGACGCCCCCGGCGTGGCTACTTTGAGCGAGACGCTTAACCGCGAGCGGAAACGCCAGGCCCTGGAGGCCGCCCTAAAAGACGGCTATGACGCCCTCAACCGCCAGGATTATGCCGGCGCGGAAAGCGCTTTTAAGACGGCCCTGACGCTCGATGACGGCGCCGCCGCAGCGGAGGAAGGGCTCGCGCTGGTTGGGACCCGGCGCCTCGAGGCACGCCTCGCGGCGCTCCGAGACCAGGCCGAGGCGGCGCGACGCGCCGGGGCCTTCGGCGACGCCTTGACCCACTACGAAGCAGCCCTGTCCCTCGACGGCACCCTGGCCTTTGCCCAGGCCGGGCGGCAGGCCATGACGGACCGGCTGGCCCTCGCGGGCGCGCTGGAGGAGGCGGAGCGCACCCTCGGCAAAGATCCAAGCGATGCCGTGCTTCGCCACGCCCGGGAAACTATTGCCCTAGCAAGCCCCTTCCTCACTGCCGAGCCGCGCCTCGCGCAGCAGGTGGAGGCCCTTAGGACCCGCTTAGTCGCGGCGGAAACGCCCCGCACCGTGCGCCTCGAATCCGACGGCAAAACCACCGTGCAGGTCTTGAAGGTGCGTCACCTTGGCGCCCTCACGGATCAGGCGCTGGCGCTGCGCCCGGGGAACTATGTAGCGCTGGGGTCCCGGGATGGCTATCGCGACGTTCGCGTCACCTTCACCGTCCCTCTAGAGGCAACGCCCCCGGCCATCGCCGTGGTTTGCCGGGATCGCATCTAGCATGACCAGCGAGCCCATTGCCCCCAGCCCCTATGTTCCCGGGGCGGCGCCCCCGCCCCCTGAGGAACGGCGGCGGCGCCGGCGCTGGCCCTGGTTTGCGGCGCTCCTCCTTTTGCCCCTGGCCTTCGTGTTCCTGGCCCAGGGGCTGACGGTGCAGGTTACCCCTAGGGAGGCCACCGTGAACCTCAGCGGCGGTCCCTATTTCCCGCTGGCAGACCGCTATCTGGTGCTGCCCGGTACCTACACCCTAAGGGCCACGGCGCCAGGCTACGAACCCTACCGCCAGCCCCTGCTCGTGGAAGCCGGCAGCCCACCGCAGGTCCGGCTGACGCTCCAGCCTGCGGCCGGCGAAGTGACCGTGGCGGTCCAGGGCGTTTCCGGCACAGCCCTACCCGACGCGGAAGTCGAGCTCGCCGACGGGCAAATACTGCACGCCGACGGAGGTCCCCTGACCCTCCCTGCCGGCCCCCAGGCCCTGACGGTGCGCGCGAAGGATTACGAGCCCCAAAGCCTCACGCTGGTCGTAGCCGGCCGCGGCCGCGCCCAGACCGCCCTCGTACAGCTGGAGCGACGATGGGCCGAGCTGACCCTGGCGACGGACCCCGATGGGGCGGAGGTCTGGATCGACGAAGAACCTGCCGGGCGTCGCACGCCAACGCGCCTGCCCGTGCTTCCCGGCCCCCATACGCTGGAATTCAAGCTCGACGGCTACAGCTCCCGACGCCTTGCGATGCTGGCGGCCCCACGACAGGACCAAACGCTGGAGCCCCTGACCCTCACCCCGGCCCCGGTGCAGCTGCGCCTGACGAGCGCGCCGGCTGGGGCGGCGGTGACCTTAAACGGACGCCCCATGGGCGCCACGCCCCTCACCCTGGCCCTCAAGCCCGAAGCACCCTACCGCCTCGAGGTGCTGAAGGCCGGCTATGGTCCCAAGCGCCTAGAGGGAATGGCCCCGGCCCGGGGGACGGTAACCCGAGACCTGGTGTTGGAACCAGAGCTTGGGGAGCTCCGTCTGAGCTTCGCCCCGGCGGACGCCACCTTGCGCATTGACGGCACGCCTGCCGCGGAGCCCGGGGCCCTGTTTCAGCTTCCCGCGCGCCCCGTCACTATCGAAGTCAGCAAGCCCGGCTACGTGCCCTTCAAGCGCACCATCATCCCGCGCCCAGGCTTCCCCCAGGCTCTGGAGGTGTCGCTCCTGACCATCGCGGAAGCGCGGCGCGCAGCGATGAAGCCGACCCTTACGGCCGCAGACGGGCAAACGCTCGAGCTCTTGCAGGGCGGCGCCTTCACCATGGGGGCCTCGCGCCGGGAGCCCGGGCGCCGCGCCAATGAGGTGCTGCGGGACATCATCGTGACTCGCCCCTTCTACCTCGGCACCCAGGAAGTCACCAACGCCCAGTTCCAGCGCTTTGATCCTAAGCACCGCTCTGGAGCGTTTGAGGGCACCACCCTTGAGGAGCCCAAGTACCCGGTGGTTTCGGTCCGCTGGCTTGACGCCGTGCGCTACTGCAACTGGCTCTCGGACCAGGAGGGCCTGCCCCGGGTCTATACCCTCGAGGGCGACGAGGTCACGGGCTTTGATCCCGATGCCACGGGCTATCGCCTCCCCACGGAGGCGGAATGGGCCTTCGCCGCGCGTATGGATGTGGGTGGACCTCCGCGCCGCTTTCCCTGGGGGGAAAGTCGCAGCCCTGAGGCCAATCGTCAGGGCAACTACGCCGACGATACGGTGCGCCACCTCCTCGCCCGCACCATTCCGGGTTATCTCGACGGCCACCTGGCGACGGCTCCCGTAGGCACCTTTAAGGCCAACGGCTTTGGCCTTTTCGATCTCGGGGGCAACGTGGCGGAGTGGATCAACGACTTCTACGGCGCGACGGAAGAAGTCCTCGGCGCCGAGGGACAGGATCCCCTCGGACCCGGCCGAGGGCGCTATCATGTGATCCGCGGCTCCAGCTGGATGCACGGCCAGCTGGTGGACTTGCGGCTCGCCTTCCGCGATTACGGCGAAGACGGGCGACAGGATTTGGGCTTCCGCATCGCCCGATGGTTCGAACCTCAGGAGGCTACGCCGTGACGCTGTTCCGCAGGCCCCAAGGGCTTCAGACCAGTTTGACGTGCGCCTTGGCGCTGACCGCGCTCGGGCTTGCCGCGCAGGCCCAGGGCGCCAGCGGGGAAGACGCTCCGGCAGCAACCGGCCAACCCCGTGCGGAAGGGACTGCAAAAGCCATTGATCCTGCCCCGGCAAGCAACTCCGCAGCGGGGGAACCTGCCCCGACGGCGAATCCTTCTAGTACCCCACCGCGCCGCTTTATTCCTACGGAGCAAGTCTCTGAGGACCGCGCCGTGGCCTTTCCCAAGGATATTTAGGACCGCCCATGCGAGACACGCTACGCAGTGAATTTGCCTATCAGCTCTTCGCCCTGCTGTTTGCGGCGCTTTTTGTGCACGCCATCTACGTGACGGCTATTCGTCCAGAAGCGGAGACCTTGCTTGCGGAGCAGCGCACCGCGGCGGCCGCGGACGAAAATTATGTCCCAGAGCGCCATCTCGCCGTCGTGCTACGGGACTTCGAGCAGGAGGCCTGCTTCATACTCATGCTTTGGGCCATGGCCATCATGGGCTATAAGGCCCGATCGGGCCTGCGGGAACGCGCCCTCCTCGAGCAAAAGCTCCTCCCCGTCACCCCGGGGATGAGTGTGTTGCCTGAGGACGTGCGGACCTACCTTCGCCCCCTCCAGAACCTGGAGCCGGCGCAGCAACGGGCTCTTCTACCCCGAGCTCTGAGCGCGGCCCTCCAGCGCTTCGCGGCCACGCGAAATGTACAGGATGTCTCCGAGGCGGTGCGTAACGTCTGCGATGCGGAGGGGGAGCGCCTCGACTCCGAACTGTCCATGGTGCGCTATATCGCCTGGGCCATTCCTTCCATTGGATTTATTGGGACCGTGCGCGGCATCGGGGACGCGCTGAGCCAGGCCAACCAGGCCGTGCAAGGGGACATCACCGGGGTCACGGAAGCCCTGGGGGTGGCCTTTAACTCGACCTTCGTCGCCCTCTTGATCAGCATTCTCATCATGTTCCTCGTCCATCAGCTGCAGCTGCTTCAGGAGCGCCTCGTGCTTGAGGCGCACAGCTACGCGGACCGGGAGCTGATCCAACATCTGCAGGTGCGCACATGACCCTGGCAACCTTCGAGCTAAATGACGGCGGCCTTCGACTTCGCACTGGCGCGGGGCAGGAGCAGTGCGAGCCCGGGCTAGCCTTGGCCCAGGGCCAGGACCTGCTCCTTGGGCACGCCGCTGCCGCCTGGGTACGGCGGGAGCCAGCGAAGGTCATGAACGAGCACTTCCATCGGCTCAGCACGGACCCCCTGCCCCAGCCCCTGGAACGGGCCCGCACCCACGCCGATCTCATCCATGCCCAGCTCCAGGGACTCTGGCAGGCCGGCGCCGATCCCTCCGGGGAAGCCCTCCTCGCCGTTCCTGGAACCTGGAATCGGGAACAGCTCGCTCTGCTTCTCGGCATCGCCGACGCCTGCGCCTTCGACGCGGTGGGGCTGGTGGACAGCGCCCTCCTGACCCTCGCTGGCGCAGGACCCCTGGCTCGGGGACCCCATGCAGTCATCGACGGCGGCCTGCACCAGGGCCTGGTGAGCTCCTTCGCCCAGCACCCTGAGCAGCTGGAGCGCACCGGGGTTTCACCCGTGCCCGCGGCGGCCCTCACGGATCTAGAGGATTGCTGGCTCAGCGCCATTGCCGATCAGTTTGTGGCGGAAACACGCTTTGACCCCCTCCATACAGGCGCGAGCGAGCAGGCCCTTTTCGATGCCCTGCCGGGCTGGCTTGAGGCCCTTAGCCGAGGAGAGACACCCGAAGCCGCCCTAACGGTCAATGGGCAGCGCTTCGCCCTGACTCTCCAGCGCGGGGCGCTGCTAGGGAAGGTAAGGGGGCGCTATGACGCGTTCCTGGAGGCGCTTAGTGCTCAAGCCCTTCCCGAAGGCACGCTATGGCTTCACGAGCGCCTCGGCCGCTTCCCGGGTCTCGCTGCGCACCTTTCCGAGGGCCTTGGCCAGCCCCTTCAGCCCCTGAGCGGCGCGCAGCTATGGGCTGGGCTCGAGGCCCAGGGACAAGGACTACGGGGGACCGTGGGCGCCCTAAGCTATCTCACCACCCTTGCTCTCCCGGCTCGCCAGGACGGCCAGCCCCTAGAGACGCCTGCCCCGGCACTTCCGCACGCTCCAGCGCCAAGCCTCGGCGCGGCTTCGGAAATGCCCAACGCCCTGGACGCCACGGCTGCGCCAACCCACGTGCTCCTGGGATGGCTGGCCCTGCCCCTGAAAGGCCAAGCAACCCTACCCGTGGGCGGCGCCGAGGGACCGACGAAAACCCTCGGCCTACCCCAGCTCGGGCACCTAGAACACAGCGAAGCCGGCTGGCGCCTCATGCCCGAGGCCCCGGCCCGCCTCGAAGGCGTTCCTGTCGCCGGCCCCCTTCCCCTAGCCCTTGGGCAAACTGTCTATTTGGGAACGGAGGCCCTTCCCCTGCGGCTGATTCACGTCCAGGCCGCTGATGGCTAAGCGAGGGCAACGGGCGTCCACGCCCTTCAGCCTGTCCTTCCTCGACATCATGTCCTGCGGCTTTGGCGCCGTGGTGCTGGTGTTCCTCATTACCAAGCACGGCATTGAGGAGAGCCGCGCCGCCGTCACCAAGCCCCTCACCACCGCCGTAGCTCAGCTAGAGCAAGACCTCAAGAGCGCGGAGCAGGCGCAGGCAGCCCTGATGGCGCAGCTCACAGCCCTTGAAGCAGAATCCCAAATCCTCACCCCAACCCAGGCCGCGCAGCAGGCACGCCTAGAGGCGGAGCAGGTGCGACTGCAAGCGCTCTTGAAGGAGACCGAGGCTTCCGCCGCGGAGGCCGAGGAACTCGCCAAGGCCATTGAGACGCTCCAGGCGGAGGTCGATAGCCAGGGCCGCTTCGGGGACGATCAACAGGGGACGGCGGCGCGAAGCATTCAGGGCGACGGGCAACGACAGTACCTCACGGGACTTCGCGTGGGGGGCGAGCGAATTCTCATCCTCTTTGATCGCTCCGCCAGCATGCTCGATGACACCATCGTCAACGTACTTCGGCTGCGGAACATGGCCTCGGAGGCCCAGCAGGCGGCACCTAAGTGGCAGCGCGCCAAGGGTACGGTGGAATGGCTCGTCTCCCAGCTGCCCCTCACCAGCGCCTTTCAGCTCTACCCCTTCAGCGAGGGCTGGGAACCGGCCCTCGCGGGAACGGAAGGCACCTGGCTGCCCGTGAACAGCCAAAGGCTCGGGGACGCCACGGAAGCGGCGCTGGCCCTGCTTCCCGCGGGCGGCACAAACTTGGAAGCGGTTTTCGAGGCCGTGAAGGGCCTAAGTCCCGCTCCGGACAACATTATTCTGATCACCGATGGGCTACCCACCCTGAGCCCCGGGGATAGCCCCCGGGGGACCATTACCGGCGCCCAGCGTCGACGGCTTTTTGAGGATGCGGTGCGGGCCCTACCCCCGGCGATTCCGCTCCAAATCATTTTGCTACCCCTCGAGGGTGACCCCCTCGCCGCGTCTCTCTATTGGCGCCTCGCCACGCAGCGCGGGGGTAGCTTCATGAGCCCGGCGGAGGACTGGCCCTGATGGCACGCCCAAGACGCGACGTGGCGGATAGCGGCCTGGCCTTTCTGGACGTGGTCTCCTGCGGCTTTGGCGCTGTCATCCTGCTGTTAATCATCACCAAAAGCGTCGCTCCCCAGGACACCCGGGCGAGCGCCGAAGGCCTCGCCGGGGATGCCTCCACGCTGCAGGCGGCCGTGCTCTCGGCCCAGGCCAAGCGCGATGAACTTCAGGAAACCGCAGCGGCAGCCCAAGCGCGCTTCGAAGCGCTGAAGGAGAAACTTGCAGCGCAGCGGGCGGCGGAAGCGGCTCTCCAGGTTCAGGCCCGACGCGCCGCCGACGCCCTCGCCGACGCCCAGGAGGAGGGACGCGCCCTGGCCGACGCCCGCCAGTCGCTCTCCCAAATCCTTCAGCGCCTTTTGGGGCAGAACTACCGGGCACGCAATGATCTCGTCGGCGGGATTCCCGCGGATAGCGAGTACATCATCTTCATCATCGATACCTCCGGCAGCATGTTCAATTACGCCTGGGATTTGATGACGCAGAAGCTCATCGAAACCCTCGAGGTCTATCCGGAGGTGAAGGGCATTCAGGTCATGAACGACATGGGGGAGTACATGTTCAGCAGCTACGCTGGGCAATGGATTCCCGATACGCCGGGGCGGCGCGCCATCATCACGGACCGCATCCGCAGCTGGAGCCCCTTCTCTAACTCCTCTCCGGTGGAGGGCATTACGCGGGCGATCAATACCTTCTGGGCACCGGACCGAAAGATTTCCCTCTACGTCTTCGGCGATGAATTTACCGGCGCTTCCATCGAAGCCGTAATCGATACGGTGGATCGGATTAACCGCAGCGACAGCTCGGGGCAGCGCCGCGTTCGCATTCACGGCGTCGGCTTCCCCGTGCAATTCGCCGCACCCCCCCAGTTTCAGGATACGGGGGAGCGCTTTGCCACCCTGATGCGCGAGCTGGCCCGACGCAACGGCGGCACCTTTGTAGGACTAGAGCGCTTCCGCTAGCGCACGCCGCTAGCGCAAGCCCCTATTCCGCCTCTGAAGCCCCCAGGGGCGGCGCCTTCACCAACGCCTTCACCCGCTCGGCTCCGCTAGGATCTACGGCCATGCCGTGCACGAGGAAGTTCTGGGCATGGGCCAGCTGCTGAAGGCCCATGGCGCTTCGGAGGGAATTGAAAAACCCCTGGGCATCCTGGGCTTGGTTGATGGAGGCCTTGGCCGTTTTCAGGCCCATGGCCGGCTGCTCAGCGATCTCCGCCGCTAGCGCCAGGCTCGCCTCCGCCAGCGCATCCCGGGAAACCACCCGGTTCACCATCCCGAGCTCCCGGGCCACCTCCGCGGTGATGGCGCGGCCCGTAAAGAGGAGCTCCTTAGCCTTGCGCACCCCGAACTCCCAGGGGTGGCCAAAGTACTCCACGCCGTTAGCTCCGAAGGCCACCACCGGGTCCTGGAAGGTGGCGTCGTCGCTGGCCACCACGATGTCGAAGGGCCAAACAAGCATGAGCCCTCCGGCGATCACCTTTCCCTGCACCGCCACGACCGTGGGCTTAGGGATATTCCGCCAGCGCCAGCACAGGCCGAAGTAGGCCTCCTCCTCCCGAGCCCAGTGCCCTTCCATGGCCGGGGCGTCAAAGCCCCCCCAGGGGCCGAGGGCGACGTCTTGGAAGGCCGCGTCGTCGTCCCCGGACAGATCGTGCCCGGAGGAAAAGTGGCGCCCCTCGGCGGCGATGAGCAACACCCTAATCTCATCATCCTGCGCGCCCCGGTCCAGCGCATCATTTAAGGCGTAAAGCAAATGGCGATTCTGCGCGTTGGCCTGCGCAGGCCGGTTCAGCGTAATGCGCGCCACCCCCGGCGCCGGCACTTCATAGCGAACCCATTCGGTCATGATCCCCTCCTTCCCCTCACAAGCCCCCACGGTGACAAAGCTTGGGACAAAAAAAAAGCGCCCAGAGCGCGGGCGCTTTCTTCGGCCATGCCCTCAACGGGGCACCTAGCTTAGTTGCTAGCGAGGCTCTCGCCGGCCACCACAGGCAGCCCCATGGCAGTCCACACGAGGATCCCCTCGTCGATCACCGCCGTAAGCTCCGCCGGATAGCCGAGCCCCCGGAGGTTGTTGATCACGTAGTCCGAGGCGGCGTGAGGGC
This sequence comes from Pseudomonadales bacterium, assembly GCA_016779385.1. GTDB lineage: Bacteria > Pseudomonadota > Gammaproteobacteria > Pseudomonadales > Azotimanducaceae > Salivita. The sequence continues at coordinate 50,174 of JADHNT010000003.1, forward strand.
AAGCGCAGTAGGCCACGATCATGACGCCTTCGGAGGGATCGGGCAGCTGGAGATCGGTGGCCCGCTCCTTGTCCCGGTAATAGGGCATGGGCACGGCGCCGGGGATGTGGCTGCGCTGCCAGGAGGATGCGGGTCGGGTGTCGAGGAGGATAAAGCGCTTCTTCTCCTCCAGCGCCTTCACCACCTCCGCGGCGGGGACATAGCGACCCTCGTAGAGGCCGTCGGCTTTGTAGCGCTTCTCCTGGTAGTCCACGCGAATGGTGAAGTTCGGATCTTCCCCCTCAGGGTTAAGCACGTACTGATCCGGCGTGGGCGGCGTGCGAAGCTTGATGGGATCGGGCGCCCAGCCCGAGGCCTGGCTACGCAGGTAGGCGACTACGTTGTTCACGCCCTTCTCGCCGAGGAGCTTGCTGTAGCTTCCCATGGGGGTGCCGTCCCGGCCGTGCTCAAGGGCGTACTTCAGAAATGCATCGGAAGCGTTGGCCAGCAGGGACTGATCGCCAATGGCTGGCGCATACACGCCTTGGCCCTGGTCGCCGTGGCAATTCGCGCACAGCGCGCCGTAGGTTTGGGCACCTGCCTGCGCGTCGCCTTCTACGGCATCGCCGGAGAGCTTCAAGGGCTCAATGCCCTCCACCTGCACAAGCCAGCGGGTAAGGATGTTCATCTGCCCTCGAGACAGAGGGCCGCCCATTTCTTCGCTGTAGGCCGCCATAGCCGTACCGCGCCGGCCATAGCCGATGGCCGCCCGCAGATGGGAGGGGAAGCCCGTGCTGAGGAGCTGCGGGCTCTTCAGGGACGGGGCGTGGTCCGCGGCGTAGCCGCTGCGATCTTCGCCGTGGCACAGCGCGCAGTTCTGTTCGTACAGGCCCGCGGCCTCGGCCATTTGCGCCTCATCTAGGGTGAGGGACCAGTCTTGCGCCCCCTGCGCTGCGCCGCCAAGACAGAACAGCACCGCCAGCAAAAGCTTTTTCATAACCCCTCCCAAGGGTGCCCAGCCAGGATCGCCGCTAGGACTTGTCATAATGGATGGCGATAACGTTATAAGGTATCGCTAAACCCTGGGAAGCTCAATCTCAGACAAAGGCCTCTGCTTTCACCTCGACTTCCGTCTTCAGGGAGGCCCGGCTCACCAAGCCGTGCTCGAGCGCAAGCAAGGTGAGCTGGACGTCGCTTTCAATCGCGAGCTTTTCAAAGATTCGATAGCGATAACTGTTCACCGTTTTCGGCGAAAGCGACAAGGTTCGGGCAATGACCGAAACCCGCTGGCAGCGAATCACCATATGGGCTACCTGGAGCTCACGCCCAGATAAAAGCGCAAAAGGGTTTCGGTGATCGCCCCCTTCTAGGCTATGGAAAGCGAGGTTTCTGGCCACATCGGCGGAGAGAAAGCGCTGCCCCACCTGGGCCCGACGTAGCGCGGCGATCCATTCCTGCTCCTCAGCCTGCAAGCTCACATAAGCCGTCGCCCCGGCATCGAGCATGTGGTGTGGAAAGGGCCCTCTGCTCGGCTCACCGAAGCCGACGATGGCCAGCTGGGGACGCTGGCGCTGAAGCCGGCGGATGGTTTCCACCCCGTCGGCGTCCTTAAGGCTCAAAGCCACCAAAGCCATGGTGGCCCGCGACGGATCCAGCTGCTCAAGCCCCTCCTGGGCCGTGAAGGCGTGGGCCACGAGGTCCATGCCTGGTGCCTGCTCAATAAGGGCTTTCAGCGCGATGTGAACGAGGCGTTGCCCCGCAATCAGTTGCACTCGAATCATGCGACTCCCCTCCCTGGGCTGCGCAATGGCAAGGTTCACCCTAGCAAGCCTCAACGGGGGCTGGCCAACGTGGAACAGGAGATCACCCTAGGGAGTTTTTCGGGGCCAGGGTGGCCCCGGAGAGATATCGCACACCGCGGGGCGCGAAAAGCGCCCCCTTTTACCTGAGCGGGGCCTAGGCGCCGGTGAAGGCCTGGAGCCCGGTCTGCGCCCGGCCCAGGATCAGGGCATGGATGTCGTGGGTGCCCTCGTAGGTGTTCACGGTCTCAAGATTCACGAGGTGGCGCATCACGTGATACTCATCACTGATGCCGTTGCCGCCGTGCATGTCCCGAGCGAGGCGCGCGACGTCCAGCGCCTTGCCGCAGCTGTTGCGCTTAAGCAGGGAGATGGTCTCCACGGGCAGCGCGTCCTCGTCCATAAGCCGCCCCATGCGCAGGCATGCCTGAAGGCCCAAAGCGATTTCCGTCTGCATATCCGCGAGCTTCTTTTGAATCAGCTGATTGGCCGCGAGGGGCCGGCCAAACTGCTGCCGCTCCAGGGTGTAGCGGCGCGCGGCATGCCAGCAAAACTCCGCCGCCCCAAGGGCGCCCCAGCTGATGCCGTAGCGCGCCTTGTTTAAGCAGCCAAAGGGACCGGCGAGGCCCTTCACGTTCGGCAGGAGGTTCTCCTCCGGTACGAAGCAGTCGGACAGAACAATTTCCCCGGTGATGGAGGCGCGCAGGCTGAGCTTTCCTTCGATCTTCGGCGTGGAGAAGCCCTCGAAGGACCGCTCAACGATGAAGCCCCGGATCGTACCCTCGAGCTTGGCCCACACCACGGCGAGATCGGCGATAGGGGAATTGGTGATCCACATCTTCGCCCCATTGAGGATGAAGCCGCCGTCCACGGGCTTGGCGTTCGTCACCATAGAGGACGGGTCGGAGCCATGATCAGGCTCGGTTAGGCCAAAGCAGCCGACCCATTCCCCGGTGGCCAGCTTGGGCAAATACCTCTCCCGCTGTGCGTCCGAGCCGTAGGCGTAGATGGGGTGCATCACCAGGGAGGACTGCACGCTCATGGCCGAGCGATAGCCCGAATCCACCCGCTCCACTTCCCGGGCCACGAGGCCATAGCAGACGTAATTCAGACCGGCGCAGCCGTAGCGCTCCGGAAGGGTCGACCCCAGCATGCCCAGGGCCCCAAGCTCATTCATGATCTCCCGGTGGAAGTGCTCCTTCCGGGAGGCCTCAAGCACTCGGGGCTGGAGCTTGTCCTGGGCGTAGCTCCGAGCCGACTCCATGACCATCCGCTCTTCTTCGCTGAGCTGGGCCTCAAGGCCCAGGGGGTCCTCCCAATTGAACGCCGCCCGCGCTGCCTTTGAAGCCTGCTCCTGGCTCATGAATGCTCTCCTCGATACCGAACCTGGGATAATGACGGGCGAAGCCTAGAGCACCACCGCGGATCTGACAATGAAAGGGGTGTAGACTGCGCCCGATTCTGCCTAAGGAGCCCGTCATGCCTCTCGATCCCAGCACTCTCGAGCAACTCCAAGCCACCGTTCACCGCTTTGTCCGGGAGCGCCTCGTGCCCCTGGAAGCCCAGGTGGCCCGGGAAGACCGCATCCCCGCGGAGGTGGTGCAGGAGATGCGCGAGCTGGGGCTCTTCGGTCTGACCGTGCCCGAGGTCTACGGCGGCCTGGGGCTGAATACGGAAGAGGAATGCCAGGTGGTGATGGAACTGGGCTGGACCTCCCCGGCCTTCCGCTCCGTCATCGGCACCAACAACGGCATCGGCTCCCAGGGCCTGGTGATGGACGGCACCGAAGCCCAGAAGGAATACTGGCTGCCGCGCATGGCCAGCGGCGAAGTCATCGGCTCCTTCGCCCTCACCGAGCCCGACGCCGGCTCCGATGCGGGCTCGGTGCGTACCCGCGCCGATCGCCAGGGGGATGGCTTCGTCATCAATGGGCGCAAGCGCTACATCACCAATGCACCCCATGCCCAGCTCTTCACCGTATTTGCCCGCACGGACCAAGATGCCCCGGGCTCCCGCGGGGTTTCCGCCTTCCTCGTCCCCGCGGATAGCAAAGGCCTATCCCTGGGCAAGGCCGACAAAAAAATGGGCCAGCAAGGCGCGCACGTATGCGATGTCGTCTTTGAGGACGTTTTCCTTCCCGCCGACGCCCTCCTCGGTGGCGAGGCGGCCCTCCACAAGGGCTTCCTCACCGCCATGAAAACCCTCGACCGGGGCCGGCTCCACATCAGTGCCCTGGCCGTGGGCTGCGCCCAGCGCCTCATCGAGGACGCCACCCGCTACGCGGCGGAGCGCCAGCAGTTCGGCCAAGCCATCGGGGAGTTTCAGCTCGTGCAGGCCATGCTGGCCGATTCGGCCACGGAGGCCTACGCGGCCCGTACCATGGTCCTCGACGCCGCCCGGCGCCGGGATGAGGGCACGGACAACGA